>CAZSYV010000026.1:0-28789 GCA_964610955.1 uncultured Klebsiella sp. | reverse complement strand
AACTGCAACGGACGGATCATGGCACGGCATATTCCCGAATTCCTCACGATGTTCGACCAGCTGCTCGCCATCTCATCGGTGAGCTGCACCGATCCGCGCTGGGACGAAGGCAACCTCGACGTCGTCGAACGACTCGCCGAATGGGCGGAAACGCTTGGCTTCGACTGCGAGATCCAGCCCGTCCCGCAGCGCTCCGGCAAGGCCAACCTGATCGCAACGCTCGGTGACGGCCCCGGCGGACTGGTGCTGTCCGGTCACACCGACACGGTGCCCTATGACGAGGCGCTGTGGAACGTGAACCCCTTCGGCCTGACGGTGCGCGACGGGCGGCTGTACGGGCTCGGCGCCTCCGACATGAAGGGCTTCTTCGCGATCGCACTCGAGGCGGCGCAGGCGTTCCACGCGCGGCAGCTGCGCGAGCCGCTGATTCTCGTCGCCACCGCCGACGAAGAGAGCTCGATGGACGGCGCGCACGAACTGGTGGCCTCGGGGCGCCCGCGGGCACGGCATGCGATCGTCGGCGAACCGACCGACCTGCGCCCGATACGCATGCACAAGGGCATGATGATGGAGGCAATCACGGTGACCGGGCACTCCGGGCACTCGTCGAACCCGGCGCTCGGTCGCAACGCGCTGGACGGCATGCAGCAGGTGATGGCAGAGCTCATTGCCTTCCGGGAGGAGCTCGGCGCGCGTTACCGCAACCCGCTGTTCGATGTTGCGATACCGACGCTGAACCTCGGCTGCATCCACGGCGGCGACAACCCGAACCGGATCTGCGGTGCCTGCGAACTGCACTTCGACCTGCGGCCCCTGCCCGGAATGGACCCCGAGGAACTGCGTGCGATGATCCGCGCGCGCCTCGAGCGCATCGCCGACTCAAGCGCCCTGACGATCACCATGCGCTCGCTCTTCCCGGGGCTGCGCGCCTACGAGGAGGATGCGACTGCGCCGATCGTACGGGCTGCCGAGGAATTCAGCGGTCACGGTGCGGGCGCCGTCGCCTTCGCCACCGAAAGTCCGCTGCTGAAGCAGCTCGGCATGCAGACCGTGGTGCTCGGACCGGGATCGATCAGCCAGGCACATCAACCCGATGAGTACATGGAGCAGGGCCAGGTGGAACCCATGGTGAGCGTGCTGCAGAAGATGATCCAGCGCTTCTGCGTCGAAGGGCGGCAGCCATGACGAACGCGAGCCTCCCCGGCTTCGTCAGCCTGTTCCGCAACTCCGCTCCGTACATCAATGCGCACAAGGGCAAGACCTTCGTGCTGGTGTGCGGGGGCGGGGTGGTTGCCGACGAGGCGTTCTCCTCGATCGTGCACGACATCGCCCTGCTGGCAACGCTCGGTGTGCGTCTGGTCATGGTGCACGGATCACGCCGCCAGGTCGAGGCGGCGCTGCAGTCGGAGAACGTGCCGAGTGCCGTGGTGCACGGAACACGGGTGACGGACCCGCGGGCACTCGAGCTCGCGGTCCAGTCGGCGGGAACGCTGCGGGCGCGGATCGAGGCCCTGCTGTCGATGGGAATCGCCAACTCCCCGATGCACGGCGCACGCATCCGTGTCTGCAGCGGCAACTTCGTCACGGCACAACCGCTCGGCGTGCGCGAGGGCACCGACTTCCAGCTCACCGGCAAGGTGCGCCGGATCGATCACGAGGGCATCCGCGCCCAGCTCGCCCTTGGCAACATCGTGCTGCTTGCACCTCTTGGCTATTCGCCGACCGGCGAGGTGTTCAACCTCACCAAGGAGGACGTCGCGGTGTCGGTTGCTACCGGCCTGCAGGCCGACAAGCTGATCCTGCTCGAAGACGCCGCACTCACCGACACGCACGGACAGCCGCTGCGCGAGCTGCCGGTCGCGCTGGCACAGACCCTGCAGCAGGGCAACGCGAGTCCTGCACTGAGGGCGGCGATCAACGCCTGCCAGCAGGGGGTGGAGCGTTGCCACATCCTCGACTTCCATGTCGACGGGGCGCTGCTCCACGAGCTGTTCACACGCGATGGCATCGGCGCAATGATCAGCCGCGACAGCTACGAAAGCTTCCGCGAGGCGGGAATCGAGGACGTCGGCGGCATCATGCGGCTGATCGCACCGCTCGAGAAGGACGGCACGCTGGTGCACCGCTCGCGCGAGCGGCTCGAACTCGAGATCGGCTGCTTCAGCGTCGTCGAGCGCGACGGGGCGATCATCGCCTGCGCTGCACTCCTGGCCGATCTGCCGAACCGTACGGCGGAACTCGCCTGCGTGGCGACCGACCCGGCGTACCGTCGCAGCGGGAGGGCAAACCGGCTCCTCGGGCACATCGAGGCGCGGGCGCGCGACAAGGGCATCGAGCGGCTGTTCGTGCTGACCACGCACACGGCACACTGGTTCATCGAGCGCGGCTTCAGGCTTGCCGATCTCGCCGAACTCCCGGAGCAGCGTCGTGGACTCTACAACTTCCAGCGCAATTCGCTGGTGCTGATCAAGAATCTGGAATGAGTCCGGCACCGTCTCCTCATGGAGACGGTGCCGGGAATCAGGCAGGAAGGATCAGAACTCGTAGACCACGTCGACGCCGCTCGTACGCGGCTGGCCGAACTGGGCACTCAGTTTGTTCACACCCAGGTTGGTCGTCGACAGCCGGTACTCCTTGTCGCCGAGGTTGCGTCCCCAGAGCGCGACGCGCAGCGCACCGTAGGGCAGCGGCACCTCGGAGAGCTCGACGCGGGCGTTCCAGACCTCATAGCCCCTGCTGAACGTGTCGGGTTTCGGGCCGGAGTAGAAGTCGTCCTGAGCGCGGTAGTCGACGTTCAGCGTGAAAGCGCCGAAGTTGGTGCGCAGGAACTCCCAGTCCATGCCGACACCTACCTGCCAGTCGGGCGAGTTGGCGACGTGATACACCGAGGCGTAGTCGACCGGCGTATTCCCGGCAGGGCCATAGTCGATGTACGAGTCGTACTCGGCGTCGAGGTGCGAGTAGAACAGGTTGAAGCTCAACGCGTCGGTGACGACCGCGGTCGCCTCGAGTTCGAAGCCCTTGATCGTCGTGCCGCCGGCGTTGATCGTGTCGACGAAGAAGGCCGGAACACGCGACTGGTCGACCTGCAGATCGTCGTACTTGTTGTGGAACACGGCAGCGTTCAGGCGCAGCCGGTGCTCGAGGAGTTCCGACTTGATGCCGGCCTCCCATGCCTTGACGTTCTCCTGCTTGTAGCCATCGCCGAAATATACCGGTGTGCTCTGCGCGTTGAAGCCGCCGGCGCGGTAGCCGGTGGAGTACTTCACATAGCCGTTCAGGCTGTCGGTGAAGCGATAGGCGGCGGTGACCATCGGATTCGTCGACTCGAAGTCACGATCACCCTTGATCACCAGACCGGTATAGGCGGGTGTCAGATCCGCGCGGCGATAGTTCTTGGTCGCCTCGCGGGAATCTTCCGTGTAACGCAGTCCCAGCGTCAGGTCGAGCCGTTCCTCGAGGATTGCCGGAGTCCAGGTCACCTGGGCGAAGATCGCCTTCGAATCCGACTTTGCCTTCAGTGTCCAGTAATCGCGGATCGCACCACCAAGGATGTCCGAGGACAGCGACTCACTGGCGTCCTCCCTGATGTAGAACACACCGGTCACGTACTTGATGCAGCCACCGCAGGCCTCACCGATCAGCTGCAGTTCCTGCGAGAACTGATCCTGCTCCATGCGACGGTCCTGGGTGAACGCATCGGCAAAGTTCATGTCGATCCGGCTGTCGAGGTCACGGTAGGCGGTGATCGACTTCAGCGTCACATCGCCGAGATCCCAGGTCATGGTCACGTTGTGGCCACCGACCTCGGTATTGCTCGGCTTCATGCCATAGGTCAACGCTGCACGCTCCTGGCGGCCCGGCACGAAAAACGGGCTCCCCGCCTGAATGACCTGATAGAAGTGGTTCCCATACTCCATCTCGGACTGGTCATAACCATAATCGACGGTGAACCTGTCGGTTGGCTCGTAGCGCAGCGCGAACTTCACCGCTTCCTTCTTGCGGTCCTCGTTGTAGTTGATCTGATGCGGCAGCGGCGAGCGGTTCTTCACCCAGCCGTCGTTCTCGCTGCGCATGTAGGCAACGCGCGTATACAGGTTGTCGGCAAGCGGTGCATTGACCGTTGCACGCACATCACGCTGCCCGAAGTTGCCAGCGGTGAACTGCAGCTTGCCACCGAAATCCGCATCGGGCCGCTTGGTGATGAAGTTGATCGCGCCTGCCGTGGTGTTGCGGCCCCAGAGCGTGCCTTGCGGGCCGCGCAGAACCTCGACCCGCTCGAGGTCGGCGATATCCGCTGCAAGACCCACACCGCGCCCGACCGGGACGCCGTCCATGTAGATGCCGGTCGCCATGTCGTTGGTCGACTGGGTGTTCAGGTTGCCCATGCCACGGATGAACAGGTTCGGCGTGACACGGCTGCCGGCCCACGGCGCGAGCGTCAGCGAGGGCACCTTGTTCAGCAGGTGCATGATGTTGGTCACGCGCTGGGTTTCCAGATCGTTCGCGCTGAAGGCCGTGATCGCGATCGGCGTCTCCTGCAGCGACTCCTCGCGCTTTTGCGCGGTGACGATGATCTCATCCAGCATCGGTCCCTGCGCGAAGGCGGGAATCGGTGCGGTGGCCGCGAGCAGCACGCCCGCGCAAGCGACAAACAAGGGCTTCCTGTGGAACTTCATTCAATTCCCCTCTGGTTCGGTTCCGGGATGTGGCCAGGGGCCACGGGCAGATGAAAGGGCCTGTGACTGCGGGCGGCAGGTCCGCCAATCGATCGGGACTTTCAGGCCAGCCTAGTCAGCCAACCTGACCGGTCACGGCCGGCGCGCACAGTGCCATTACTCGCGAAACGAGTCAATCGAGCGGGCGCACGAACTATTACCTTTTCATGAACTGCCGCACGCGGGTGGCGAACTTCGGACCGAACGGCGGGCGCATGCCGAACAGGCTCGCAAAATCCACCCGCGCCTGACGATAGACCGCCCGGGCATGCGAGAACTGACGGAACCCGTCGCGTCCGTGGTAGGAGCCCATGCCGCTCGGACCGACGCCACCGAAGGGCAGTGAACCGCAGCCGGCATGCGCGCCGACATCGTTGATCGACACCCCGCCCGAGAGCGTGTGCTGCAGGATCTGCTCGATCTCGGCACCCTTCGAGTCGCCGAAGTAATAAAGGGCGAGCGGGCGGTCGTTGCGGTTGATGTAGGCAATCGCCTCGCCGATGTCCCGGTAGGTCTTCAGGGGCAGCAGCGGACCGAAGATTTCCTCGCGCATGATCAGCCGCTCGTCATCGGGTTCGATGAACAGCCGAGGCATCAGCTTGTGCTGCCCCTCGGGCTGGTTCGCAAACGATTCGTTGCCCGGGTTGATGGCCACGCTGCGCACGCCGGCGGCGTTCGCGTCATCGACCAGGCGCATCAGACGGTCGAGGTGGCGGCGATTGACGATCGATGTGTAGTCCGGGTTTGCCAGCAGCGTGGGGTAGAGCTTCGCCGCTGCCGCCTGCAGCGCCTCGATCACCTCGCCGAGGCGCGGTGCCGGCACCAGCAGGTAATCCGGCGCGATGCAGATCTGCCCGGCGTTCGACAGCTTGAAGTCCATGATCTTCAGTGCGCTCGCCTCGAGATCCACACCCTGACCGATCACCACCGGTGACTTGCCCCCCAGTTCCAGCGTGACCGGAACGAGGTTCCTCGATGCGGCAGCCATCACGTGACGGGCGATCGAGCCCGCGCCGGTGAACACCAGATGGTCGAACGGCAGGCCGGAGAAAGCGGCGCTCACTTCGGCATCGCCGGTGACGATCGCCACCTCGGTGGCGTCGAAATAGCGCGGGAACAGCGTTGCGAACTGTTCGGCGACCCGCGGCGTGAACTCCGAGGGCTTGATGATCGCGCGATTGCCGGCAGCAAGCACCCCGATCAGCGGACCAACCGCCAGATAGATCGGAAAGTTCCACGGCACGATGATGCCGATGCAGCCAAGCGGCTGGTAGCGTACCCGCGCATCCGCCCCGAGCAGGCGCATCAGCAGCGGCACCGGACGACGCTCATCACGCATCCAGGCCGGGATCAGCTTGCGGGTCTCGCGGATCTCGGACAGGGGGACGGCAATTTCCGTGAGGCGTGCGTACTCGCTGCAGCGCGAGCCAAAGTCAGCGACCAGCGCAGCCAGCAGGGCATCCTGATTTTCGTCCAGCAGTGCCGCCAGGCGATCGAGTCGATCCTGACGTGTCCGCGCATCGACCGCTCCCGCAGCCGTGAAAGCCGCCTTCTGGCGCTCGACGAGTTGGAGCATCTCTTCCGGTGTCATGGACCTCTCCTTCATGGCTGTGCGGGCTCTGGCGTCGCGCAGTGTAGCGCAGTGCGTGGCGCCCCTGAGCTGGATTACCCTTCAGTCACCTGCGAGCTGTCTGGCACGTGCGGTCTCGGCATCGAGGAAGCGCAGCCACTGCCTGGCCGATTGACGTGAGCGCCGATCACGCGCCGCCTCCGTGAAGGCGCTGCGCGCCTCGGTGTAGTTCCCCAGGTCGTAGAGCGCCATGCCGAGCATGATGCGAACCGTATCCGGGCGCTCGCCACCGCCGAGTGCGAGCGCCCGGCGCGCCGCCACGACCGCCGCCTCATCATCGTTTGCCTCGAGCTGCGCACTCGCCAGACGCACCCACGCCTGGGCGTCGTCCGTCAGCTCGGCAGCGCGCTCGAGCACCTCGACCGCACGGCGGCTCTCGTGTGCCTCGCGCAGGGCAGCGCCAAGCAGACCGAGGGTACGCGCATCGGTACCGATCCGCCCGGCGCGCATGCCCTCCTCGAGCACCCGCGCGGCAAGGATGGGTGTTTCGCCACCCAGATGGAGATAGGCGAGATCCAGCAGCTCGCGCTCGGCATCGAGCCAGCCCGCACGATAGGCCACCTCCAGCACGGCACGCTCGCGCGCGGTATCACCGAGCTCACCGAGAACCGCAGCCAGCTGCACGAAATAGTCCTTGCGCGGCCAGCGCGCGGCCAGCACCTCGAGCACGCGTGCCGTCGCCTGCAGGTCTCCCCTGGCGAAGCTCGCCTGGCGCTGCAGCAGATACCAGCTCTCGCGCGGGGGCTGCGAGCGCAGCCGTGCCGCCGCCAGCGCGCGCTCGATGTCCTGCAGCGCATCGTCATGGCGCCCGAGCCGGTAGTGTGCCTGCGCGAGCAACATCCAGGCATCGGCATCCGGGTTCTCGGCAGACCGGAACCACGCATCCAGCATCGACCTCGCCTGCTCCCAGGCTCCGGTCGCCACATAGAGCTGCGCGAGGCTGTAGCGCGTGCCCTGTACCATTGCCTGGGGCAGGTCGGGCTGCGCAAGCACCTGCTCCCAGGCATGCAGCGCCGCCTGAAACTCCTTTTTCGTGTAATGGATGTGGGCACGGAAGTTATAAACATTGGCGAGCTCGTAGCTGTTCAGTGCCCGCATCCCCGCATGGTCGGCCTCGAGCATCGCCAGCTCACGTTCGGCTGCGTCGAGGTTGCCGGCTTCGGCCGCACGCTGCACTGCGGCAAGACGCACGGCCACGGCCTGGCGCAGTGCCGGAGTGGCCCGCTGATGCCTCGCCTGCAGCGACTGCACTTCGCGCGCGTGCACTTCGCCAGCACGGCACGCGAGCAGGGTGGCAAGCAGCATCGCCAGCAGCAGGTGGGTCACGCCGCGATGATGCACGCCCTCACCTCCCAAGCTCGAACACGAAGCGGTTGCGCACGCCACGCACCTCGACCGGGTGACCGTCGACCATGCGTGGACGGTACTTGAACCTCAGTATGGCGCGCAGCGAACTCGCCTCGAACACACCAGCCGGCTGGCAGTCGATCGCGACCGGATCACGCGTTGCACCACTCGTGGTGATCGTGTACTCGACGGTGCAGCTCCCGGTGATGCCCTGAGCCTGGGCGCGCCGCGGATAGATCGCTGCAACCTTCACGATCGGCAGATAGTCGGCATCGACGGACGGGGCAGCGGACGCTGCTTCGGCGGACGCCTCCGTGGCAGGGTTTGTGTTCGCATCAGGTGCCGGCGTGCTCACGATGTCGATTCGTCCCTGCTCGCGAAGCATCAGGCGCGGTGGTCGGGGGGGGTCGGGAATCCGCTGCGGGCGTGCTGCCTCGAAGCGCATGTCAGGCGGCAGAGCGAGCGTCACGGTATCCGTGATGCGCACGGGCACTCCGGCATCCTCGGGTGGCGCGCCGTCGTCGAGCAGCACCTGCATCAGGTACAGCAGCGCCAGGGTGACGAGCGCACCCATCACCACGGCAAACGGCAGGCCGAGGCGCCGCATCGGTCCTACTTCCGTTGTACCGACAGTGCCGTGTCGGCAATGCCGGCTGCGCGCGCGGCTGCGAGCACTTCCGCGACTGCGCGGGTGCTGGAGCGCGCATCCGCCTCCACCAGCAGCGCTCCGTAGGGATTTTCGGCATGCAGGCGCTCGAGATGCAGGCGCAGTCGATGCGCACCGACCTCCCGCCCCTCGATCCAGATCCCGTTCGCTGCCGACACCGCGACCACGATGCGCACACCCTGCTCGACGCTCGCCGTGCGCACGAGCGGGCGCTCGACCTCGATTCCGGTATCGGCGACGAACGAGCCGGTGGCAATGAAGAAGATCAGCAGGATGAACACCACATCGAGCATCGGCGCAAGGTCGATCATCCCCTGTCGTGGTGCCCTGGCCGCGGTGAAGACCGACAGGCGTCGCATACCGTCGGCTCAGGCGCCCGTGCCCAGACGGTCCGCGGCCAGCACCAGTGCGCGATGCGCCATGCGCGCCACCCAGGCGCTGGCGAACAGGCCCGAGACTGCCGCGACCATGCCGGCCATGGTCGGTATCGTGGCACGCGCCACCCCATCGACGAGTGATCGCGAATCACCGCTGCCACTGGCCAGCACGTCGAACACGACCATCATCCCGGTGACCGTGCCGAGCAGGCCGAGCAGTGGGCACAGCACCACGCAGACGCGAATCAGCGCCAGGTGATGTCGCGCCCGCATGTCGAGGCGCGCGAGCTGCGCACCACGCAACTGGCGCAGATGCCAGGGCCGGCGCTCTCCGTGCGTCCACCCCGCGCTGGCGAGGCGCGCGACCTCGTGCGGCAACACGACGCGCAGATACCACAGCCGGTCGAACACCAGCACCCACATCAGGAAGGTGAGTCCGGCAAGCGCATACAGCACCGGCCCGCCAGCGTCCAGGAATGCCAGCACATCGTGCAGGAAGGCACCGGAGCGCTCCATCACGGCTGCTCCGCAGCGCCAGCGCTGGTGCGCGCCGCAAGGAGACCGGTCGTCTCCTCTTCGAGAACCTGGGTGACCCCTCGCGCCCGGGCACCGAGCAGCGCGTGTGCGAACACGATCGGAATCGCCACGCACAGGCCCTGCACCGTCGTGACGAGCGCCTGTGAGATGCCACCGGCCATGGCCTTCGGATCACCGGCGCCAAAGATCGTGATCGACTGGAAGGTCACGATCATGCCCGTCACCGTTCCCAGCAGGCCGAGCAGCGGCGCAACCGTCGCGATGATGCGCAGCAACGACAGCCCACGCTCGATGACGGGCAGCTCGCGAATCACCGCCTCGCTCACCCTGAGCTCGAGCGCCTCGACGTCCAGCGCGACATCAGCCTCGCACGCCGCCAGCACCCGACCCAGCGGGTTGTCGAGGCTCGGGGCTGCGATGCTGCGCTGGGCCTCGACACGCCGGTGCATGCGCCCCAGCACCACGAAGCGCTGCAGTGCCAGTGCTGCGCCAAGGAGCCCAAGCACCATGATCAGATAGCCGATCATGCCCCCCTGCTGCACGCGTTCGCCAAACGATGGTGAAGCCGTGAGCGCCGCCAGGAAACTGCCACCGGAAGGACCGGTCGGGTCGATTGCAAAGGCATGCATTCCCTCGGTGGCGTGCGCCAGGTCGGCCGCAGCGCTCAGGAAGCGCCGCTCGGGCTGGCGCGGCAGCTGCACGAGCACGCCCGTTCGGGCCTCGTGCTCCAGATACTCGCCATCGCCGGAGACGATGTTGAAGACCCCGACGCGGACCACCGGCATTCGTGAACGGCTGCCGTCGGGGCGCACCACCTCGGCGGAAAAGGCATGGACCTCCCCCCCGGCAGTCATCTCGCGCTGCAGCTCGTACCAGAAGCTCTCCAGGTCCGCGATCGTGGGCAACACGGTGCCGCTGCCGGCACGCTCGACCAGCTTCGCCGTGTGCTCGACGCGAGACATGCCGAATTCGCTGGCAGTCAGCGAGCTGGCGAAGCCGTCGCGCTGCTCGCTGGCAACCGTCGCCAGATCGCCCAGCAGATCGACCAGCGAGCCCAGCTTCGTGCGCAGGCCCTGCTGGTGTTCGGCGATGCGCTTCTCGTTCGCCTCGAAACGTTTCTCGAGTTCTGCCGAGCGCTTCTGACGCTCGACGAGCTGCTCGCGCACGCGCTCGAGCTGCTGCTGCTGGGTGTCACGCTCGGCAAGGAAATGCGCCTCACGCTCGCGCGCTTCGCGCGCATCGTCGATCTGGCCCTCACGAACGAGCTCGAGCAGCTCGCCAAGCGAGCGCGCAGCCGGCTCCTCGGCGTTCGATCCCGTGGTGAAAACGCCGAGCGCGAGCGCGAGAGCAACCACGGAGACCGCACGCGCGCGCCTCATGGCAGCACCTCCGGTGCAGCGATCGGCAGCTGCAGCAGGCCGATCGCTGCCTGTCTGTTCGCCATGCGTATGCCATCACGGATCGCCGCATCGTAATCATGGCCCGGGAGCGCCTCCCAGGCATGCGTGAAGGGATTCCACTGCCCGCACGATGCGCCATCGAGCGTGCGATAGAGCAGGGCGATGCGCCCGATGCGCAGGATGTCGACCTCGCGCCGCACACCGTCGACCTCGACCGTGTCACGGTAGCTGTCGATCTTGCGTCCAAACTCGATCTCGATCCGGTACGCATCCATCACCTGGCGAAACTTCTCGGCAAGGCTCAGCTCCGGTGCGTCGATGTCCTGACGCAGCAGCGCGATGCGCCCGTGCCGCTCATCGAGATGGAACGGCCGGTCGAGGGCGATGAATGCATCCAGCGAATCGATCATGCGCACCAGCAGCGGCAGCACCTGCCGCGACAGCACCGTGGCCTCCTCGAGCGAGGCGCCGATCGCCGCGATGCGCTGCTCCTGCACGGCGATCTGGTGCTCGAGGCGCGCGTTGTAGACATCGAGCCCTTCGATCTGGCGGCTCAGGGTGCGGTACTCCTCGAACAGCGCCTGCGACTCATCGACCAGCCCATCGATACGCTGCTGCGATTGCCGGGCAGCAGCCGTTGCCATGCGACTCGCGTCCAGCACCTCATCGAGCTGCTGTGCCGTTGCAGCCGCCGCGCCAGCGAGGAGCAGCGCCGCACCACAGCCCGCACGCCAGGCTCGCCACAGCTCAGGCACACGCATCATCGATCGCCACCCTCACGTTCGCCGACACGGTCATCGCGACGCATCATCTCACCGAACATCACCGGCACTTCGCACCCGCGGAAAATCATGCCACGCGCTCGAGGACCAGGAAGGCAAACGCCAGATCCGGATCGGAGACACTGGTACCCGGCTCGCGGCTCACCACACGCCATTCCTCGGCCGCGAGCTCGGGAAACAGCACATCGCCTTCGACATCGCGCTCGATCAGCGTCAGGTGAATCCGCTCGGCAAGCCGCAGGCACTGACTGTAGATGTCTGCTCCACCGATCACCATGCACTCCTCGACACCGTCACGCGCGGCGATCCCGGCCGCAAGCCGCAACGCATCGGGCAGGCTGCGCGCGGGCAGCACGCCCTCGGGGAGCCCTGGTGCCGCCTGGCGGCTGACCACGATGTTGCTGCGCCCCGGCAACGCCCGCCCGATCGAGTCGAAGGTGCGCCGCCCCATCACCACCGGCTTGCCAAGCGTCAGCTCGCGGAAATGGCGCAGATCCTCGGGCAGGTGCCAGGGCAGCGCGCTGGCACGCCCGATGACCCGGTTGCGTGCCATCGCCACGACCAGCGTGACCCTCATACCGCCACCGGTGCCGGGATGTGCGGATGGCTCTGATAATTGCACAGCTCGAAGTGCTCGTAACGAAATGCAAACAGATCACGCACATCCGGGTCGAGCCGCATCTGCGGCAGCGCCAAAGGCTCGCGCGCAAGCTGCAGCCGCGCCTGCTCGAGATGGTTGCTGTAGAGGTGCGCATCACCCAGGGTGTGCACGAACTCGCCAGGCTCGAGTCCACAGACCTGCGCCACCATCAGCGTCAGCAGCGCGTAGGAGGCAATGTTGAACGGCACACCGAGGAAGACATCGGCACTGCGCTGGTAGAGCTGGCATGACAGTCGCCCATCCTGCACGTGAAACTGGAACAGTGCATGGCACGGAGCGAGCGCCATGCGCTCGATGTCGGCGACGTTCCAGGCGCTCACCAGCAGCCGGCGCGAATCGGGGCTGGAGCGGATCTGCTCGAGCACCTGCGCCATCTGGTCGATGTGACGTCCATCTGCAGCCGGCCAGCTGCGCCACTGGTAGCCATACACCGGCCCAAGTTCGCCGTCCGCATCCGCCCATTCGTCCCAGATCGAGACACCGTTGTCCTGCAGGTAGCGGATGTTGGTGTCGCCGCGCAGGAACCACAGCAGCTCGTGGATGATCGAGCGCAGGTGGAGCTTCTTGGTCGTCACCAGCGGAAAGCCGTCCGTCAGGTCGAAGCGCATCTGATAGCCGAACACGCTCAGTGTCCCGGTGCCGGTGCGGTCCTGGCGCACCGCTCCGTGTTCCAGAATGTGGCGCATGAGCTGCTGGTGTTGCTGCATTGCTTCGTTTCCGCTCAAGTCTTGCCCGTACCGCGCCCGTCCATGCCCCGGTGCTGTGCCCAGGCAAACATCGCCGCACCCGCCAGCACCATCGGCAGGCTCAGCAACTGGCCGCGGGTCATCCAGTCAAAGGCAACGAAGCCGAGGCCCTGGTCGGGTTCGCGCACGAACTCGACCAGGAAGCGAAACACACCGTAAAGCAGCAGGAACAAGCCGCTGACCGCCAGTCGTGGCCGCGGCCGAGCCGAGTACCACCACAGCACGGCGAACAGCACCAGACCCTCGAGCAGCGCCTGGTAGAGCTGCGAAGGGTGGCGAGCGAGTGCCAGCGGATCGCGCGGGAACACCATGGCCCAGGGCAGATCGCTCGGGCGCCCCCACAGTTCCTGGCCGATGAAGTTGCCGAGGCGCCCGAAGCCAAGCCCGAGCGGCACCAGCGGCGCAACGAAGTCGAACACCGCACCGAGTGGCTGTCCGATGCGCCAGGCCAGCCACCACAGCGCGGCAATGACGCCCAGCAGCCCACCGTGGAAGGACATCCCGCCTTCCCAGACGCGGAACAGCCACCAGGGATCGGCACGCAGATGATCGAAGCCATAGAAGAAGGCGTAGCCGAGCCGCCCGCCGACGACCACGCCGACCGCTCCCCAGAAGATCAGATCCTCCACCTGTTCCACGGTCAGCGGCGAGCCCGGACGACGCGCCCGCAGCCGCCCCAGCCACCAGGCAGCGGCAAACGCGCACAGGTACATCAGGCCATACCAGTGCACATCGAGCGGGCCGAGCGAAATCGCGACCGGGTCGAAATCGGGGTGACGCAGCATCGGGAGACTCCGTGAACGGCGGCAACGGCAGGCAGATGGATGGCTGCCGATGGCACGAACGGCGGCTATTATGCCGTGCGACCCCAAGCGCGGCCACCGGAAAGCCCCATGTGCCTGATCGTCATCGCCTGGCGCCAACACGCCGACTTCCCCCTGGTGATCGCCGCCAATCGCGACGAGTTCCACGCCCGCCCGAGCGAAGCCCTGCACGTCTGGCGCGACCATCCCGAGCTGCTCGCGGGGCGCGATCTGCGTGCCGGCGGCACCTGGCTCGGCATGACGCGCACGGGCCGCTTCGCGGCAATCACCAACCGCCGTGGCCACGACGCCGTGACGGGCGCCCCATCGCGCGGCATGCTCACGCTCGACTACCTGCTCGGCACGGAGACGCCGCAACACTACGCACGGCGCATCGGTGCGGGCTGCGAGCGCTATGCGGGCTTCAACCTGCTGGTTGGTGACATTGCCGGCGAACTCCACTACCTGGGCAACCGGGGCCCTCGCCTCGAGCGCCTGCACCCGGGGGTCTACGGCCTCTCGAACGCCATGCTCGACACCCCATGGCCGAAGCTGCTTGGCGCGCGCGAGGAAATGACCCTGCTGCTGCGCGGCGAACCCGAGCCGGAGCGGGTGCTCGAGCTGCTGGCAGACCGCACGACACCTCCCGATGACGCCCTGCCCTCGACCGGTGTGGGCATCGAGCAGGAGCGGCTGCTCGGCCCGCGCTTCGTCTGCTCTGCGTGGTACGGCACGCGCGCATCGAGCTGCGTGCGCATGCACCGCCACGGCTGGGTGGAGTTCACCGAGCGGCGATTCGATTCCCACGGCACGGCACCGGCGACGGTACAGTACCGCTTCACGCTGAACTCGCGCCCGGATTGGACATGAATCACGGCCGGCACCTGCACGGAGCCGCACCATTGCAGGAAGGACGCTTCACCGCTATAGATATGCACGCGAAGGAGCGCCAGACCCCCTGGCCAGTCAACGAGAGCACCCCGGTATGGACGAGACGATGAGCAGTGAGCAGCCGCGACGCACCGACAGCGGTGCCGAGCCGATTTCGCGCACCCGGCCAGGCGCTCACCACGGCTCGCGCCGTCGCTCCCGTTCGGCGCGCGGTCGTACCGTCGCGCTCGCCGCCGGCGTTGGTGCGCTGATCGTGTTCCTGGTGCTCGTGATCTACCTGCTCTCCACCGTCACCCGCTACAGCAGCGAGCTCGGCGCGCAACGCACCACACTGGAGAGCAGCGAAGCGGAGCTGCGCGATGCACGCCGCCAGATGAAACAGATCCGCAGCGAAATGGATGCCCTGGTCAAGCAGCGGCTGCCGCACCTCGCGTCACTCGAATTCGACCGTGTGCTGCGGGTGAAACAGCCCTACATCAGGAGCGTGCTGTTTTCGGGAGCGCAGTCTGCCGAGCGTGAGGACTACAAGTTCACGATCATCCTCGAGAACGTCGACCTGCCCCCCGCGATGCTCAGCGTACGCGTGCTGCTCTTCGACCGCAGCGGGGTGCAGGTCGGCGGGGCCACACTCGACAACATCGGCATGCTGCGCCCGGGCGAACAGCGAACCCTTTCGGGTGATGCACAGCTCTTCATGGCCAAGGTGCCGGAATATTTCTACATCGACAGTGGCGCGGACTGAGGGGCACCGCCCCCCGACACGCCCGGCTTGCCGCCATGCTCCGTCGACTTGCGCGCCTGTTGCCCGTCATTGCCATTGCGATCGCACTCTGGCTTACCCACCGCGCACTGGGTGAGTACTCGGCACGCGACCTCGTCAACCTCGTCTTCGGCTTTCCCGCGCCGGCACTGATCGCTGCCACGGCGCTGACTGCCGCGGGTTATGTGATGCTCGCCGGCTACGACTGGATCGCGCTGCGCCACGTCGGGCGCAGACTGGCATTGCCCCAGGTACTGCTTGCCGGTTTCACGGGCTTTGCCGTCAGCAACAGCGCCGGGCACGCACTGCTCTCGGGTGGGGCGCTGCGCTACCGTTTCTATTCAGGCTGGGGGCTCGGCAGCCTGGAGATCGCACAGGTGGTGGTGCTGAGCACGGTCACCTACTTTCTCGCCTGTGGCACGCTGCTGGCCGCGAGCCTCGGGTTCGCGCTGGTGGAGCGCTCCGGCGCCACCAACACGCTCGTCACCGGCTCGCTCGGCATCATGAGCTGGGTTGCCGTCGGGCTGCTCGTCGCCTACTGGACACTGGTGTGCAGCGGGCGGCGCAGCCTGCGCTGGCGTGAGCATACGCTCACGCTGCCGGGTCCCCGGATCACGCTGCTGCAGTCACTGGTGGGTGCAGCCGACCTGCTGCTCGCATCCAGCGTGCTCTACGTGCTGCTTCGCCAGCACGGCGACATCACGTTCGGGGTGTTCCTCAACGCCTACCTGATCGCACAGCTTGCCGGACTGTTCAGCCAGTCGCCGGGAGGACTGGGCGTGTTCGAGGGCGTGTTCGTCTTCCTGCTGACCGGCGAGCACGCCTCGGCCGAGATGCTCGCCGCGCTGATCGTCTATCGGGCCATCTACTACCTCCTGCCGCTGGTGGTCGCCAGCGCCCTGCTGCTCGGCTTCGAGCTGCGCACGAGTGCGAAATGGCGCCGCAACCTGACACTGCCGTGGCAGGCGCTGCGCCAGGCGCTGCCTCTTCTGTACTCGATGCTGCTGCTGGCGAGCGGGGCGATGCTGCTGCTCTCGGGGGCCCTGCCCGGGGAGGCGGAGCGTCTCGAATGGCTCGGCAGGGCAGTGCCACTTGCCCTGATCGAAGCCTCGCACCTGATCGGCAGCATTTCCGGCCTGCTGCTGCTGGTACTCGCGCGCGGCGTGCGCCTGAAGCTGCGCTCCGCGTACTATCTGACCCTGGCACTGCTGGCGATCGCTGCCGTCGCCTCGCTGCTGAAGGGTGTCGACTACGAGGAAGCCAGCATCCTCTGCATGATGCTTGCACTGCTCGCACCGGCACGCGCGATGTTCTACCGACTCTCGCGAGTGGACCAGACGGGGCTGTCCGTGCGCTGGACGCTCGGCATCGCCGTGGTGCTCGGTGCCGCAACCTGGGTCGGTTTCCTGTCGTATCGCAACGTCGAATACACCCAGGCACTCTGGTTTGGGGTCGACCTGCACGGGGACGCACAGCGCTTCCTGCGCGCAACCCTCGTGGCCTTCCTGCTCGCCGGCGCCCTGCTCGTGCACTTCGCGCTGCGTCGCGGCCATTACCATGCCGAGCTTCCCGATGAGGTCGAGATCGACCAGGCTGCCGTGCTGGTACGACACAGTCCCGACAGCAACCAGTTTCTGGCGCTCACCGGCGACAAGAACCTGTTCTGGAACACGGAGCGCACGGGTTTCATCGCCTACGTCGCCACATCCGGCTACTGGATCGCGATCGGAGACCCCTGCGGCACGGCGCAGGTACAGGATGAGATCATCTGGCAGTTTCGCGAGACTGCCGATCGCTACGCCGCAAAGCCGGTGTTCTATCGGGTGCGCCCGCAGCTGCTGCCGCTCTATCTCGATCTCGGCCTCACGCCGCTCAAGCTCGGCGAGGAAGCACTGGTCGCTCTCGATACCTTCTCCCTGCAGGGCTCGAAGCGCTCCTCGATGCGCAACTGCATCAACCGCATGCAGCGCGAGGGATGGCAGCTGCAGGTACTGGCGCCAGGCGAGGCAGCACGGCACATCGACCGCCTGCAGGCGATTTCCGACCAGTGGCTGAGGGCGAAAGGCACGCGCGAGAAGGGCATATCGCTCGGCTACTTCGATCCCGACTACCTGAAGCGTACCGACATCGCAGTGCTCGCACGCGGCGAGGAAATCGCCGCATTCGCCAATCTGTGGCGACCCGAGCCGCGCAGCGAGGTCTCGATCGACCTGATGCGCTACGCCGACGATGCGCCACCGATGGCAATGGACTTCCTGCTGATCAGCCTGATGCTGTGGTCGAAGGAGCAGGGCTACCACCACTTCAACCTCGGCATGGCGCCGCTGTCGGGCTTCGAGACGCACCCGCTTGCCCCGATGTGGCACAAGCTGGGGCATTCCATCTTCAATCGCGGCGGCGAGTTCTACAATTTCCAGGGGCTGCGCGCGTTCAAGGACAAGTTCGACCCCGTGTGGTCTCCCCGCTACATTGCCCTGCCATCGACACTGGACATACCGGCAGCGCTGCTGCACATCACGACACGGATCGCCGGTGGCGCACGCGGCGTGTTCGGTCGCTGAACACGCCGGAGCACCTGAATGCCAACGGGCGCCCGCGGTGCGTGAGCCCTCGGTATGCGAGTATCATGCCCCGACCTCCCCGCCACTCTGAAGGAACAGCGCAATGCGTGTCTGGCGTTCCATTGGAATACTGCCCTGGCTGCTGCTGAGCCTTGCCGTCCACGCGGCAGACCGGCCAAACATCCTGGTGATCATGGCCGATGACATCGGTTACTGGAACGTCGGTGCCTACAGCCACGGCATGATGGTGCCCACGCCGAACATCGACCGCATCGCCCGCGAGGGCATGCTGTTCACCGATCACTACGGGGAACCGAGCTGTACCGCAGGCCGGGCTGCCTTCATCACCGGTCAGATGCCGATCCGCACCGGCCTGACCACGGTCGGACAGCCGGGTGATCCCATCGGTCTCAGCGAGAAGGACCCGACGATCGCCGAGGTGCTGAAGCGGCTCGGCTACCGGACCGGGCAGTTCGGCAAGAACCACCTGGGGGATCGCAACGAATTCCTCCCCACCGTCCACGGCTTCGACGAGTTCTACGGCAACCTCTACCACATGAATGCCGAGGAGGAGCCCGAGCAGAAGGACTGGCCGAAGACCCCCGGTTTCGACCAGCGCTACCGCCCCCGCGGCGTGCTCCGGGCAACGGCGAGCAGCGAGGACGACGCCACGGTCGATCCACGCTTTGGCAAGGTCGGCAGGCAGAAGATCCAGGACACGGGCCCGCTGACCAGCAAGCGCATGGAGACCGTCGACGGCGAGTTCACCGATGCGGCCTTCGACTTCATGGACCGTGCAGCGAAGTCCGACAAACCGTTCTTCGTCTGGCTCAACACCACGCGGATGCACATCTACACCCACCTCGGACCCGAGAGCCGCTACCTCGCCCAGCCCTACTCCTCCGACTACGACATCTACGGCAGCGGCATGATGGAGCTCGACCAGAACATCGGGCGCATCCTCGAATGGCTGGACAGCAGGAAGCTCGCCGAAAACACCATCGTGATCTTCACCACCGACAACGGCGCGATGGTCGCCTGGTGGCCGGATGCCGGTGCAACGCCGTTTCGCGGCGAGAAGGCCACCACCTGGGAGGGTGGGCTGCGGGTACCGATGCTGGTTCGCTGGCCCGGGAAGATCAAGCCCGGCTCGGTTTCGAACGACATCCAGAGCCACCTGGACCTGCTGCCCACGCTTGCAGCGGCAGCGGGCAACCCGAACGCCGTGGCGGAACTCAGGCGTGACCAGAGGGTGCACCTGGACGGTGTGAACAACCTCGCGCACTGGCTGGGCAAGGCGCCGTCGGCACGCAACTCGTTCATTTACTACAACGAGCGTGAACTGACTGCCGTTCGCGTCGGGCCGTGGAAGGGCCACTTCAAGACCCGCGAGGGCTTCTTCGACTGGAACCGCCCGTCGGCGCTGCTGTTCAACCTGCGCATGGACCCCTTCGAGCGCCAGGACGGGCACCGCTCCGAGCTGATGGCAATGCAGAAGGCCTGGATCGGCGGCCTGTTCCGCGACGTGCTCGGCGAGCACATGAAGAGCCTGAAGGAGTTTCCGCCACGCCAGCGCGGCGGCAGCCTGATCGTCGAAGTCGAATGAGCGACGATGTGCACGGCGCATTTCTGGCGCTGCAGCAGCAGCTGAACCGTGAGGTGCTCGGCCAGCCGGCGCTCATCGAGCACCTGCTCCTCGGCCTGCTCGCCAACGGTCACCTGCTGCTCGAGGGCCTCCCCGGACTCGCCAAGACGCGCGCGGTGCGCAGCCTCGCCAGCCACCTGTCGGCGCGGCTTTCACGCATCCAGTTCACGCCCGACCTGCTGCCCGCGGACATCACCGGCAGCGAGGTCTACCACCAGACGGGCGGACACGACGAATTCCGCTTCGTCCCCGGTCCGATCTTCGCCGACCTGGTGCTGGCCGACGAGATCAACCGCGCACCGGCGAAGGTCCAGGCCGCGCTGCTGGAGGCGATGGAGGAGCGCCAGGTGACGGTGGCGGGCGTCACCCATGTGCTGCCCGCACTGTTCATGGTGATGGCAACGCAGAATCCGATCGAGCAGGAAGGTACCTACCCCCTGCCCGAGGCGCAGATGGACCGCTTCCTGATGAAGCTGCGCGTCGGCTATCCCGATGCGGAAGCCGAAACCGCCATGCTGCGCCTGGTGCGCAGCGAGGAGCACCCCCAGGGCGCACCCCGGCCGATGGCCGAGACAGCCGAGCCGGCGCTGCTGTCACCCGAGACCGTCTTCGCTGCCCGACGGATGGTGCACGACATCCACGTTGCGCCGGCGATCGATCGCTACCTGGTCGACCTGATCCACGCCACACGCCATCCCGGCGCCTACGGCGACGACCTTGGCGCCTGGCTGCAGCTCGGCGCGAGCCCGCGCGGTGCGATCGCACTGGATCGGGCCGCCCGCGCGCACGCCTGGCTGATGGGACGCGACCATGTGACTCCAGACGATGTGCGCGCCGTGGCACCCGAGTGCCTGCGCCACCGCCTGATCCTCAGTTACGAAGCCTGCGCGGCTGGCATCGACGCCGATCGGATCATCGGCACGCTGCTGCAGCGAGTGGCCGTGGCCTGAACACGATGCCCGGCATCCATATCGGGCTCGCCGAGCTGGTCGCACTGGAACACCGCACCCTGCGCACGGCAGGCGCCGCGCAGCGTTCGCTGCACAGCCTGCTGATGGGGCGCCACCTGTCCCGGCAGCGTGGCCAGGGCTTCGATTTCCTGGAGATGCGCCACTACCAGCCCGGTGACGATGTGCGGTCAATCGACTGGCGCGCCAGTGCGCGCAGTGTCCGGCTTCACGTGCGCGTTCACGCACAGGAGCGTGATCGCCCGGTACTGCTGGTGGTGGACCAGCGTCAGAACATGTTCTTCGCCACCCGCCGTGCCATGAAGTCGGTCATTGCCGCCGAGGCAGCCGCGCTGCTTGGCTGGGAGCTGCGCCGGGGCGCCGATCGCATCGGTGCGCTCGTTTTCAACGACCGGGATCTGCGCCTGTTCACGCCACGGCACAGCCGTTCGCGCTGGCTGCAGGTTCTCGGGGAGATCGCCCGCTGCAACCAGGCACTGTGCGCGCAGCCACTGTCGGGCGCGGCGCCGGCCATGCTGGATCGGGTGCTCGAGCAGTTGCTGCAGGCCCAGCATTCCGGTCACCTGATCGTGCTGCTGTCCGATTTCGCCGGCGCCACCGCCTCGAGCGACGCCCTCGTGGGGCGACTTGCACACCAGCACGCGCTGCTGGCGATGCCGATCCGCGACCCGGTGCTGCAGCTGCTGCCCGAACGGGGGCCCTACGTGGTCAGCGACGGTGCGCGACAGCTGGTGCTGTCGAGCGAGGACACGCAGCGCATCGCCGAGCTTGCCGCCGCCCACTGGCGGCGCATCGAACGCTGGCGCGAGGAACTGTCCGTGCCGGTCCTCGCACTGAACACCACCGAGGATGTGGCAGTGCAACTCCACCGGGCACTGCACATCGACCCCACGAGGCGAGCGGGTGGGCGCTGAGCAGTCCGTACCGACCGGGCCCGCCGCCCCCGGCGAGCTGCGTGCACTGCACGATGTGGCAATGCCCCCGCCCACGCCCTGGCTGCCCCCGCAGGGCCCGGGCTGGGTGCTGCTCTTCATGCTGCTGCTGGCAGTGCTGGCGCGGGCGGGCTGGCGGCGGCTGCAGCGCTGGAGACACGATCGCTACCGTCGCGAGGCCCTGGCACGACTCGAGTGCCTGCGCACGCAGCTGGGCAGTGCGCCAGGGCTTGTCGAGCTCTCCGCCCTGCTGAAATGCACCGCACTGCACGCCTTTCCACGCGAGACCGTCGCCTCGCTGTCCGGCAGCGCGTGGCGCGACTTCCTCTGCGCGAGTGGCGCTCCGGCATTTGCCGACGCCAGCTGCGCCCCCCTGTTCGATGCCGCCTTCAGCGCGACCTGCACACCCGATGCCGAGCAGCAGGCAGCGCTGTTCGGCGCTGCGCGCCAGTGGCTGCTTGGCCACCCGCGCGCGGACGGACGGGGGCGGCGATGAGTGCACTGGGGTTCAGCCACCTCGGCAGCCTGCTCGCCAGTGTCGAGTGGCTTTCTCCCTGGGCACTGCTGGCCCTGCCGCTGCCGCTGCTCGTGCTGCGCCTGCCGCCGTATCGCCAGCGTCGCCCGGCCCTGCACATCGCCTTCTTCGACCGCGTGGCACAGGCCTGCGCACGCCAGCCCGAAGCGGGAGCGGTGGTGATTCCCAGGAGTCTTGCACAGCGCCTCACGCTGGCGCTCGCATGGTCGCTGCTGCTGGTGGCACTGGCACGACCGGTGTTCATCGAGGCACCGCTGACACGCATCCAGCCGACTCGCGATCTGCTGCTGGCGGTGGACATCTCGCCCTCGATGCAGGCCAGGGACTACCAGACGCGGGGAGGTCAGCCAGCGGAGCGCCTGGCGGCAGTACGCGAGGTGCTGGACGAGTTCATCACCCGACGCAGCGGTGATCGCATCGGTCTGCTCGCCTTTGGACAGGAGCCCTACGTCCAGGCGCCATTCACGCTGGAGCACACCGTGGTACGCGAGCTGCTGGCCGAGCTCCGACCCGGCATGGCAGGTGGCCGCACGATGATCGGTGACGCGATCGGGCTGGCGATCCGCATGTTCGAGACCAGCACGGTGCCCGACAAGGTGCTGATCCTGCTGTCGGACGGCGCCGACACGGGGAGCCGCGTGCCACCGCTCAAGGCAGCACGCCTCGCCAGAGAGGCCGGCATCACCATCCATACCATCGGCATCGGTGACCCGCAGGCGGCGGGCGAGGATCGGATCGATCTGGAGACCCTTGCCGCAATCGCACGAAGCTGTGGCGGACAGGCGTACCGGGCAGAGGATCGCAGCAGCCTGGCCGAGGTCTACCGCCGGCTGGACGCGCTCGAGCAGCAGAACTTCGAGACCCTCTCCTGGCGGCCACAGCGCCCCCTGCATCCATGGCCGCTCGGCGCCGCGCTGCTCCTGCTGCTCATCGGGCAGCTGGGCAGTGCACTGACTGCCATGCGCCGCAGGCCGATCCGCAGAGGCCCTGCGACAGCACCCGCAGAGGTGCCATGACGATCGCCTGGCTGCCTGCCGACCTTCACTTCCTGCGCCCCTGGGCCCTGTGGGGACTGGCCGTGCTGCTGCCGCTGCTGTGGCTTGCCACGCGGCACCAGGGTGCAGAGCGACTGGCTGTCTGGCGCGGGCTGATCGACGACCAGCTGCTGGAGGCGCTCACCGTCGACGGGGGTCCGCGCACGGGCGTGCAGCCGATCCATACCATCACGCTGGCGCTGGCGCTGGGCATCACGGGACTGGCGGGCCCCGCCTGGCAGCACGAACCGATGCCATTGCTCGAGGATCGCGCGCCACTGGTGGTGACGCTGGACCTCTCGGCATCGATGGACGCGGTGGACGAGTCGCCGACGCGACTCGAGCGCGCAAAACTCAAGCTGCGCTCGCTGCTGGCACGGCGCCAGGGAGCACGCACCGCGCTGCTGGTGTTTGGCAACAGTGCCCATCGGGTACTGCCGCTTGGCGAGGACCCGAACCTGCTGCTCGGCTACGTGCCGGATCTGAGCACGGAGCTGATGCCCCATGCGGGCGCAGCAGGTACCAAGGCGACGGCCGCCGCACTGGCGCTCGCCTCGCACATGCTCGAGCGCGAACCGACTCCCGGCAGCATCCTGTTTCTCACCGATGGCTTCGACACGGCGCAGGCCCGCGACTTCCTCACTTTTCGCGAACACTCGCGCAGCGAAGCCCTGCTGCTCGCCTTTGGTGGCGATGTGCCCGCGCCCGTGCGCAGCAGCGACGGGGCTTACCTGCGGCAGGCAGATGGCAGCGCGGTCACGGTGCGGATGGGACGGGACGGGCTCGAGGCCGCGGCTGCCGGCGGACTCTGGCTCGCCTCGGCAACGGCCGATGACCGGGACCTGGACGCCATCGAGGCACGCATCCAGCGCCACATGATCACCGCCCTCGCAGCAGACCCGCAGGCACGCTGGCGCGATGAAGGACTTTGGCTGGTCCTGCCCGCAGCTGTCCTGGTGCTGCTGTCCTTTCGTCGCGGGTGGGTGGTTGGCTGGGGGCAGGCGTTCATTGTCCCACTCTGTCTGCTGCTTGCGACACTCGCGCCCACCGGTGGAGCGCAGGCCGATCCGGGCAGCGCACGGGCGTGGCAGCCGGTGGACCTCTGGGCCAGCGGCGACCAGCAGGGGCGCTGGTATTTCGAGCACGGGCGCTTCGAGGCAGCCGCCGATGCCTTCGTCGATCCCCTGTGGCGTGGCATCGCGCTGTACCGTGCCGGCAGGTTTACCGCGGCAGCAGATGCCTTCGCAACGCTGAATACCCCTGAAGGTCTTTACAACCTGGGCAACGCACTGGCCCGGCTGCAGCGCTATGCCGAAGCCGTGACAACCTACGACCAGGCGCTCGAACGACGCCCCGGGTGGCGCGATGCGCTGCACAACCGGGCGCTCGTCGCCGCGCTGCTGCCAGATGAAGAAGAGGAGGCGCACGACGACGCCGAGGGCAGCGCCGCCGAGCTGGACCCCTCTCGACTCGGTGAGCGGCGCAAGGGGCAGAAGCCGGAGCACCGCCAGTCGATCAGCGAAGCAGAAATCACCCGCCACTGGCTGGATCGCATCCCGCTCGGCCCCGCAGGCTTCCTGAAGCGGCGCTTTGCCTGGGAAGTGGAGCAGGCCGAGGGCGCAACGCTACGGGAAGGGACACCCTGATGAGGCAATCACCGGCGGAGCGCCCGCACAGCCGCCTCATCAGTGGAAACCGCCGTCGTGTCCAGGCCATGCTGGCAGGCCTGGTGCTGCTGATCGGCTGTGCGGTCGGAACGCCCACCCCGGCAGGGGCGACACCCTCGCAGCCAGGCGAAGATCGGGAAGCACCGATCGTACGCATGAGTCTGGTACCGTCCGGTCCCGTCGAACCGGGTACGGCACTGGACCTGCGCGTCGAGGTGCTGGTACCCACATGGTTCCTCGATGCGCCACGCTTCCCGGAGAGCCTCGAACTCGACGGCGCCACCGTCGAGCTGCAGCGCGGCTCGGCCGAGAACCTCAGCGAGACCATCGCCGGAAGCACCTGGGCCGGCCTGCGCCGCCACTACCATATCCGCCCGCTGAACCCGGGTGAGTTCCGCCTGCCGGCGCTCGAAGTTGGCGTTCACTACGCCCGGGCAGGTGGTGGACAGCCGCTCGAGAGAAGTGTGCGGGGCGAGCTGAAAGCCCCCTTCCGCGTCAGGGTTCCGGCTGCCGCTGCCGAACTCGATCCTTTCATTGGTGCCCATCAGCTGCAGCTGA
Organism: uncultured Klebsiella sp.; assembly: GCA_964610955.1. Classification (GTDB taxonomy): domain Bacteria; phylum Pseudomonadota; class Gammaproteobacteria; order Pseudomonadales; family UBA5518; genus UBA5518. Next base: position 3,570 of record CAZSYV010000026.1, on the reverse strand, counting down.
TGCAGAGGATCGAGCGCCCCGCAGGGACCCTGGGCGTGGGTGATGCACTGCGCCGTAGCATCGTGCTCGAAACCGACGCCGCAATGGTCGAGCTGCCGGATGGCATCTGGCTCGACATGCCCGGCGCGCAGCTCTACCTCGACCCACCCCGCAGCCACGAGACGCGCAGCGACGCCGCGGCCCGGGCGCTGGTGCGCGAGGAGCGCTCCGCGACCTGGGTATTCGAGCGCCCCGGGGTCTACGAACTCCCTGCAGTGAGCCTGCAGTGGTGGGATCTCAGCGCGCGACGGCTGCGCCGTACCGAGCTGCCCGCACTGTCGCTGACGGTCGGACCACAGCGGCGCAGCACCGTGTTTGCCCTGCCCGAGGCACTGGCCGGGATCGCGGCAGGCGATGAGGCACTGCGTGAGCTTGCGCGCCCGATCACGCTCGGCCTGGCGGTGAGCGCACTGGCGTGGCTCGGCTGGCGCAGACGCGAACTCGGGCGCAAGGCGCTCGCGTTTATCCGCACCCGGTGGCAGGCGACACACCGCTCCGAGTGGTGGCTGTTCGTGCGCCTTGTCCTGGCGTGTCGGCGCAACGACGGGCCCGCCAGCTGCAGCGCGCTGCAGCGCTGGCTCGATGCCTGCAGTGGCTGCCCACCGACACCGAGCGGCTGGCTGCTCGAAAGGGTGCCCTCTGCCGCACTGGGAGCTGCACTGCTGGAACTCGACACCACGCTCTACGGTCGCGGCACACACCCGCGCTGGCGCGGCGCAGCGCTGTCACGCCAGCTGCTCCGCGCACGCTGGCGAGTGCGCCGGCAACGCCGTGCAAAGGCTGCTAGGCTGACGCTCACGCTCAACCCCTGATGCAAGACTCCCGATGGCAACTGGACACAAGCGCCGGCACAGGACCGCGGCATCGGCGGTGACGAAGCCGGCCTCACGCAGGCCGCGAGCACTGCCGGTGGCCGCCGTCGTGGCGGTGCTGTTCGTGCTGCTGTCGGGCAACCCCCTGCAGTGGCAGCAAGGTGAGGAGTCTGCGGATCGAGCCCCCCCGGTCGCCACGCCCGTGAGCGCGAGCCATGTGGGAGCTGCCACCTGTGCCACGTGTCATGCCAGCGAAACGCACGAGTGGCAGCACTCCGACCATGCACACTCGATGCTGCCGGCCACGGGCGATGCCGTGCGCGGTGACTTCTCGAACGTCACGCTGCACAGCGGCGAGCAGGAAACACGCTTCTTCACCCGTGACGGCAGCCCCTTCGTGCGCACTGCGGGCATCGACGGCAAGCCGGTGGACCTGGCGATCCGCTATACCTTCGGCTGGCACCCGCTGCAGCAGTATCTGGTGGACATGGGGGACGGGCGGCTCCAGGCGCTGCCCTTTGCGTGGGACAGCCGCAGCCGCGCCGAGGGAGGGCAGCGCTGGTTCGACCTCTACGCCGACACCCCACCACTGCCCGGCGACAGCCTGCACTGGAGCGGCCGGGACCAGAACTGGAACTTCATGTGCGCCGGGTGTCATTCGACGAACCTCGAGAAGCGCTACGACCCGAAGAGCGGGCGCTTCGACACGCGCTGGACCGATGTCCAGGTCGCCTGCGAAGCCTGCCACGGCCCGGGCTCGGCCCATGTCGACTGGGCGAGGGCCGGGGGCGGGGCAAGCGCAAGGAACAAGGGGCTGCCGGTTCCTGCAACGCCCGCCGGGCGCTGGGTGTTCACCACGCCGGGACAGGGCATCGCCCACTGGGAAGGGGGCAGCCGCCGTGAGGCGATGAGGCCCTGCTTCGTGTGCCACAGCCGGCGGCGCGGGATCATCGATCCGCTGCGCGCCGAGCTGCCGCTGCTCGACCAGACGGTGCCCAGCCTGCTCGAGCCGGGCCTTTATGCGGCGGACGGCCAGATCGATGGTGAGGTCTTCGAGTACGGATCCTTCGTGCAGAGCCGCATGTACCGCGCCGGCGTGATCTGCCAGGACTGCCATCAGCCGCACAGTGGCCGCCTGCGCCTCGAGGGCAACGCCCTGTGCGCGCAGTGCCACGCACCGGCGAGCTTCGATGTGCCCGCACACCATCACCACGAGCCGGGCGAAGCGGGCAGCCGGTGCGTCGACTGCCACATGGCGGGGAAGGTCTACATGGGCGTGGATCTGCGCCACGACCACAGCTTTCGCCTGCCACGCCCGGACCTGAGCGAGGCGCTCGGCACACCGAACGCCTGCAGCACCTGCCACCTGGACAGGCCGGCGAGCTGGGCGGCGGCCCGGGTACGCGACTGGATCGGCACACCGGGTCGCGGGCATGCGCCTCTCGCCCCGGCACTGGCGGCCGCACGCCAGCACCGCGTCGACGGTGGCAGCAGGCTGCTGGCACTGCTCGATCATCCGGATGCATCGTCGATTGCACGCGCAACGGCACTGGCGGCACTTTCCGAGTACCCCAGCGCAGCCGCCAGCGCCAGGCTGCGCGCCGCTGCGCAGGACCCTGAACCGCTGGTACGCCTCGCTGCCCTGCAGTCCCTGCACATCCTGCCCGTTCAGGAACAGGAGCGCGTGCTGCTGTCACGGCTCGACGATCCGCTGCGCGCCGTGCGCATCGAAGCGGCGCGGATCGCCGTCGCAATTCCGGATGAACGTCTCAGCGGCACCGACCGGGTACGACGCGACGCCGCACTGCGCGAGCTCATCGACAGCGAAACGATTCACCTCGATCGGCCCGAGGCACACCTCAACCTGGCACTGATCCGCCTCGCACAGGGGCGCCTCGACGAGGCCGAGGTGCTCCTGAGGGAAGCGCTGGCGATGGATCCCCGCTTCGTGCCGGCACGCATCAACCTCGCCGACCTCTACCGCGCCAGCGCTCGCGATGCCGAGGTTTCCGTCCTTCTCGAGGAGGGCCTGCGGCTCGATCCCGACTCCGCCGACCTCGAGCACGCCCTCGGGCTGCTCCGGGTGCGCCAGGGCAATCGGCCCGCCGCACTCGAGCTGCTGGCTGCAGCGTCGCGACGGGCACCGGACAACTCCCGCTACGCCTACGTCTACGCCGTGGCGCTGATCGATGCCGGCAAGCCGGCCCAGGCCCTGACAGTCACCCGGGAGGCGCTTGAACGCACGCCCGACGACCGTACGCTGGCGCAGCTGCTGCACCAGCTGGAAGTCCGTCCGCAGCACTGAGCGGACAAACGCGGGCGAACGGCGTGACCGAAGGGCCGAACCGTGATCGGCCACAACAGAAAGCAAGTCGGCTTGCACATCCATATTGGCGTGCTAGATTTCCCTCGCACGCCAACACGTACACCAAAGCCGTCATGTACTCCGGTGTTGATGCACACAGGGTCCGTTTCGTTGCACGTCCGGGCCATGCTCCAACTCGATCGACACCGCAGATGCTTCATGAAACACGCGCAGCGCCCGGCTCCGATCCACTCGGAGAGTCCGTTCACCTTTGACGAGTTCTTTTTTTCGACCACCGACAAAAAGGGTGTCATCCGCTTCGGTAACGACGTCTTCACGCGCGTGAGCGCGTATCCCAGGGATGCCATGTTTGGCGCACCGCACAACCTGATCCGCCACCCCGACATGCCCAGG
>CAZSYV010000025.1:0-28857 GCA_964610955.1 uncultured Klebsiella sp. | reverse complement strand
GCGCGCCAGTACCGTTGCATCCGTACTGTCCAGGGTGGGCAACAGGCGCTCCTGCAGATGCAGCCGTGCCAGAAACTGCGCTGCGGTATGCCCCTCGACCAGCGTGACGTTGTAGACGACCACCCTGCCCGCAACCAGCATCGCCAGCAGCGCACGTGGTGTCGTGCCACCCTCGATGCGGTACTCACCGGCTCGCACCTTGTCGGCCACCCGGGAAAGACGGGCCTGAAAACGCAGCCAGTTCGGCAGGTCAAGCACACCACGCTCGGCGAGTTCGCCTGCAAAACGCGTCAGATTGCCTCCTGCGGGGAGTTCCACGATCACCGACTCGGTCATCGGCAAGGGACGATCGAGCCAGCGCACCAGCAGCTTCCAGCCGAAGAAGACAACCGCCACCGCAACCAGCAGCAGCGCTGCGACGAGTCGCAAGGCGCTGGCGCATCGCGCAGCGGCTGCAGCACCCGGCAGTGTCAGTCGCATCAGATCCTGCGAAAGACGAGTGAACCGTTGGTCCCACCAAAACCGAAGGAATTCGACAAGGCAACGTCGATGCGCCGCTCCTGTGCCACCAGAGGCACATAGTTCAGCGTGCAGCCTTCGTCGGGATGCTGGAGGTTGATCGTCGGCGGCGCCACCCCATCACGGATCGCGAGAATGCTGAACACGGCCTCGACTGCACCGGCAGCACCGAGCAGATGTCCGATCATCGACTTGGTCGAACTCATCGCCACACCTGTCGCCGCATTTCCAAGCACATGCTCGACCGCGCGACTCTCCGCAATATCACCGGCATGCGTCGATGTACCATGCGCGTTGATGTAGTCGATCGTGCCGGGATCGATCCCCGCATCCTGGATGGCGTTGCGCATCGCCGCGGCTGCACCACGCCCGTCCTCGGGCGGCAGCGTCATGTGATAGGCATCGCCACTCATGCCGAAGCCGATGAGTTCCGCATGGATATGTGCACCACGCCGGCGAGCAAACTCGTACTCCTCGAGAATCAGCACCCCGGCGCCGTCACTCAGCACGAAACCGTCGCGATCACGATCCCAGGGACGGCTGGCAGCCTGGGGATCGTCGTTGCGCGTCGACAGCGCCCGCGCTGCTGCAAAGCCTCCCAGCCCGACGGGCGTGGTCGCCATCTCGGCGCCACCAACGAGCATCACATCGGCATCGCCCCAGCTGATCAGGCGCGCACCCAGGCCGATATTGTGGGTGCCAGTCGTGCACGCCGTAGTGATCGAGAGGTTCGGACCACTGAATCCATAACGGATCGACAGGTAGCCCGCGATCATGTTGACGATCGAACCCGGCACGAAGAACGGTGAAATGCGCCGGGGGCCCGAGTCGAGCACGATCTGATGGTTCTTCTCGATCGAGGCGATGCCGCCGATTCCGGATCCGACCGCTGCGCCCATGCGCGGTGCGATCGCCTCATCGATCACCAGCCCACTGTCCTCCATCGCCTGCACTGCTGCAGCCAGGCCGTAGAGGATGAAGTCGTCGAACTTGCGCACGTCCTTCGGCGGCATGAACGTGCCCGCATCGAAACCACGAATCGATCCACCGAAGCGGGTCGTGTACGCCGAAACGTCGAAATGTTCGATTGGAGCGATTCCGCTGCGACCGTTGACGATACCGTCCCAGGTCGCTGCCACGCTGTTGCCCAGGGGGGTCACGACCCCCATGCCTGTAACGACCACCCGTCGTCTCATCGCCGAGGACTCCATCTGCGAGAAGCGTTAGCATCAGGCCGCGGCTGTGCGCGGCCGTTCAGGCTCGACACGCCTGTCGGGTGGACAGGCGATGCGAGACTGCCACCCACGGCGGGCGAGGCAGTCTCGCGGCAGGAGGCAATCAGAGATGCGATTCGATGTAGTCGATCGCGTGCTGAACCGTCGTGATGTTTTCGGCGTCCTCATCGGGAATTTCAGTTTCGAATTCCTCCTCGAGCGCCATCACGAGCTCCACGGTATCCAGGGAGTCGGCACCAAGATCCTCCACGAAGGATGCGGAATTCTGGATGTCGTCTTCCTTGACTCCGAGCTGCTCCGCGACGATTTTCTTGACGCGTTCTTCGATGCTGCTCATGTCGGTCTGTTGCTCCTGTCTGTGAATGAGAATACCGCTGCCCGCGGTAGAGTGCGACGAATCGGCCGCAATTCCTGCCAGCGGCGCGATTCTACTCCGAATCCCGCCAATGGTTGCAACATTGACAGGGTACGAATTTTTCAGCCCATGTACATCCCGCCGTTGACGTGGATCGTCTCCCCGGTGATGTATCCCGCCGCATCGGAAGCGAGGAATGCAACCAGTGCCGCAATCTCGTCCGCTTCACCCAGTCGCCCGACGGGTATCTGTTCAAGAAGTTTCTGGCGCTGCGCTTCGGGGAGTGCGCGCGTCATGTCGGTGTCGATGAATCCCGGCGCCACGCAGTTGACCGTGACCGCACGCGAACCGATCTCGCGCGCCAGTGCACGCGTGAAGCCTTCCATGCCGGCCTTGCTGGCCGCGTAATTGGCCTGCCCGGCATTACCCATCGAGGCGACGACCGAGCTGATGTTCACGATGCGTCCCCAGCGCGCCTTGGTCATCGCACGCAGTACCGCCTTGCTGAGACGAAAGATCGAGCCGAGGTTGGTGTCGATCACACGCGACCACTCCTCTTCCTTCATGCGCAGCACGATATTGTCCAGCGTGATGCCGGCGTTGTTCACCAGCACCAGTGGTGCGCCATGGCGTTCGCTCACTGCGGCAACGACCGCCTCCGCCGCATCCGTCGTCGAGACATCGAGCACCATGCCCGTTCCGGTAATTCCGCGCTGTGCCAGTCGCTCGCTGATCGCAGCAGCGCCTGCCTCGGTGGTTGCCGTGCCGACCACGACGTGACCCGCCGCACCCAGGGCATCGGCAACTGCCGCACCAATACCGCGGCTCGCCCCGCTGACGAGACATACCCTGCTCATGATCCACCCCTTCGCCTTCAGTCCGTTGCTGCTGCCGCCAGCGCCCTGTCCATTTCGGCTGGCTCCTCGGTGTACAGGCACTCCAGCGCGGCATCGATGCGTTTGCACAAGCCACCAAGCACCTTTCCCGGCCCCACTTCGACCACCCGTACGACACCCGCCTCGGCAATGTGGCGTACCGACGCGGTCCATTGCACCGGGCTGTGGATCTGACGTTCCAGCAGCGCACGGATCGACTCGCCATCGCTCTCGACACGTGCATGCACATTATGAACCACGGGAATCTCCGGCACGGCAATCCGCACGCTCGCCAGGTCACGCGCAAGCCGTTCACCCGCAGGAATCATCAGGCTGGTGTGGAAAGGTGCGCTCACCGGCAGCGGCATCGCCCGCTTGGCGCCACGCGCCTTGCAGCCGGCAATCGCCCGCTCGACTGCACCCGCGTGTCCGGCGATGACAACCTGACCCGGCGCGTTGAAGTTGACCGCGGCAACCACTTCGGCACCAGCAGCCTCGCTGCAGGCCTCCTCGATCAGCGCATCGTCGAGTCCCAGTATCGCAGCCATTGCACCCTGGCCGACCGGAACTGCCTCCTGCATGTAGGCGCCACGGTTGCGCACCAGGCGCACCGCGTCGGAAAAGGCCAGCGAGCCGGCACAGACCAGCGCACTGAACTCACCAAGACTGTGGCCGGCCATGAACGCCGGGCGCGGGCCACCGCGCGCGCACCACACGCGCCACAGCGCCACGCTCGCGGACAGGATCAGCGGTTGTGTGCGTTCAGTGAGGTTGAGCGCCTCCTGCGGCCCGGTCTGCGCCAGACGCCACAGGTCGTAACCCAGTACTTCGGATGCTTCCTGGAAGGCTTCATGAACCAGCGGTTCCGCCTCTGCCATCGCGGCCAGCATGCCGACCCGCTGTGAACCCTGCCCGGGAAAGACACAGGCGAGAGACTTCTTCATCTGCTACAGCCTCCACTCGATCGTGTGTGCAGCGCACAAGAAAACGACGAGCATCGCAACCGGTGCCCGCCGCCATCGGGAGGTGGAGCGCAGGAGCTCAGTCGTCCTTGCCTTCCACGACCTTCTTGCCACGGTAGAAACCATCCGCGGTCACATGGTGGCGACGATGCACCTCACCCGAGGTGCTGTCGGTCGACAGCGTCGGATTGCGCAGTGCATCGTGAGCGCGGCGCATGCCGCGACGGGACCGTGTGGTTCGTGCCTGACCAACTGCCATGACTGACTCCTATATACCTGATGCTGATGCTGCTGCCATGACGCATGACAGCTCCAATGATTGATGACCCTGGCAGGCGACCGAAATGCCCATTCAGTGCGAACGATCCCGGTACCGTGCAAGCACGGCAAAGGGGTTCTCGGCTGCCTGCCGCTCCGGCTCCACCTCTGGCGTATCGGATGCTGCAGCCTGTGCCATCTGCAGTGCACATTCACCCTGTGCATGACAGGGAGCAAACGGCAAGGCAAGCAGCAACTCATCCTCTACCAGATCGAAGAGATCCGCCAATCCCTCACCGACCACGATGCCATCGAAACGTTTCGGCAACGTGGCAATCTCACCCTCATTCCAGACCATCGCCAGCTGCACTTCACAGTCGAGCACAACTTGCATCGGCCCGAGGCATCTCTGGCACTGCAGCGTGAGCTCTGCAGCAACGCTGCCCACCACGGTGCGATGTCCTTCCTCGTCGATACCGAAATCCAGCTCCACTGCAGCCGCCCCGCCACGATCCAGCAGCTCTCGGGCTACCCGTGGGAGCTCATCGAGCGCAACCGTACCGCCAACGTGGGCACCAGCAGCAGCCAGCTTGCGAAAGTCCGCGTGACGCGGTATTCGGGGTATCGACATGGCCGCGCCATGATAGGGACAGTCCAGACCACTGTCAAAAAATAAATGATTGAAAATCCCGCTGTTTTCTGCGACGTTGCGCCTCCGCCCGAACTGCGCCCGAAACCTTGATGCCCATGCTGATCCTCGCTTCAGGCTCGGTCTATCGCAAGCGTCTGCTGGAGCGACTCGGACTCGAGTTCCACTGCGTCGCGCCGACCATCGACGAAATGCCTCACTCCAATGAGTCTGCACATGAGCTGGTGCTGCGACTCAGCCGGGAAAAGGCCCACGCCGTCGCTGCACACCATCACAAAGCGCTGGTGATCGCTTCGGACCAGGTCGGCAGCAGCGCCGGCCGCATTCTCGGCAAACCGGGTACGGAGCAGCGTGCCCGTGAGCAACTGCTTTCCATATCGGCACGCGAAGTGCAGTTCCTGACCGGACTGTGCGTGCTCGATGCCGCCAGCGGACACGAACTCACCGTCGTCGAGACCTGTACGGTTCGTCTGCGTGAGCTGGATGAAGTCACCATTCGCGACTACATCCGCCGCGAGCAACCACTCGACTGCGCCGGAAGCTTCAAGATAGAAGGTCTTGGCATCGCACTGTTCGAGTGGGTGCGCCTCGAGGATCCAACGGCACTCGAAGGCCTGCCGCTGATTCGCCTGACCGAATTCCTCGGACGCATGGGTTTTCCCGTGCTGGGCCAACGAACCATGGACTGAAGTTGCCGACAGTCCGTGCTGCTCAGCGTGTCCGGCGCTTTGCGCCGATCTGTCGGGACGGCTCCCAGGCGAGGACCTCCGCCAGGGAGTCGACGATCGCCTCCGGCCCATGACGCAGCAGCCGTTCACGCGAATGTACGCCATGCGTGATCCCGAGACTGCGGATCCCGGCCCGTGTCGCCATCTCGAGATCGTACTCGGTGTCACCAACCATCACGGCGCGGCCGCGCTCGACACCCAGCTCGGTGACAATCTCGTCGAGCATGCGCGGATCGGGTTTCGACGCCGTTTCGTCCGCACAGCGCGTCGCGTGAAAACCATCGCCCAGTCCGACCTCTGCCAGCACATGATCCAGACCTCGCCGGCCCTTTCCGGTGGCGACAGCGATCAGGTGACCGCGTGCACGCAGTTCGCCAAGAAGTTCTCTGGCACCGGGAAACAGTGTCATCGGCTCGCCGTCAGGCGCCAGAAAGCGCCTCGCATACGCTGTGCGGAAACCCTCGATACGCGGGGACTCGAGTCCCGGATAGAGCTGCTCGATCGCCTGCGGCAGGCCAAGCCCGATCACATCACCGAACTCCCGATCGGACAGATCGGCCAGACCCTGCTCGATCGCTGCGTGGCGCAGGCACGAGACGATGCGCCCGACGGAGTTCATCAGCGTGCCATCCCAGTCGAATATATAAAGCAGTCTCACCGTGGCAGTATCTCGAGAAACCGAGCCAGTACCGGGTCCAGTGGCGCACAGACCTTGAGTGGTCGCCCGTCCGGCAACATCAGCTCGATGGCGCTCGCATGCAGGAACAGGCGGCGCAGACCAAGCTCACGCATGCGCCTGTCGAATTCGCGATCGCCGTATTTTTCATCTCCGGCAACCGGGTGACCGGACACCTGTGCATGCACCCGGATCTGGTGCGTTCGGCCGGTGAGCGGCTGTGCCTCGAGCAGCGTCGCGTCCCGATAGCACTCGAGTACACGAAAACGGGTCTCGGACACCTTTCCCTGTTCGCTCGCTCGCACCATGCGCTCACCGGAACGCAGGATATTCTTCTCGAGCGCTGCACTGACCCGCAGCAGTCGCCGCGGCCAGCAGCCGGCAACCAGCGTGGTGTAGGTCTTGACGATCCTGCCTTCGCGAAGGGCCTCATGCAGGTAGCGCAGCATCGCGCGCTTGCGTGCGATCATCACGCAGCCCGAAGTCTCACGATCCAGTCGGTGTACCAGTTCGAGCGACGCACAGTCGCGGCGCAGCGCCCGCATCGCCTCGATCAGCCCGAGCGACACCCCACTGCCACCATGCACCGCAAGACCACTCGGCTTGTCGACCACGAGCAACGCAGCGTCCTCATAAAGGATGCGCTCCTGCAGGCTCTGGCGCAGCCCGTCGCCTGGCACCACTGCCACCCGCTCGGCAACCCGCACGGGCGGAACCCGTACCCGATCACCCACGGCGAGGCGCTGATCGGGGCGCGTGCGTGCGCTGTTGACCCGCACTTCCCCACTGCGCACGATGCGATAGACATGCGAGCGCGGCACACCCTTCAACCGTGCAAGCAGGAAGTTGTCCAGTCGTTGTCCCGCCTGCTCGACGTCGATCTCGATCAGTTCGACCCGTGCGGCGTGTTCGCCAGTTCGTTGCTGCATGGCCAGATATTACCATTTTAACTGCCAATTGAAGCACTTATCACGCATTGCTATACTTGCGCCCGCTTTTGACCCTCCGGCGGGTGGATCACGCCCAACGAGGCCGTATCGCGGCGAGATATGTCGCCGTTCAGGTACACCCGTTTCACGGCACCAGCGTGTGAATCGTGGGTCACAGCCAATGCAGCACTGCGACACCGGCAACCAACGAAAGGAGCTGACGTGTCAGCGTGTGCTGCAGGTCGGCTCCCGAGGGTGGGACCGGCAGATGCAAGGTACCGTAGGCACGACCACGGAATGCTTGACGAGATTTTTGTGCGGGTCGCGTGCACGGCACCCAGCCCGCCCGATCGGACAAGACTGAAGACGCATCCCCGGAGCCAGATATCGGCAGCACCGTGGGACGGGGCGGCACGCAGAGGGAGCACAGACCCGCGACCGCACACGCGCAGACTTCGAGGACACAAGAATGCCCTGCACGACAGGCAAGCAAAACCGTAGCGGATGACAGACGGTACCAAAGTCCCAGCAATCGGCTAACAGGACATTGGTAACCATGAAACGCATGCTCATCAACGCAACTCAGCCAGAAGAGTTGCGGGTCGCACTGGTCGATGGCCAGCGACTGTACGATCTGGACATCGAGAACCGCAACCGGATCTCGACAAAGGCCAACATCTACAAAGGCCGCATCACGCGCGTCGAGCCCAGTCTCGAGGCCGCGTTCGTCGATTTCGGCGCGGACCGTCACGGCTTTCTGCCACTCAAGGAAATCGCCCACGAGTACTTCCATGATGCCGGCAGCGAGGACTCGCAGGGACGCCCACGCATTCGCGACCTGATCCGCGAAGGCACCGAGGTGCTGGTCCAGGTCGACAAGGAAGAACGCGGCAACAAGGGTGCGGCACTCACGACATTCATCAGCCTCGCCGGGCGCTACCTCGTGCTGATGCCGAACAACCCGCGCGCTGGCGGCATCAGCCGTCGCATCGAGGGCGATGAGCGCAGCGAGCTGCGCGATGCGCTGAACGCGCTGAATCTGCCTGATGGCATGGGCATCATCATTCGCACTGCAGGCGTTGGCCGCTCGGCCGAGGAACTGCAGTGGGATCTCGATTACCTGCTGCACCTGTGGCGGGCAATCATCACGGCTGCCGACGAAAAGCGCTCCCCACTGCTGATCTACCAGGAAAGCAATGTGGTCATCCGCGCGATCCGCGACTGCCTGCGCTCGGACATCGACGAGGTGATGATCGACTCGCAGGAGGCCTTCGACAAGGCGATCGAGTTCATCGACCTGGTGATGCCGAACTATCGCAACCGCGTCAAGCTGTACGCGGATTCGGTTCCACTTTTCAATCGGTATCAGATCGAGAGCCAGATCGAGACCGCATATCAGCGTGAAGTGAAGCTGCCATCCGGCGGATCGATCGTGATCGACCCCACCGAGGCGATGGTGTCGATCGACATCAACTCCTCGCGCGCCACCAAGGGCCAGGACATCGAGGAAACGGCACTGCAGACCAACCTGCAGGCTGCAGATGAAATCGCCCGCCAGCTGCGCCTGCGCGACATGGGCGGGCTGATCGTGATCGACTTCATCGACATGGGCAGCGCGCGCAACCAGCGCGAGGTGGAGAACCGACTGCGCGAGGCGCTGATACCTGATCGCGCCCGCGTCCAGGTCGGCAGAATTTCGCGTTTTGGCCTGATGGAGATGTCGCGTCAACGTCTGCGTCCTTCACTCGAGGAAACCAGCTCGGCGGTCTGCCCGCGCTGCTCCGGTCAGGGAACGATCCGCGACACCAAATCACTTGCGCTGTCGGTACTGCGACTGGTGGAAGAGGAAGCCGGCAAGGAGCGCAGCGCTCAGATCCGGGCAATCGTGCCCGTCGAGATCGCCGCCTACCTGCTCAACGAGAAGCGCCGTGCGATCGTCGACATCGAACAACGCAACCGCCTGTACGTGATGGTGATTCCAAACCCACACATGGAAACGCCGCACTTCGAGGTGCAGCGTCTGCGCGATGACAACGCACTCGTGCGCAGCGATGACCCGAGCTTCCTGGCAATACCGGAGGCACCCCTGCCGGTCGATCTGGTTGCGCGCACCACCGAACCGGTCAAGGCCCCCATTGCCGCAGTGCAGTCGATCGCCCGCCCAAAACCGGCACCAGTCGTCGAAGCGGCACCCACTGCACCCATACCCCCACCCACTGCGGCATCACCTGCCGAACCCGCACGCCCCGGTTTCCTGCGTTCTCTGTTCGGCACGCTGTTCGGCAGCGGCGCGAAGACCGAGCCGATGCTTCCAGCCGCAGAGGTTCAGACACCTGCTGAAACACCTGCAGCCCGCACAGAGCGCGAGGCACCCCGTACGCGCGGTGAAGGCGAGCAGCGCAGCGGTTCCCGGCGTCGACGTGGCGGCTCGGGCCGCAACCGCAACGGCGAGCGTGAGTCTCGCGGCGAGAGCTCACGTGGCCAGCGCAGCACACGCCCACAGCAGGCGGACGAGGCGCGGGAAACGCCTCCGACAACTCCAGCAAGAAGTGCGGGCGAAAATGGCGAACAGCGCCGCGAGCCGCGGGCAGCCCAGCGTCGTGACGACGATGCCCCCGAGCGTCGGCCCACCGGCCATCAGCCAAGACATCGCGGCCCACGCCAGCGTGGTGAGCTTCCAGCGATGACAGGGGAACTGCCGGAGCAGCAATCCATCACAACTCCTGAACTGGGCACCCCAGCTTCGGCAACGCCGATCCACGGCGAAGCCCCGCTCTCGACCGAGATGCTCGAGCCGCGCCCCAGTGAGCAGCTGGTAACCGAAGCGGCCGAAACGACCGAGCCCGGCGATACCACGGGTGCGGTGGCCGAAGGTGATCGCACCCGCCGTCCTCGAGGCCGCCGCGGTCGCGGTCGCGGCCGCAGTGGCGCCGCTGCGGAGCGCAGCTCCGCAGAGGAAATGATCGATGAGGAACGCAGGCCCGATCAGATGGAGCTGATCAGTGCGCTGGAGCCTTCCGTGGCGGCAGATGTCGCAGCAGAGGGACCCATCACTGCACCAGCAACGCCCGAAGCGCCGACACCATCGCAAATCGCAACGCCCAGGGCAGCCGTGATGCCTGAAGCCGTGTCCGCGTCCGAAGCCACAGCTGCCGAATCGGAACCGGTACCGGTGAAAGCACCAGCCAAAAGCGCCGCACGACCGACCTCGGTCACGCGCGCCGTGGTTGTCCACCCGGTAGGGCGGGCAGCAAATGATCCACGCATCAACCCGCGCCGGGTCACGGAAGTCGAGATCATCACCGAATCACTGCTGATCGATCCCTCGCAGTTCCCGCCTGTCGAACTGCCACGTCCGACCCGTGAGGCGCCACCACGCGCGGCAAACGACCCACGCCTGGCACGAAAGCCCGTACAGGCGCAGGGCAGTGCGGCAATCGATCTGGGCGCACAGCAGGACGACGCAGCGCCGGGTGTCGATACGGAGCATTGATCCACGCATCAGCCGTTGCCGGCCACAAGCCGGTAACGGCTATAATTCGTGCGTTTCGGAAGGGTGGCAGAGTGGTTGAATGCACCGGTCTTGAAAACCGGCGTAGGTGAGAGCCTACCGTGGGTTCAAATCCCACCCCTTCCGCCACTACAACAGCTACTCGGTACAGCTCGACAGGCATATATATGGTGCCTGAAGAAACACACCGACCCGCTTCATGCGATCAGTTTTCTCCCCCAGCGCGTCTGTGGCCGTGTGAGCGCAGCAAGCGCGATCATCACGCCAAGCGTGACGATCGCACGCAGCACGAGGATGATCCACAGCTTGGCGCCAAGCGCGGCAATCAGCAGCGTGTCCTCGATCAGACCATGAAAGAGCGACAGCCAGCACAGCGCGAGAAGCAAGGTGCGACGGCTGAAGCGATTGCGTGCGCTGCCTTCGATGATGAGTGCACCGCCGTATGTCAGCCCCAGGAGCATGCCTGCAGTGGTCAGTGGTGCGGCCTGCGCATCGACCCCCGTGAGTCTGAGCAAGGGCTCCATGACCCGGGTCAGGAATCGGGTGATGCCGAGACGCTCGAAACCATCGAGCAGCATGATCAGCGCAGTGATGATTACCCAGATCAACAGCATCGATCGCGCTGTGGACAGCAACCACACCCACAGACCCGGTGGGCCCGCCTGGATGCCGCCGACATCCTGCATCCAGGCCAGTGACACCGGCTCCTGAAACCACCCGGCAAGCTTGCAACCCCATGCCACTGCTGCCCCGTAGATGGCCCCGACGAACAGGCGCAGCCCCCCGGTGACGAGCGCACTGGCACCGGCACGGCGCACGATGGCCTGCTCGGTCGGCAGGTTGTGCGCGAACATCATCATCGCGCCGAGAGCGCTCATCTGCGCAGCATTCAGATGCAGATCACCGGCAAGTGCCGCGATGACCGCAATGCCACCATAAATGCCAGTGAGAATGGTCGTGGCCCAGATGATTCCCGTATCGGCGGGCAGACCCAGTACTGCCATGGCTGGAGCCAGGGCATCACCGAAACGCTGCACAAGTCCCAGTCGGCTGGCAACGTAGACCATGAACATGACCGGAACCATGATGCTCGCCACGGTCAGGAATGCATGTGCGGCACGCCTGCCAAGCACCTTGAAATAGTTCAGCATGTGAAGGCAATCGCTGTCCGTAGAGCTTCCGCTGGGCGGTTCACTTCCCTGGCCGAGGACTGTACAGAGGTGCTCTACCGCCGCCCCGAACTCAGGCCTTGCCACCAGGGCGCCTGTAGCCAGGCGAGCGTTCCTGTCACTACAGCCCAGGCCAGGAGGTAACGTGACACCAGCTCCGGGGCATCGGCATAGGTGTCGCGACCGCTGCTGAGCATGAACTGCAGGGCCGAGAACACCCGGTCGTACTTGATCACGCTTGGTTCGAGCCCTGCCAGCAGCGCAGCTGGCGCCACCACCGCAGACGACACCAGCAGGGCCAGCAAGCAACGGTGCCGGTGTCGAACGTCAAAGTCCAGGTTGGCTACCGCTCCTGCTGCTGTGCCTACGGCCAGGATCGACAGGGCCAGCAAACTCGAAGCCCCCAGACTGCCCCCGTTGCGCATCAATTCCGTCAGGTTGTCGGTGGCGGCCTGCTCCACGATGATCCAGTGCAGCGGCCAGGCGACAGTCGCCACGAGCAGCAGCCAGTACAGCAGCCGGGCAAGTGCCTGGGGCCTGCGCAGCACCTGTACCAGGGCGGCAGCACCACACAGCGGCAGCAGCAGCGCAAAGTCCAGTGCCAGAAAGCGTGCCACATCCTCGGCAGATCCAGGCCAGGCGAGCACCGGTGAACCGATCACCTTGTGCAGCATCGGCAGCGCGACCGTCAGACGCAGCGCGGTGAACGTCACGAGCCCATGCAGCAGCAACCACAGGGGAAGAACCAACACCGCCGCGGGCGGCGCCAACACCATCGTCACCACCGGCAATGCAGCGATCCACCACATGGCGAGCGCCAGTCCAAGTGCCGCCAACAGGCCTGCTGCGTCCGCCGGCAGCAGTTTGATGACGTTGTACGGCACGCCGGGTACCCGAGCCAGCAGCCAGAGCGCAAGCGCCAGGCCGGCGATTCTCATCCCGTGGTGCAGCCAGTCGTCGGCTTGGCATGACATCCGATCGTCGCTCTCAGCCCTGATCGGCGTACTGGCACCCCTGATCGACCTGCAGCACCAGCTTGCCGATATGCGTACCCGATTCCATGTGACGGTGTGCGGCGCCAGCCTCCGCCAGCGCATACACGGCATCGATGCGCGGGTGCACCCGTCCCGCTTCGATCAGCGGCCAGACCTGCTGTTCGACAGCGTGTGCCAGGGCCGTCTTGAACTTCGTCGAGCGCGATCTCAGAGTCGAGCCGGTCAAGGTGATGCGCTTCAGCATCAACGGCATCAGGTTCATGCTGAGCTTCGCGCCCTGCAGGAAGGCAATCTGCACGATGCGCCCATCTTCAGCCGCTGCACGGATGTTGCGCTGCACATAGTCACCCCCAACCATGTCGAGGATCACGTCCGCACCACGGCCATTGCTGTGCTGCAGCACTCGCTCGACGAAGTCTTCCTCGTGGTAGTTCACACCGAGCTCTGCGCCCATTTCCAGACAGGCATGGCATTTCTCCGTGCTGCCTGCAGTGGCGATCGCGCGCGCCCCGCGCGCTCGGGCAATCTGAATCGCCATGCTGCCGATACCGCTCGTGCCTCCGTGAACCAGCAGCAGTTCACCACGGCGCAGCCCGGCGCGCTGAAACACGTTGTGCCAGACGGTCAACACCGTTTCAGGAAGCGCTGCCGCCTCGGCAAGCGAGAGACCGCGTGGTATCGGCAGGCACTGCCCCTGCGCGGCAGTTGCGTACTCCGCATAGCCCCCGCCACTCAGCAGCGCGCACACCGTGTCGCCAACACGCCAACGACTGCAGCCCGCACCGAGTGCAACGACCTCCCCCGCCACCTCAAGCCCGGGAATTGGCGAAGCGCCGTCCGGGGGCGGATACAGACCCTGGCGCTGCAGCACATCGGGGCGATTGACGCCGGCAAACGCCACCCGAATCAACACTTCCCCAAACGCGGGCTCCGGCACCGACGCATGACGTTCCTGCAGGACTTCCGGCCCGCCCGCGGTCGTGATCTCGATGTGACGCATCTGCACCCCCGCCTCCCTGCCATCAGGCCGACCTGGGGCGGAAGGCGTGAAGCACCCACACCCAGGCAAGCAGTACCAGACCTGCACAACCCTGGTGCATCACGGCGGGCACCAAAGGCACCACCCCGAGCAACGTGTAGACGCCGAGCAGATACTGAGTGAGCACGAGGAGCATCAACGCCGCCGCACTCTGGCGCTGACTGAGTGCGTAGCGTCCGGCACGCACGTGCAGCCAGAACCAGACGACGACAACGAGCACCGCCGTGCCGAGCCAGCGGTGCACGAACTGCACGGTGGCGGCATTCTCGAACAGGTTGAGCCACCACGGCTCGAGGCTCATCACCGCATCGGCGATCCACTGTGTTCCCATCTTCGGAAAGGTGTTGTAGCCCCAGCCGGCCCGCAGTCCGGCAACGAAGGCACCGTAGATGACCTGCAGCACCAACAGCACACCAATCACCGTGACACTCCCTCGGGGTGCGGAACCGACACGTCGCTCACGCGGTGTGGCGCGCACCTCGAACTGCAGCCACAGCAGGTAGCACATGATCAGGAACGCGATGCCGAGATGCGCAGCCAGGCGGTAGTGGCTGACTCGCGGCTCGTTGACCAGCCCGCTCTTCACCATGAACCAGCCCATCGCCCCCTGCAGCCCGCCGAGCAGCAAGGCTCCCAGCAAACGCCAGCGCAAGCCTGGCGACAGGCTGCCGCGTGCCCAGAACCACAGGAACGGCAGCAGAAACACCATGCCTATGACGCGCCCGAGCAAGCGATGCACGTATTCCCAGAAAAAGATCCCCTTGAATTCGGAGAGCGTCATGTCCGGATGATCGATACGAAACTGCGGATACTGCTGGTACTGCTCGAAGGCCGCTGTCCACTCCTGCTCGTTGAGCGGTGGCATCGTGCCCATGATCGGCGCCCACTCGACGATCGACAGCCCCGAGCCGGTCAGACGTGTCACCCCGCCAACGACCACCATGCAGAACACCAGCGCGATCATCACCCAGATCCAGGTGGAAATCGCATTCCGGGAATCGCGGACAGTATCTGAAACCATCATTGCGCACTCATTTCCTTGCCGGCTCGGCTGCCGATCGGTCGTCCTGGAGGTAGTCGGCCAGCGGCTTCGTCGCTTCACCCTGCACGTAATCGGAAACCTTGAACGCCCAGCCGGCAACGCGCTGTTCGAGCCCGGAGGCCTCTTCCCCCACCGACTGGGCAGAAGGTGATTGCTGTGCAGCCGACTCGGAGGAAACGGCACGCGCCGCCGCATCCGGTCGAGCCAGGCTCTCGTCGACACGCGCGGCAAGCGTCATCCAGTTGCCGTCAGCCATCTTCAGCGCACGGGCTTCGATCACCAGACCGTCGAAACATACGATGCGGGTCAGTGCCGCCGCAGCGAAATCGATGTCGGAAGCCCTGCGTACGTCTTCCGGCTCCATGGTGAGAATGGAACGGGCTGCCGCGTCGAAGACACCCAGATAGCGCGGCGCCTTGCCGGCAGGCAGGGAGACTGCAGTCAGTGAGGTGCCCTCGGCCGAGGTATCACGCTCAGCGCGAAACACCGGCTTGCCCTCGAACTCACGCTCGACCAACGCTACCCGGTCGAACGGCACACCGAGCGATTTGCGCTCGATCCAGTCCGCAGGGTCTGCGGACGCCGTCGGTGCCGTATCGATCAGCCAGGTTTGTTGTTCATTTGCCCCGCGCACGAAACGCCCCTTGCGGGTGCTGTCGCTGTTGCCAAGCAATACCCTCGCCAGTGGCTCACTCGAGGCAGCCCATACCTCGACCTGCACCGCCTCGCTGTCCGGCTGTTCGATATCGCTCAACCCAAGGCGTTCGAAGTACTCCGGCTGTGCCGTCTTGCGTTCGATCAATCGAGCCACGGCAAGTGAGTCGAGCAGTGCCTGCAGCCTGGGAAAGTCGGCCGGAAAGCCGGAACGCTCCTCCACGATCCAGCGGTCACCATCACGCACCAGCGTCGCCACGCTGGTGGCGGAACGCAGGCGCACCCTGTCGAGCTGCGCGAGCCGTGCCGCCAGATCGGGCAGCCAGCGCTGTGACACCACAGACGTCGAACCGCGTTCCTCGCGGTAGGCAAACACCATCACCAGTGCGACCATCACTGCCACCACTGCAGCGATCAGCACCAGCCTGCCCTTCTGGGTCATGCGCATCATCAACCCTCTCGTCAGGGGGTATGTCCAAGCCTGAGGCGACGCTTCGCACGCCAGCGATGCCACAGCACCAATACCAGGGTGAGCAGCAAGGGCATCACGACGATGTTCACGACCTTCAACAGCACTCCCAGGCGCTCGATGTCCTGATCGAGCCGGTGGCGCACATCGCGCAGCTGCTTGCGGATCTTGAGCTTCTCGTCCTGGAAGCGCTCCAGTGCCTGCTCCTGCTCCGGCGACAGCACGAGCTGGTTGCTCTCGCGCTTGTTGCGTTCCAGCTCCACCAGCTGGCGTTCGGTTTCATCCAGGCGTTGCTGCAGCAGTTCCGCACTCTCACGATACTGCGCATCGGCACTGCTGCGAATGCGCTGCACAAGCTCGAAGGGTCGCGTGTAACGACCACGACTGCGGATGTCGATCAGTGCAGAGCTACCGCTGAGATTCTCGACCGCGTTGTGTGCCAGGGCCGCATTGTCGGCCCATGCCGATGCAACGCGCTGCCCGAAGAAGTCCTGTACCTGGACCCAGAAGCGATCTTCCAGCATGTCCGCATCGGCAACGACGATCACGTTGATGTCAGCGGCTTCGACCACATGCTCACGCCCCTCGACCTGCGGGCCATCGAAGGCGGACCTTGCCGGTCCACTGATCCGTGCAGCAAGCGTGAGACGCTTGCCTACCGGCGCGAATCCATCGAACAGCTTGCGCGGATCGCTCGTCATCTGCACCTGGACCGCATCGAGGAGCCCCGCCCGATCGCTCGACTGCAGCAAGGGTTCGAAGCGTGTGCTCGCGCCCTCCTGGTGGGTCAGCGCGCCGGCCATGCCGAGGTTGATCGACTCCAGGCTCCCGGTCACGACATCATCGCGTGCGATGTTGTCCGGCCCCAGGCCGAGAAAACCCATGTGTGCAACCGGCGTCTGGTCAGCCGCAGTGCTGATCTGCAGCGCGATCGCGGGGTCACCGACGACTTTGTCGCTTGCGTAGCCGATTCCCCAGGCGCGGAACAGCTCCGGCAGGTCCGATGAGGTCTCGCCCTGGGCACCCTGCTCGAGGGGGCCTGCCGCGCTGCGCACCGACTCACAGTACGGATCGACATAGACGATCGCCTTGCCACCCTTCAGTACGAACTGGTCGATCGCATACATCAGTGCACGCGAGATCCCGGTCGGATGAACGATCATCAGTGTGGTCACATCAGCATCGATGGCGTCCGCATCGGGTGCGATGTTGCGCACCTCGAAGCCCTGTCCGAGCTGCTCCACGGCGATCCAGGCCGGAGTTGCACGTCCGGTCATCATGTCGAAGCCACCATTGAGCTGCAGCCCCGAGATTAGGCCGACCACCGGCTTGGTCGTGGTGGTCAGCTCGGAGAGCATCCTGCTGATTTCATACTCGAGGAACTCCTCGCGCTCGGGCTGGAAGAACGGAATCACCTGCTGCCCACCCCAGGCGTTGCTGCCAGCGAGCCCGAAGTAGACCTGCTCACTGCCGACTCCGAGCGGTACCGCCTGCAGACCAAACTGCGCCGCACGGTCCTCGTCCTCGGAAAACGGTGCCGGATCGACGATGTGCAGGCGAATGCGCCCATCGGCAAGCAGCGCGTACTCCTGCAGCAATTCACGCACCCGCTGCGCGTGGGTCCGCAACGCGGCGACATCCCGCGTCGCGCGGTCCGAGAAGAACAGGTAGAGATCGATCGGCTCCTTGATCCCGGCGATGATCTCACGCGTTCCCGGTGACACCGTGTACATCTGGTTTTCGGTCAGGTCGAGCCGGATACGGCCGAACAGACGGGCATCCAGCGCCATGAACGCAAGAAATCCCACAGCCAGCAACGCCAGTACCGCCCGTAAGTAGGTTTTGCTGTTGATGGCCATGCCTTCAGTCCGCCTGCTTCAGTTCAATCACGATGGTGGTCGCCACCAGCCAGACACCGGCAAGCGCGACGAAAAACAGCAGATCCTGCAGGCTGATCACCCCACGCGCCACGGAATTGAAGCGCGTGAGAAAACTCATCGAGGCGACTGCATCGACCAAGGCACGCGGTGCCCACGCGCTCACCACATCGAGCACCAGTGGGAACCCGCTCAGCACGAACAGGAAACACACCACGATCGTGAGGATGAACGCAATCACCTGATTGCGCGTCAGCGCCGACATGCACGAGCCGATCGCGAGAAAACCCGCTGCCATCAGCCAGCTGCCGGCATAACTGGCGAGAATCACACCGTTGTCGGGATCACCAAGCACGTTCACCGTGATCCACAGCGGAAAGGTCAGCGCCAGTGCAAGCCCGGTGAACAGCCATGCCGCCAGGAACTTCCCCAGCACTGCCTGCAGCCGCGTTATCGGCAGGGTGAGCAGCAGTTCGATGGTGCCGCCCTTGCGTTCCTCGGCCCACAGGCGCATCGCCAGCGCAGGCACCAGGAACAGGTACAACCAGGGATGGAAGCTGAAGAAGGCCACCAGATCGGCCTGACCACGTTCGTAGAAACCGCCGAGATAAAAGGTGAACGCCCCACTCAGCATCAGAAAGATGAGCACGAACACATAGGCGAGCGGTGTGGCGAAATACGCCCCCAGTTCGCGTCGAGCGATGATCGGCACCATGCCCATCAGGCCACCTCCAGGGTGATGTCGCGAAACACCTCGTCGAGGCGCCCGCGCTCCACATAGAGTTCCTCGAGCCGCCAGCCGTGCTCGTGCACCAGAGCGACCACCGCAGCCAGCGGATTGAGACCGGGGCACGCGATCGCCACCAGGGTGCGTGCTGTCGGCTCCATTTCCACTTCGGCAACCGAATCGAGCACCACCAGAGTGCTGCGTGCCTGCTTCAGCTCCGCATCCGTGGCGCCGGCAGCAAAGCGCAGCTGAACCGCATGGTGGTAGCGCGAGCGCGCCTCGAGTTCGCGGGGCGTCGCATCGGCCACGATACGTCCGTCGGCAATCACGATCGCACGATTGCACACCGCGTGGACCTCCTCGAGGATATGCGTCGAGATGACGACGATCTTGTCATCGGGCAGGGCGCGGATCAGTTCACGAACCTGATGCTTCTGATTCGGGTCGAGGCCGTCGGTGGGCTCATCGAGGATCAGCACCTGCGGATCGTGCAGCAGCGCCTGCGCCAGGCCGACGCGGCGGCGATACCCCTTCGAGAGGGTCTCGATGCGCTGTCGATGCACGCCAGCGAGTGCGAGGCGCTCACACACATCCGCCACGCGCACCTCACATTCCTTGCCGCGGTAGCCACGCACCGCCGCAATGAAGCGCAGGAACTCGACGACCGTCATTTCCTCCCAGGCCGGCGCGCCCTCCGGGAGATAACCGATTCTTCGCTGTGCGGCGCGCGGTTCCTGCTGCACATCGTGTCCACACACGCGCACGCTTCCAGCGCTCGGCGTGATGAAACCCGCGATCATCTTCATCGTCGTCGACTTGCCAGCACCATTCGGGCCGAGGAAGCCAAGCACATCACCGGGACGCACGGTGAAATCGATGCCGCAAACCGCCGCGATCTCCCCGAAATTCTTCGCGAGCCGCGAGATCTCGATCACTTCCCGACCTCCGCTGAAGTACAGACAAATGAAATGGCGCGAAACTATACGCAGTGCCCCATCCATCGGCAACCGCCGCCACCCGCCGCACGCGGGGGTGCATTTGGCGCCACACGGGCGGCTCACTTATAGTGCTCCCACCGTTTTGGCATATGGCGCGGTTCGAGTATTTCCGTACGAGAAAGTTCAATGTCCTACAAGAGCTTCGTGTCCCTGCTGCTGGGCCTGTTCGCACTCGCCGGCATCCCGATTGCCGAGGCGCAGGCGCAGGCACAGGCTCAGACCGCCACTCCCCTGTCCGAGCGGCCAAGCTTCGGGGTCCTCTACACGGCATGGATCAAGCCCGACACCCCCTGGGCGACGGTCAGGATTCGCCTGACGCGCCATCCGGAGTGGGTGCGCTGGATACGCCTCGCAGCCGACCCGGCACGCTACCGCGACTTCAAGGGCAGCGGCACGATCAAGCGCGATGGGCACGTCGTGCTCTGGATGCCGCCAGCGGAGAACGCCTACCTGCAGTACCGCGTCTCGCTCGAGAGCCGGCGCGCATCAGGAGCCTTCGATGGTCGCGTCACCGCCGACTGGGCGCTGTTTCGTGGCGAGCGCCTGGTACCGATCGTTCGCGTCGACGTGGAGGACGGCACACGCTCGCAGGCAAAAATGCGGCTGAACGTACCGGAAGGCTGGGCGATCGAATCACCTTACCTGCGCTACACCAGTGGACGGCTCGCCATCGACGATGCGCGCAAGTTCTTCCATCGACCCGCCGGCTGGTTCCTGCTCGGCAAGGTCGGTACCAGGCGTGACACGATCGGGCGCTCGCGCCTGTCGGTTGCAGCTCCGATTGGCGAAGGCGTGCGGCGGATGGATATCCTGGCGCTGTTCCACTGGACGGTGCCGACCCTGCAGCGCATCTTTCCGGAGTTTCCCGCCCGGGTGCTGGTCGTTGGCGCGGGAGATCCGATGTGGCGTGGCGCGCTGTCTGGCCCCTCCTCCGTATTCGTCCACGCTGACAGGCCGCTGATCAGCGAGAACGGCACCAGCACCTTTCTGCACGAGCTGGTGCACGTTGCGATGCGTGCACGCAGCGAACCAGGCGCGGACTGGATCGTCGAGGGCTTCGCGGAGTACTACTCGCTGGAGGTGCTGCGACGTTCCGGCACGCTGAGCGAGCAGCGCTTCGAGCACTCGCAGCGCACGCTGGCCGAGTGGGCCGCGCGCGAGGCGGGCGAACTCGACGTGGAGCACTCCACCGGCGCCACCACCGCGCGCGCCGTCGGTGTGCTGCGCCGCCTCGATGCGGAAATCCGTGAGGCGAGCGACAGGCGCCACAGCCTCGATGATGTGGTTGCCGATCTGGCCGCCGACCACCGTCGCATCAGTCTGGCGCTGCTGCGCGCCAGCGCAGAGCGCTTTGCCGGCAGACCTCTCGAGACGCTGAGTGATGCAGCATTGCGCACTCCTCCTCCGTTGCCCTGAAGAAATCCGAGGAAACAACGCGGGGCGGCGGGTTCAGGACATCGTTTCGACCGGGGGTTCCTGCTGGGCTGCGTGCTTCAATCCCAGAATCTCGACGGTGCGGGTCTCGGCCAACACACGGTGGAAAACGATGTGATTCGGATGCGCCACCAGTTCACGCAGCCAGTCGGGCAAGCCGGGCCAGCCACTGATTGTACGCCGCCGCTTCGTGGGCCCTGCGCATGACACCCACCCGGCCGCCGGCAGCAGGTTGCCAAAGCGGCGCGGTTCGGTGCTGCGCGCCTTCGACAGCACAGCAACGGAGCCGCTGCGCGTGGCGATCTGAACGAGGAACGCCCCGCCCTGCCCTTTCAGGGTCACGCCAGACACACCTCCTGCGTTACCTGCAGTGCGCAGCTGCTCTATGGTCATGCTCTGCATGGTCTGGTCTTTGTCATCACAGCACGTAAAACGCCGTTCATCGCGCATGCTTTCAAGGACACGTGCAATCTCTACATGGAAATCGCTCAGCCAAAACCTCACGCATGAAATTTTGGCCATTCAGCCGGTTAGTGGCACTTTGAAGGCTAGTATTCATGCCCCATGACGTCGACGCATCACCTGTCGGGGAATTCGCCGCCCATGTCACGCACTCCTGGTCGTTGCCTGCTTGCCTGCGCGATTGCACTGCTTGGTGCCTGCTGGGCCGAGACGGATGCGCCGCAACAGGCATCGACAGCAACGATACGCCCGGTAAAGACGTTCATCGTCAGCCGTGATGAACGCGAAGAGCAGCGCAGCTTCCCGGCACGAATCGAATCGTCGAACCGCGCCGACCTGAGCTTTCGCGTACCTGGAACCGTCGTCGACGTCCTGGTGCGCGAGGGTGACATGGTTGCCAGGGACACGGTGCTGGCACGCCTGGATGACACGGACTTTCGCATCGAGCTGAGTGATCGCGAGGCAAGCCACGAAAGTGCCCGGCGCAACTTCGATCGCGCACGTGAGCTGCTGCCGAAGGGGCACATCTCCCGACTCGACTACGACCGTATCGAGACAGCCTTCAAGAGTGCCGATGCCGCCCTGCGTCGTGCACGACTCAACCTGGCCTACACCACGCTGAAGGCACCCTTTGCCGGCAGCATTGCGCGACGCATGGTGCAGCGCTACGAGGATGTCGCGCCGAAACAACCGGTGATCACGCTGCAGCAGCTGCACACGCTCGAGGTCAAGATCGATCTGCCGGAGCGCCTGCTGCGCCGCGTCGATGCCCATCAGGTCATAAGTGTCGAGGAAGGTGCCTCCGAGACTTCCGCATGGGTCGGCTTCGATGGCACCCCGGGCAAGCGCATCGCGCTCGAGCTCGTCGAAGTCGCCACGCGTGCCAACCCGCAGACGCAGACCTACGAGTTCACGTTTCGCATGGCAGCCCCCGGCGAGACCGTCGTGCTGCCGGGGATGAGTGCAACGGTCACCGTCGATCTGTCGCGCCTGCTGCACGCAAGCCCCCAGACCTGGATCCCCGCCTCCGCTGCCACGGCCGATGCCGGACTCGAGCCGATCGTGTGGGTACTCGATCCAGCCACGATGGAGGTCAGGCAGCGCAGGGTGCAGCTTGGCGAGATGCGCGGCGGGCGCGTACGCGTCGTCTCCGGTCTGCACCAGGGTGAGGAAATCGTTGCGGTCGGCACCACGCACATGGCCGACGGTACACGGGTATCACGCATGCCGAGCAGCGAGCAGGCACTGCCCCGTGATGCAGAAATCGATTGATCGGGGCATTGCCATGAATCCCGGCGAATACGCGCTGCGCAACCCGCTCGTGTCGTGGCTGCTCGTGCTGGTGCTCTGCGTCGGTGGCGCCTGGGGTTTTCTCGGCATGGGCAAGCTCGAGGACCCCGCCTATACGCTCAAGATGGCGAAGATCATCACCCTGTACCCCGGCGCTTCGGCCGAAGAGGTACGGACGGAGGTGAGCTATCACATCGAGGACGCCATCCAGCGCATGGAGCAGGTCAAGCGCCTGCGCATGACGGTCTCGCGTCCCGGCGTGTCGGACATCCTGATCGAGTTCAAGGACACCTACCGGGCCGAGGAATTTCCGGCGATCTTCGACGAGCTGCGCCGCAAGATCGCCGACGTGCGCCCACGGCTGCCACCGGGCGCCGAGGATCCGATGGTGATCGACGATTTCGGCGACATCTACGGCGTCTATCTCGCACTCAGCGGTGAGGGGTACACCTGGCGTGACCTGTGGGAGACCGCCGATACGGTCAAGCGCGAGCTGCTCGGCGTGCGTGGTGTGCGCAAGGTGAACATCGAGGGCGAGCAGCGTGAGGTGGTCTACATGGACATCTCGCGTGCCAAGCTCGGCGAGCTTGGCATCTCGCCGCAGCAGATCGCCGCCGTGCTGCAGTCGCAGAATGCAGTCGTCGATGCCGGGCGCGTGCGGGTCGGCGACGAACTGCTGCGCATTGCGCCGAGCGGTGAACCAGCCTCGGTCGCGGCGCTCGGCGATATACTGCTCGGCAGTGAATCCACACGCCTCGTGCGCCTGAGTGACATTGCGCAGATCACGCGTGCCTATGAAGACGTTCCGCAACGGATGTTCTACGTCGATGGCCACCCGGCACTGACCATCGGCGTATCGATGTCCCATGGCGAAAACGTGGTAGAGACGGGAAGGCGGGTCAGCGAACGCCTGGCCGAACTGGCACCGCTGATCCCGACCGGGATGGTGCTCCAGCCGATCTACGACCAGCCGGCCGCGGTGGCGGATGCAGTGCGTGGCTTCCAGGTGAACGTCGCCCAGTCCGTCGCGATCGTGCTCGCGGTGCTGTTGCTGTTCATGGGTATTCGCGTCGGGCTGGTGATCGGCGCCGTGCTGCTGATCACGATTTCGGGGACCCTGTTCCTGATGCATGTGTTCGGCATCGAGCTGCACCGCATGTCGCTCGGTGCACTGATCATCGCGCTCGGCATGCTGGTGGACAACGCGATCGTCGTTGCCGAAGGGATGCTGGTGCGCCTGCAGGCGGGAGAAGGAGCACTCGCTGCCGCACGCGAGAGCGTCGGGCGAACCCTCTGGGCACTGTTCGGTGGGACGGCGATCGGCGCGGTGGCGTTTTCGCCGATCGCGTTCTCTCCCGACACCACCGGTGAGTTTGCCGGCTCACTGTTCTGGGTCGTGCTGATTTCACTGCTGCTGTCATGGGTCACGGCAATCATGACCACGCCCGTGCTGGCGGCGCTGGCGTTCCGTGATGTGACGCAGCTGCAGCCACAGCCCACCGAGGCGGCGTACCACACCCGAGGCTTTCTTCTGTTCCGCTCGCTGCTCGCCGCCACGATGCGTCATCGCTGGTTCACGCTGGGTGTGACGCTGCTGCTGTTTGCTGCAGCGCTGTGGGGGTTCTCCCTGGTCAAGACCGGCTTCTTTCCCGCCTCGAACACCGCCATGATGTTCGTCGATGTGTGGGAGCCCGAAGGGAGCGATATCCGCAGGACACACGACGACGCCCTGCGCCTGAGCGAGTTTCTCGCCACACTGCCGGGGGTACAGCACACGGCACTTGCCGTCGGCGGTCCGCATCAACGCTTCACGCTGGTCTACGACATCAAGGAAATGTCCGATGCCTACGCGCAGATCATCGTGCAGCCGGACTCGCGCGAGCGCATTGCGGAACTTGCGCATGCGGTGAAGACGTTCATGGGCGAACAGATGCCGTGGACGGACCCGGTGGTAAAGCAACTGCGCATCGGCCCGACACGCGACAGTCGCATCGAGCTGCGCTTCAGTGGGCATGATGCCGGCGAGTTGCGCAGGCTCGCGGAGCAGGCAAAGGCCATCATGCGTGCCGACGGGGGAGCGATCGATATCCGCGACGACTGGCGTGAACCCGTCAAGGTGCTGCGCCCCATCTTCGACGAGCAGCTCGGACGCAGGCTCGGCATCAGCCGTGAGGATCTGGCGAAAGGCCTGCAATATGCAGCGGAAGGCACCACCATCGGGCTGTACCGTGATGGCATCCACCTGCTGCCGATCCGCGTGCGTGCGCCGCTGGACGAACGTGGGGACATCACCGAGCTGCGCGATATGGCGCTCTGGAGTCCTCTGGCGCAGCGTGCCGTGCCGGTGACACAGGTGGTGTCGCGCTTCGAGACCCGCTGGGAGAACGCGCTGCTGCGCAGTCGCGATCGCCAGCTCACCCTGACCGTCTCGTGCAACCCCGCCGGAGAGGACATCGCTGCGCTGTTCCATCGCCTCGAGGCGGCAGTGAACACGCTCGAACTTCCCCCGGGCTACGGCTACGCCTGGGGCGGTGAATTCGAAGACTCCAGCGAGGCGAGCGAAGGCCTGCGCCGTTCACTGCCGTTTGGCCTCCTTGCCATGGTGCTGATCAGCGTGCTGCTGTTCGGACGCCTGCGCCAACCGCTGATCATCTGGCTCACCGTACCGCTCGCGCTGATCGGCGTGACGGTTGCGATGCTGGCGAGCGGCGCAGTGTTCGACTTCATGTCGATCGTCGGCGCACTGGCGCTTGCCGGGCTGTTGATCAAGAATGCCATCGTGCTGATCGAGGAGATCGATCTGCAGATCGGTGCGGGCCATGAGCACTTCGATGCCGTGCTGGACGCAACGGTAAGCCGCTTGCGCCCGGTGGCACTGGCCGCCGCGACGACGATATTCGGCATGGTGCCGCTGCTCGGGGATGCCTTCTTCCGCAACATGGCGATCACGATGATGGGTGGACTCGGGTTTGCAACACTGCTCACGCTGTTCGTCGTTCCGGCGCTGTACCTGTTGGTTTTTCGCATTCCAGCCCCACACGCGAACAGATGATCCATGACAGCAGACGCACATACCTTCGATGGCCTGAATCCGGACACGATCATTGCGGCGGTGGAGAGCACGGGGCGGGTCTGTGATCTGCGCGTCTTCGCGCTGAACAGCTACGAGAACCGCGTCTACCAGGTGGGTATCGAGGAGCAGGCGCCGCTGGTGGTGAAGTTCTACCGTCCGCAGCGCTGGAGTGAGGAGGCGATTCACGAGGAACACGCCTTTTCACGTGAACTGCTGGAGGCCGAGTTGCCGGTGGTCGCACCACTTGCCGACGATGGTGGCAACACGCTGTTTCATTTCGGCGACTTCCGCTTTGCGCTGTTTCCACGCATCGGTGGCCATGTGCCGGACCTGGATCAGCCCGAGCAGCTGGTTTCGCTTGGGCGCATCCTCGGGCGCATGCACGCGATCGGTGCCACTCGCCCCTTCCTGCATCGTCCCGCGATCGATATCGAGAGCTACGCACGCGCAAGCCGGCACCTGATCGAATGCGATTTCATTCCGCAGGATCTGGCGAGCGCCTATGCCAGTCTGTGCGACTCGCTGATCGAGCGGCTCGAGTGCTGCTACCGGCCAACAGGGCTGATCCGCACCCACGGTGACCTGCACCCGGGCAACATCCTGGTGCGCAACGGCGAGCTCTGCCTGGTCGACCTCGATGACTGCCGCCGCGCACCGGCGATCCAGGACGTGTGGATGCTGCTGTCGGGCGAGCGCGAGGCACGAACTGCCCAGCTGCTGGAAATCGTCGCCGGCTACGAGGAGTTCCACGATTTTCCCGCTGGCGAACTCACGCTGATCGAGGCACTGCGCACGCTGCGCCTGATGCACTACGCCGCATGGCTCGCCGCGCGCTGGCACGATCCGGCCTTCCCGCGCCACTTCCCATGGTTCGACACCCCGCGCTACTGGTCAGGGCACATTCTCGAGCTGCGTGAACAGCTTGCCGCACTCGACGAGGAACCCCTGGTGCTGCCTCGCTGGAACTGAGCAGCTTCATCGTTGCAGCTCACAGCCTCAGTGATCGAGCCAGGCGGGTACCGGCAGACCGCGTCGGCGCAGGAAGGCGGGATTGAACAGCTTGCTCTGATAGCGTGTGCCGTAGTCGCTGAGGATCGTCACCACCGTGTGTCCCGGCCCGATCTCGCGTGCCAGGCGTACCGCACCGGCAATGTTGATTGCCGATGAGCCGCCCAGGCACAAACCCTCGTGTGCGAGCAGGTCGAAGATGTACGGCAGCGCCTCGTCATCAGGAACCTGACAGGCGAAGTCCGGCGCAAAGCCATCCAGGTTGCCGGTGATTCGTGATTGTCCGATCCCTTCGGTGATCGACTCGCCGCTCACGCGCAGCTCACCATGCGCGTAGTAGCTGTAGAGTGCGGCACCGCCCGGATCGGCAAGCCCGATGCGCACCCCAGGCTTTTTGGCACGCAGGTACTCGGCCACGCCCGCCAGCGTCCCGCCGGTGCCAACCGAGCAGACGAAGCCGTCGATGTGCCCCGCAGTCTGTTCCCAGATCTCGCGCCCGGTAGTCTCGCAGTGCACGGCACGGTTGGCGACATTGTCGAACTGGTTGGCCCACAGCACGCCGTTGTTCTCGTGCGCGGCCAGCTCCTCGGCAAGGCGTTTCGAGACCTGCACATAGTGGTTCGGGTCGGTTGACGGTACCGCAGGTACCAGCTTCACCTCCGCGCCACAGAGCATCAGCATGTCGATCTTTTCCGGACTCTGTGTCTCGGGGATCACGATCGTGGTGCGATAGCCGAGTGCATTTGCCAGCAGCGCGAGCCCGATCCCGGTGTTGCCCGCTGTGCCCTCGACGATGTGTCCGCCCGGGGCGAGCAGCCCGCGGCGCTCGGCGTCACGCACGATCCCAAGCGCCGTGCGGTCCTTGACCGAGCCCCCCGGATTCATGAATTCCGCCTTGCCGAGAATCTCGCAACCGGTGAGCTCGGAGACGCGCCGCAGGCGCACCAGCGGTGTGTTGCCGATCAGTTCCACCAGTCCGCTGCAATGCCCCATCATCGTCCGCTCCTGCTCCATATGGCCTGCACTATAGCGCTCTCGCTGGCCCAGCGGCCACGGCGCGCAGGCGCGCGAGATCGTCTCGCGTTGCGGCAAGTACCCCGTGTCCGCAGATCAGCGCATCGACCAGGCGCGTCTGATCGAGCACGGCAACTCGTCAGCGAGCGTTGTCGAACGCAAACGGTGGTGTACGTTCCCAGGCAGGGATGGGCGGGCTCATGCAAGCCCTCGTTTACGGAGGAAACTACCGGTGACGGGGCGCGAGTATACGCACTGAAGTGTCACAGAAAAGAAGTATGGACATGTCGCAATATACAACTGTATATTGCGCACCCGTGACATCCACTACCGAATCAGGCAGGTCTGCAGTGCCCGTGCAGAAATCGCAGCAGATGTTCCCGGACGGCGGCCACGAGAGGCCCGGTACACAGCCCGGGACGAAGCGGCTGGATTGCCGTCACAGCAACGAGCTTTTTTGTTTCGCGTTATATACACATCAATATTACGAAACAAGGTAAGGACCTCTGATGAACGAACGCCCCCTTCACCTGAGAAGCGCCCCGTTACATCGCGCGCTCACTCTCGGCTGCGCGGCGCTGCTGCTTGGCAACGCGACCGCTACGCTGGCGCAGCAGACCCGCAGCGCCGAACCCTTCCTGCTCGGCGTGATCACCGTGGTTGGGCAGCGTCCGCAGAAGGCGAGTATCGAGAGCATCGGGGACGGGCAGATCACGACCATCCTCGACAGTGAGGAGCTGCGCCGCTTCAACCGTGATGACGTGGCCAGCGCACTGAACCTGGTGCCCGGTGTGACGCTTTCGACCAACTCGCGCAACGAGACCATGATCAGCGTCCGCGGTTTCGACTCGCGCCAGGTTCCGCTGTTCATCGACGGCATCCCGGTCTACGTCCCCTACGATGGCTACG
>CAZSYV010000024.1:27030-29325 GCA_964610955.1 uncultured Klebsiella sp. | reverse complement strand
ATTTACTTACGGGAAAGACGGCTCGGGTCGATGCAGCCGCGGATCCGCGACGCAGCCGCCGACGCCCACCGGACGGGGACGCCGGCCTACGGGGTGACACCGGCAAGGCGGCTCACCAGGGCGATCGCCGCATCCGTGGCCGCGGGATCCCAGCTGTCGATTGCAATGAGGTATTTCCCGTCGACGACGAAACTCGGCACGCTCTCGATGCGATAGGCAAACGCCGCACCATCGCGGTCACGCCATTTTGCGACGTGCTCGATGTAATGCAGCTCCGGTGGCAGTTTCCTGCGCCAGGCGTCGACCTTCGGCCGGGCATCTTGGCAGTGCGGGCAGGTTTCGATGTAGAAGTACATCACGTAGCGGCCAGCCGGCGTCGAGGCGTGGTGCGGTGGTGTGTCGTACTCCTTGCAGCTGAAACCCTCGGTGACTTCAGGGCACCCGGCGTGGGCCAGCACGGCTCCGAAGCTGAGCAGGAACACGGCGACCGCACGGTACAGATTCGGAATCATCACATCACTTCCTCACCGGGGCATCGGAAACGGGCGGCAACGGGCTGCTGCCGGCAGTGATCTGCGTACAGACAGCCGACACCCGACAGCTTCGCCCAGGAGCGTGCCCGGCAGGATAAATTGCTCCCTGGACGAAACCAAGCCGCCAGGCCCCTCGGTACCTTCCCGCAGTGTCCGGTACGCGCACTTTCAACCGCCAAACGTCTCCAGTCGACAGGCCGACGCACTCAATACACGCCGCCGACTCCACCGCTGTGCTGGATCGACGCGCCGGTCACGAAGCGCGCCTCCTCGGAGGCGAGGTACACGAACGCGTACGCGGTATCCTCGGGCTGGCTGGTCGTGTTCAGCCAGCTCATCGAGGCAAGTGCCTGCTCGGCTGCCTCCTCGCTTGGCCACAGCCCGCCCTGCACGTAGTCGTGGAGTCCCTCGCGAATCAGTGGCGTCATCGTCACACCGGGGTGGATCGAGTTGACGCGAATGCGCCGCGCACCCAGTTCGTTCGCTGCGCAGAGCGTCAGCATGCGCCCGGCTGCCTTCGAGACGTGGTAACCGATATTGTTCGCATTCGGCATGTAGGATGCCATCGAGAGGTTGTTGATGATGGAACCGCCGCCGGCATAGCGGGTGTTTGCCTCGGCGAGCGCATCTGCACAGGTCCTGATGCCGAGGAACAGCGCGTCATGGTTCACGGCCATGACCTTGCGCAGATCCGCCAGGGAGGTTGCCTCGATGCCGCCGTGGATCGACATGCCGGCGTTGTTGACCAGCACGTCGAGCGCACCGAAGGCATCGAGCGTGCGCTGGAGCAGGCGCTGCCACTCGTTCTCGTCGGTCACATCGTGCTGCAGCAGCAGGAAGCGGCCCTTGCCGTGTGTGGTCTGCAGGCGTGAGCGGATCGCGCCGGCATCTTCGTCACGCAGGTCGACGCCAACCACACCCCGCGCGCCTTCACGAAGGAATGCGTCACAGACCGCAACACCGATATTTCCGATCCGGCCCGCACCGGAGACGATCGCGATCTTGCCTTCCAGCCGGTTCATGCAATCTCTCCCCGACATCCACTGCATTGCTGACTGCACCGTGCATGGGCCTGCATCCCTTGCACGCCGCAGTGCACCGGCCCCCCCCCGCCTCAGGCACCTGGTGCCAACGTCGAGGCGTGGCCCTGCTCCCATCGCTCGATACAGGGGCCGAACTCACGCAGAAAGGCCTCCATGTGCGGTGTCGCACCGTGCCGATCGAGCGCCCCCATGTGTCGTCCAGTGCTCGAAGCACAGGAAGAGCGAAGGGTCGTCGGGAGACCCACGCTCGTATCCTTTTCCCCGATCATCGCACCTCCTTCACCATGCCAGAGGGTACAACCGATGGTCTACCTTGCCTGATCATACAGCGTCGTGTCTGATGCGCACATTGGCACCGGCAACCGGACAAGGGAGGGCTTTGCCATGCAGATCACCGTCGTCATCCCGACCCACGATCGTCCCGAGCTGCTTCGCGAGGCGATCGCAAGTGTCGAAGCCCAGGGTTTCGATCACTGGGATGTCATCGTGGTCGACGACGGCTCCCGCCCCCCTGCGAGGATCGCCCCCCTGGCCGCGGTACCAGCGAAGCGGATCAGGCTGCTGCGAAACGAGGAGGCACAGGGGCTATCGGAAGCACGCAACGCGGGAATGCGGGCGGCAACCGGCGACGTGATTTTCTTTCTCGATGACGACGACCTGCTCGGGGCCGACGTGCTCGCAAGGATCGACGCCGCCTTTCGGTGCGATACCGACCTGAA
>CAZSYV010000024.1:0-26930 GCA_964610955.1 uncultured Klebsiella sp. | reverse complement strand
GGGCCGACGTGCTCGCAAGGATCGACGCCGCCTTTCGGTGCGATACCGACCTGAACTGCCCTTCCCCTGGCGCAGTCTTTCCCACTCGACAGTCAGCGGGCTGCAGTGGCGTCACTTCAGCCTGGCGGCGAAGGCGCTGGGAAAGCGTATCCATCAGATCGCATCGGGCGGAGGAAACTCATCGAACCGCGGCAGGGCGTCGTGAATCGTGTACCACGGTGCCTTCGAGCCGACGAAGATATGCGCGCCCGGATACAGCCCCGGATCGTCGTCGAGCGAGCCCATCGGAATCCCCACGACGGCACCGGGCCGGTCTGCGCGCGGCAGCCCCGAGCCGCATACGGTACAGAACGCATAGCTGAAACGGGGCGCGCCGGGCAGCGTGTAGCTCGCGAGCCACTCCTCGCCCCGCGTGTAGGCGACCGGTGCGAACAGGTTCGAGGCGAATGCCGCGGAGCGGGCGCGCCGGCAGCGGCTGCAGTGGCAGTTCACCGCCCGCCGTGGCGCGCCGTCAAGGCGAAATCCGACCGCACCGCACAGGCAACTCCCACGTGGATACGGCCCGCTCGACTCGTGCCTCGCAAAATCCTCGAGAACGGCGCCGCCGCTTCCCGGCGGCCAGGCATCGAAGCACGGCAACCCGTCATCGATCGTGTACCACGGCGCCTTCGAGGCCGCGAAGAGGTGTGAGCGCGGCCGCACACCGGGGTCCGAGTGAAAGTTGCCAGCCGGAACGAAGATCCACTCATCGACCGGGTCACCGGGCACCACGGATGCGCAGCGCGTGCAGAAACACCGCGCTCCTGCAGGTGAAGACGCATAGCGGCCGATCGCAACATCTGCGTGCAGCGCAAATCCACTGGTGCGCGCCCCCACGTAGGTGGCGAACGCCGACCCGTGCGCCTTGCGGCAGCGCGCGCAATGGCAATGCGACATGGTGCCGAGCGGCTCATCGACCGACCACTCGACTCCCCCGCAAAGACAACTGGCTTCGATCATTGCAATTTCCTCGTGGTCGACGCCGAGCAATGGCAGTGCATTCTACGCCGGGCCGAGCGCCATCGGCCTGAACGCTCTGTCACATACCCCCAGAAAAAAATACGTACACTGGCTCGCAGCGCTCGCACGGGACATCACCGACGGATCGCCCGAGGCAGATGGCGTGCGCCGACACACGACACACACCTGCAGGGAAGGCGATGAAATGGATAGCCGCGACTTCACACGCGCGCTCGACGTGGTCGACGCGCATATCCACGTGCAGCGCTCGGCGGCGCATACGCAGGAGCTCTACCACTACTTCCTGATGCGCGGTGCCACGCGCAGCGGACCACCGAACCCGCCAGTCATCGGCACGATCGACCAGGTGCAGACGATGCTCGAGCGCACCGGGGTGCGGCACGCGAACATCCTGATGTTCACCTGGTCCGGCATGTACTACCGCGACGGCCAGTTCACGCTGCCCGACGACCCGGCGGAGCGCGCGCTCGCCGACCATGAACTCAAGGCACGGATCTCACGGCGCATCGTCGACAACAACGAGTGGGCACTGCAGACCGCACTCGCGCATCCGAACCTCAGCTGCTTCGTCGGCATCGACCCGGTCGTGATGGACGAGCGCACGCTGCTCGCCGAGATCGAGGACAAGGTCCGCCGCGGCGCGAAGGGCGTGAAGTCGCAGTTCACCGACTGCGGGATCCTCGCCGACGACCGCCGGCTCTGGCCGCTCTACGATTACCTCCAGACCCACGAGATCGCGCTGCAGATGGTCACTGCCGAATGGGCGCCGGGGCTCAACCGTCCGGCGCACTGCGCGGCGGCGCTGGCGGAGTTCCCGCGGCTGCGGCTGATCTTCTCGCACATCGGCCACGGGCATCGCTTCGGCGAAGGCAGCGACGCCGAGTTCCTCGAACTCGCACAGCGCTACCCCAACGTCTGCGGCGATCTGTCGCTGCGACTGCCCGAGGTCGCCGACGGTCACATCGATCCGCGGGCGATGGTTGCTCACCTCAGGAAGATCGGCACCGAGCGCATCTTCTACGGCAGCAATTTCAGCCTCAACGAGATGCTGCATCCGGGTCCGCCTCCAGCCGAGGGCGATTTCCAGCTCAGCGAGACGCTGAAGAGCCTGCAGGCACTCGCGACGTTGCCGCTGACCGAGAACGAGCGGGCCGATATTGCTGGACACAACTATCGCCGCTGGCTGAAACTACACGGCTGAAACCACAATTGTCAGAAGAGAGCGACACCGTGACGATTCCTCGCGAACAGACCCAGAACATCATCGACACCCACCGCGCGGCGTCGGTCGCGATGATGATGCGCAGCGACTTCCTCGTACCCGATTCCTTCGAGGAGCAGAGCGCACGTCTTGGTGAGCAGACCGCGTTGATCTACGAGGGTGAAACCGTCTCCTGGCGCGAGATGGAAGAGCGTTCGAGACACTACGCCCGCGTTGCGCTCGCCTGTGGTCTGCGCCCAGGCGATGTAGGCGCCGTGATGATCGAGAACCGCCCGGAGTTTTTCTACGCATGGCTCGGTCTGACACGCATCGGCGTGATCGCCGGACTGCTCAACACCAGCGCGCTCGGCACGGCACTGTCGCACGCACTGCGCGCCACGGCAGCGAAGGTACTGTTCATCGGCGACGAGTGCATGAACCAGCTCTGCACCACCGAGGACCTGCCGCTCGATGCGCTGACGATCGTGCGCATTCCCGACGCCGCAACCGCCGACGCGCCACATCACCCGCAGGCCCGCAGCCTGGAGAGCATCGACACCTCCACCGTGACGGCGGGCGATCTGCACGCACTGCGCGCCGGCATCGACAACCGTCGCCCCTGCTTCTACATCTTCACCTCGGGCACGACAGGGCTGCCGAAGGCGGCGCTGATCAGCCACGGGCGCTTCCTCTCGGTCGGTGCGGGCTGGTGCAGCGTGGTCACGCTCTCGGAAAAGGACGTCTTCTACTGCGCGCTGCCGCTGTTTCACGGCTCGGCGCTGATGTCGCTCTACAGCACCGCACTGTATGCGGGTGCGACGATGCTGATCCGCCGGCGCTTCAGCGTCTCGCGCTTCTGGCCCGACGTGAAACGCTGGGGCGTGACCGTGTTCCAGTACGTCGGTGAGGTGATCCGCTACCTGGTGAACGTGGCACCGGTTCCCGAAGAACAGAACCACGGCCTGCGGGTGATCATGGGATCCGGGATCGGCATCGACGTCTGGCAACGATTCAAGCAACGCTTTGGCGAGCACGTGCAGATCCTCGAGGGCTGGGGAGCCACCGAGTCGAACGCCAACATGACCAACTTCGATCAAAAGCCGGGCAGCTGCGGACGCATTCCCTTCCCCGAACGCAGCCATATCCGTCTGCTGCGCTACGACCAGGGCAGTGACGAACTGATATACGACGCCGAAGGTCGCTACGTCCTGTGCCAGCCGGGCGAAGTCGGCGAGCTGCACGGACAGATCCAGCGCGGCAACGGTGAACCCGTGGCACCTTTCGACGGCTACACCACGGCCGCCGACACGGAGGCCAAGATCCGCCGCGATGTGTTCGAGCCCGGCGATGCGTGGTGGCGGTCCGGCGATCTGTTCCGCTTCGACGAAGATGGCTACTTCTACTTCGTCGACCGCATCGGCGACACCTTCCGCTGGAAGGGCGAGAACGTCTCGACCACCGAAGTCGCGCAGCAGCTGTCAGTCTACGCCGACGCCGAAACCACCAACGTCTACGGCGTGAAGATCCCTGGCCATGAAGGTCGCGCGTGCATGGTCGCGCTCGAGCTCACGCCAGGGCGCACGTTCGATCCACAGGCATTCCACCGCTGCGTGATCGAGAACCTGCCGGCATACGCACAACCGCTGTTCGTGCGCATCCTCCCGCAGCCCGAGGTCACGGTGAACTACAAGCTGCGCAAGGTCCGGCTGCGTGAGGAAGGCTTCGATCCGAAGGTCGTCACCGATCCGCTCTACGGGCTCGACCGCGAGCGCGGCACCTACGCGCCGCTCGACGTGGACCTGCTTGCGCGCCTTTGCGCAAGCTGAAGCACCACGCAAGGAATCGGCGCCCGGGGAATCACCGGGCCTGCGCCCTGTGTGGCAGCATCAGGCCGAAAAGAAGCGGCTGATCGTATCCGCCACGCATGCCGGGCGATCGCTGCCCTCGATCTCCACGCTTACGCGCACGATCACCTGTACGGCACCCTTCACCTCCTCGACGGCGAGAATCTCGCCCCGCCCGCGGATGCGTGAATCGACGGGTACCGGTGCGGGAAAGCGCACCTTGTCGACGCCGTAGTTGACCCCCATCGACACATTGTCGACGCGCATCAGCTGCGGCAGGAACAGGTTCACCAGCGCGAGCGTGAGATAGCCGTGCGCTATGCACTTGCCGTAAGGGCCACTCGCCGCCTTCACCGGATCGACGTGAATCCACTGATGATCGCCCGTCGCATCGGCGAACTGGTCGATGCGCTGCTGGTTGACCGTCAGCCAGTCGGTGACGCCAAGCGACATTCCGTCCTTGCCGATCAGGTCTGCGGGACGCTCGAAAACTGTGCTCATGTACTGCTCCGGATACCTGTTGATGCCCGCACCGGCACCCGCCCTTACCCGGGGCGGGGGGTGCCGGCGTAGTGTAGCCGCCGTCCAATGCCCGACGCCACGACGTCAATGGCGACATGCCGGGGTGGTGCCTATACTTGATGCGATTTCGGCGCCCCAAAAGGTGAATTCCATGAGCGCAAACCCTCTGCTTCTCACCTGGCGCGCCACGATGCAGCTGCTGATGCTCTGTGTGACGCTGTGTGCCGCGAACTCCGTGCATGCACTCAGCCTGGGTGATGCACGCCTGCAGTCACGCATCGGTGAACCGCTGAAGGTTTCCATTCCGCTTGGCCACATCGGTTCGCTGGATCGCAGCACCATCGTGGTCGGCCACGCGCCCGATGCCGATTACGCGAACTTCGGCAGCGATCGCAGCAGCGGCAACCTGCTGCATTTCGAACTGCTGGTCGACAGTAACGGGCGCGCCAGCGTGGAGGTGCGCACCGCTCGGGCACTCAACGAGCCATACGTGGATATGGTGGTGCAGGTACGCTGGCCGACGGGGCGTCTGGTCAAGGCCTATACGCTGCTGCTCGATCTGCCGCCCCGGCACTGAGCACGGATGGCCCCACACTGTACCCGCCACCCCGTGTCGCCTGCCTCCGCCCCGCAATGGATCGGGCAATGGGTCCGGGCTGACAGGCCCGTACCGAACTGCCTAAGATAGCGCCCCTTCGAATCAGGCACAGGGCGGAGCGCAGCATGCCGATCAGCGCCATCCAGGACATCATCGAGGATATACGCCGCGGACGCATGGTCGTCCTGATGGATGACGAGGACCGCGAGAACGAGGGGGATCTGATCATCGCTGCCGAGGCGGTGACCACGGAGCACATCAATTTCTTCGCTTCGCAGGCGTGCGGCCTGATCTGCCTGCCGATCACCGCAGAGCGCGCCCAGCGCCTTGCATTGCCACTGATGGTGCAGAAGAACCAGTCGCAGCACGAGACGAACTTCACGGTATCGATCGATGCTGCGAACCTGCAGGTGCCGGGGATCACCGCCGCGGGACGCGCCGCCACGGTGCATGCCGCCATCGCACACGACGCCGGCCCGGATGACATCGTCCAGCCCGGTCATGTCTTTCCGCTGATTGCAAAGCCGGGCGGAGTGCTGCGTCGTGCCGGACACACCGAAGCGGCCTGTGATCTTGCGCGTCTGGCCGGCATGGAGCCCGCCGCAGTCATCGTCGAGATCATGAACGAGGATGGCACGATGGCCAGGCGCCCGGAGCTCGAGCAGTTCGCCGTGCGTCACGAGCTGCGCATCGGCACCATCGCCGACCTGATCGCCTACAGGGCGCTTCACGACCAGACCATCGCACGTCGCGACGAACGCCTGATCGACACCATCTACGGCCAGATGCGGCTGCTGAGCTATGTCGACCTGATCGATGGCAGCGCACACTTTGCGCTGATCCACGGAGAAATCCGTGCGGAGCATCCGACGCTGGTGCGCGTCCACGCACTCGATGTGCTGCGTGACCTGTTTCGCGCCGAGCCCCCCGGTGCACCGCGAGTCTGGTCGCTCGATGCCGCACTGCAGCACATTGCTGCAGAGGGGAATGGCGTGCTGGTGCTGGTCTCGCGCGACAGCAGCGCCGAGGAGCTGCTGCAGCAGGTCGAAAGCTATCCCGAGCTGCCACAGCCACGCGGCAGCAGCAGCGAAAAGGGTCAGCGCTTCTGGCGCGTGACGGGCACTGGTTCGCAGATCCTGAAGGACCTCGGCGTGAGTCGCATGCGCGTGATGAGCTCTCCAACACGCTTCAGTGCGATTTCGGGATTCAACCTGGAGATCACCGAATTCGTCCAGATCAGCCGTTGACCCGATTCAGCGCAACTCGTTAGTCTGCCTCGCTGCAATTCATCAGGGAGTTCCGCAACATGCGCGCCGCCGTACTTGAAGCACCTGGCCAGCCACTGGTCATTCGTGACGATGTGGAGATCATTGCCCCACGCGTGGGCGAGGTTCGCGTTCGGGTTCGTTACTGCGGGCTGTGCCACTCCGATTACAGCATGGTTTCCGGTGCATACCCGCTGGCCGAGCCGATCATCGTGGGTCACGAGGCCGCCGGTGTGGTCGAGTCGGTCGGGCCTGGCGTCACGCACCTCGCCCCGGGCGATCCGGTCATCATGACGGCAACGCCACCGTGCGGGCGCTGCTACTTCTGCCTGCGCGGCCAGCACAGCCTGTGCGTCGACGGCATCGGCATCGCGACGATGACCCTGCCCGACGGCAGCACCGGGCTGTCGCGTGGCGGGCAGCGCGTGCTGCGCGGAGTCGGCCTGGGGGCGCTTGCCGAGTACGTGATCACGCCGGCCAATGGCGCTATCAAGGTTGCGGCCGATGTGCCGCTGGATGTGGCCTGCGTGATCGGCTGTGCGGTACAGACCGGCGTCGGCGCGGTGCTGAACACGGCAGGCGTCGAGGCGGGTGCAACGGTGCTGATCCAGGGGCTGGGCGGCATCGGACTCTCCGCGGTGCAGGGGACACGAATCGCCAGCGCCTCACGGGTGATCGTCTCCGATCCAGTGGCGTCGCGCCGGGAGGCGGCACTGGCGATGGGCGCAACGCACGCCGTCGACCCACTGAACGAAGATCTGGCAGCACGGGTGATGGAACTCACGGACTCGATCGGCGTCGACTACGCCTTCGAGACCGCAGGAGTCGCCAGCCTGATCGAGAGCAGCGTCGCACTGACCCGCAGGGGCGGGATGACCGTGTGCGTCGGGGCGCCGCCGTTCGATCAGAAGGTGACCCTCGAGCACGTGGTGATGTTCGCATCATCCGCCAAGCGGCTGTGCGGCTGCCTGCTCGGCAGCTGCAACTCACTGCATGAGATTCCGCGACTGATCGGGCTGTGGCGTGCCGGCAGACTCGATCTGGAAGGCCTGGTCACCTCACGCAGGCCGCTCGCCGAGGTCAACGAGGGCTTTGCGGACATGGCGGCGGGGCATGGCATCCGCACCGTGATCGAGATCTGAAACGATCACGGCACGCACATCCGGGAAGCATCGATGACGGCAGCGCGGCAACTCGTAGCCAGGGTTCGCGACCTCGTGAGCCTGCCCGAGACCTATCTGAACATCAGTGCACTGATGAACGATCCGTGCAGTACAGTCGAGGATTTCACCCGGATCGTGCAGCGTGACCCCGGCCTGACCGCACAGTTGCTGCGCATTGCCAACAGTGCCTTCTTCGGTGTCAGCCGGCAGGTCGAAACCATCTCGCTCGCCGTCAGCCTGATGGGGGTTTCACGACTGCATGATCTCGCCCTCGCAACCTCGCTGATCGACACCTTCGCCCAGCTTGCGACCCCCGCGCCGCACATGGAGGACTTCTGGCATCACAGCCTGCATGCCGGAATCATTGCCCGCATGCTCGCTGATGCGGGAGGAGTGCACGGCAGCGAACGCCTGTTCACCGCAGGCCTGCTGCACGACATCGGCCGACTGGCGATCTGGGTTGCCGCCCCACAGCACCGCGCAGCCGTGTTCGATCGCGCCAGCTCGGGCACGAGCACACTCGAGGACAGTGAGCGCGAGATCCTCGGCTGCAGTCACACCGAGGTCGCTGGCGAACTGATGCGGGCATGGCAGTTTCCAGCGGCCCTGACCGCCATGTGTGTCTCCCATGCCGCGCCCTGGCAGAGTGCGGAGTACACACGGGAATGCGCACTGGTGCATCTGGCATGCACGATGGCATCGGCACTGCGGCTCGATCCGGCGACACGGTCGCCACTTGCGGATTGCGAACCGCGGATCATCGAGCTGGCAGGGCTCAGCGGGACGCAACTGGAGCCGATCGCTGCACAGTCCCTGCTGCATCTGACGGAAGTGGCGGAAGTGCTGCTGCGGCGCCGGACAGCCTGATCGCATCACTCACGCAGGCGGAGACTCCTCCCCCCGGTCATGGTGGCACACAGGCACTGCACAGTGCGTACTGCGTTGCGGGCTTGCGCAGGCTGGCGGCCAGCGTGCGCACCGGCTCCTCCAGCTGGAGGAGGTCGACAAGCCCGTTCGATCCCGTGAGAAGCGATTGCGGCAACAGCCTCAGGCGCTCCAGCAACTGTGCGGCAAGCGATTGCGGTTCCTCTATCCAGCGCGTGTGCCACGCATCGAGCGTCGCCAGGCGCGCTGCCGCCGCGATCGCGTCATCGAGGTTGCCAAGGTGGTCGACAAGCCCGTTGGCAGACGCCTGCGCGCCGGTCCATACCCGGCCTTCGGCCAGCCTTGCCACCTCGTCGACCGACAA
This sequence comes from uncultured Klebsiella sp., assembly GCA_964610955.1. Lineage (GTDB taxonomy): Bacteria > Pseudomonadota > Gammaproteobacteria > Pseudomonadales > UBA5518 > UBA5518. The sequence goes on along the minus strand of CAZSYV010000024.1, from coordinate 18,068 downwards.
TCCACGGCCATCCGCGACGATCTCGATGAAGCGGCGGTAGGTGCGCGCGTTCACCAGCTCCATCACCTTGCGCATCTGCCCTGACAGCTCGCGCGAGGGATCGAGGCCCCCGGCGCTGCTGGTGGTGGCAACGCCGTCGTTGTGGATGCCAAGTTCATCCAGAGCACGAGGGAAGCTCGGGAAGGCGCTGAGCACGCCGATCGAGCCCGTGAGCGTCGTTGGTGCTGCCCATATCTCGTCAGCCGGAGCCGCGATCCAGTAACCACCCGACGCCGCAACGCTGCCCATCGAGACGACCAGCGGCTTGCCGCTGGCGCGAAACTCGAGCAGAGCCTCGCGGATGATCTCGGATGCGAAGGCGCTGCCGCCAGGCGAGTCGATGCGCAGCACCAGCGCCGCCACCTGGTCATCGTCGCTCGCGCGATCGATCAGACGCACCAGCGTCTCGCTGCCGATGGTTCCGGCCGGCTGCTCGCCATCGAGGATCATGCCGCTGGCGACAATCACACCGATCTGCGGGCGATCGCGCTCACCCACGGGCTCGGAGGAAGGGCGTACTGCCGCGAGATAGTCGTGAAACCCGACCGAGTTCACGTTGCCGTCGCTGTCCTCGCCGACCAGTTCCTTGAGGGCCGCGTCGACCGCCGCGTGCGACTTGAGCTCATCCACGAAACCGTACTCGAGTGCCGCAGCAGCGGTATCACCCGCCTGATGCTCGAGAATCGAATCGATGCGATTGGCATAGTGATCGACCGCACCCGGGGGCAGGTGGCGCCGCTCGGCGACGAGCGCGGTGAACTTTCCCCACACCTCGCGCAACAGTTCTCCGGTGGCAAGGCGATCAGCATCCGACATGCCATTGCGCTCGAGGAACTCGAAGGCCGACTTGAATGTACCGGCACGAAACACGTGCAGATCGACCCGCAGCTTTTCCAGTGCACCGGCGTAGTAGTTGCGATACGCGGCGTAGCCGCTGAGCTCCACCGCACCAAGTGGGTGCATCCAGATCTCGTCGGCCTGCGCTGCAAGCAGATACTGATCCTGGGAGAAGGTGTCACCGACCGCGATCACCTTGCGCCCGGTGGCCCGGAACGCCGCCAGCTCGGCAGCGACATCGGCGGTCTTGGTGATGCCGGCACCCGCCAGTGCATCGGTGGCCAGCACGATCAGCGCGATGCGTTTGTCATCCTTCGCGTGGCGCACCGCCTCGATCAGGTCGCGCAGCAATGTCTCGCGCTCGGTCTGCTGCCCGATACCCAGCAGGTTTGCCAGAGGATCGACGAAGCTGCGCTGCTCGACCACGGCCCCCGAGGGCGCTATCACCAGCGCAGCTCCCTCGGGTACCCGTGGCCTGCGGTCTGCAAAGAGCACGGCGAACAGCACGACGAGCAGCAGCAGGAACAGCAGGTTGGACAGCGATACCCGCAACCAGACAAGAAAGCCCCAGAGCGCGCCGAACCCGCTCCGCAGCATACCCCTGCGCTTGTGTTCCATGAAATGCGCTCCCTCAGGCACCTTGTACGGCGAGTTCACGCTGTCGCCAACGGGCGTAGAGCATCGCCGAAGTGAAGACCAGGCAGATCAGCACCAGCTGCAGCCACTCGCCGATCGTGTTCGATACCGAGGCAAGGCCCGCCACCGTCACCATGAAATAGACGAGCAGGACGAAACACAGCCAGATACTGGAGCGCCAGGAACCGCGCAGCAGCCCTGGCAGGATCACGAGGAGCGGCACGCAGACGATCACCCAGAGAAAACCCCTCGCCGGCGCCGACAGGGCGGCGATGCCGAAAACCCGCAGCGAAAGCACGATCAGCAACAGCACATGGCCGGCAAGCGTCACCCGGTGCGCGAACCCGATGAGCGACTTCCTCATGCAAGCACATCGGCGGCGCGTTGCGCCGGACGTGCAATCACCGCCCGATTGCCGCACAGCACCAGCGGCCGCTGCAGCAGGCGCGGTTCCTCGCACAGTGCACGCAGCAGTTCGGCATCCGACAGCGAGGCGTCGGCAAGTCCACGCTCGCGGTAGCTGCTCTCCGTGCTGCGCAGCAGCTCGCGCACGCTGCATCCGAGCCTCTCGAGCAGCGAGCGCACCTCGGTCTCACTGAGCCCCTGCTCCAGATACGCCACGATGCGCGGCTCGACACCGTGCTCACGCAGCCAGGCAAGCGCCTCGCGCGACTTGGAACAGCGCGGGTTGTGGTAGATCACGACCTCGTTCATGACGTCCTGCGGAGCTTTCTGCTTTAATGCCGGAAACCAGTCCGTGGCAGTATAACCCAGCACCATGCATCGATTGCTGCAAGCACAGTCGGACGCGGCAGATTCGGGACTGCGCGCCATCCTGGCCGACATCGGCGGGTTCGTGCGCTACCTGCTCACGCGCATGAACACCAACCGCACCAGCCACAGCGCCTCGGCACTGACCTTCGTGTCGCTGTTCGCACTGGTGCCACTGCTCACGGTCTTCTACGCGATCCTGTCACTGGTGCCTTCCTTTTCGGCACTGGACCAGCAGATCCAGGACCTGGTGTTCCGCCACTTCGTTCCCTCGACGGGGGCCGAAGTGCAGGAGTACCTGCAGAGCTTCGCCACGCAGGCAAACCGCCTGACCGCCGTCGGCTCGGTGCTGCTGGTGGTATCGGCATACCTGATGCTGCACAACGTCGAGACCCAGTTCAACGTGATCTGGAACGTGCGCCGTGATCGCCACGGACTGGCAAGCTTCCTGATCTACTGGGCAGTGCTCAGCCTCGGTCCGCTGCTGCTCGGTGCCGGGCTGGCGGTAAGCACCTATCTCTTCTCCCTGTCGCTGCTCGGCGATGTACCGCACACACAGTGGCTGCGCACCTGGACGCTGGGCCTGCTGCCGCAGTTCTTCTCTTTCGCGACCTTCACGCTCATGTATCGCGTGGTGCCGAACTGCCACGTGCCGCTGCGCCACGCCGCACTCGGCGGGCTCCTGGCCGCACTGGCCTTCGAGGCGGGCAAGACGGTGTTCGCCATGATCGTGAGCGGAGGCAACTACACGCTGATCTACGGGACATTTGCCGCCCTGCCACTGTTCCTGCTCTGGCTGCACATCTCGTGGCAGATACTTCTCGGCGGCGCCGAGTTCGTGCATGCGCTGTCGACCTACCGCAGCCGACGGACCACACAGCTGCCGGATCTGCTGCTCATGCTCGGCGTGCTGGAGCGGCTGTATCGCCTGCACCAGAGCGGCGCAACACTGTCGGAGCGCGAGATCCTGCGCCAGAACTGGCTTTTCGAGGCATTCAGCACCGATCCCGTGCAGTGGCAGGACGTTCGCGAGACACTGCTCGGCAGGCGCCTGATGATCGAAACGCAGCAGGAGATCTACATGCTCGGAACCGACACTTCGCGCATCACGCTGTGGTCGCTGCTGCAACTCAGTGGCTGCGTGCCGGAGCTTCCCGATGCAACGCTGCGCCAGCGCCTGCCGCACTGGTGCGTGGCGGTCATCGAGCGTCTGGAGGAGGCGCAGACCGGGCTGCAGGAAACCCTGGCACCGAACCTGGAGCAGCTCTTCAACGTCCCGGCGATCGAGGAGGACAGCGATGCCCGGCCATGACTGTCGCCGCCCTGCTGTATGCCTGATCGTGCTGCTGACACTCGGCCTCGCTGCGTGTTCGCGCAGTACGCCTCCAACACCAGCCGCAACCGCGTTGCACGCCCCGGGGCAATGGCTGCTGATCAACTACTGGGCCGAGTGGTGTGGACCATGCATCGAGGAAATTCCTGAACTCGCGGCCTTCGCCGCTGCAAACAAGGCGCGCGTACGGGTGCTGCTGGTGAACTTCGACCGCGTGCAGCAACCCGAACTGGCGGCGCAGGCCAAAAAGCTCGGCATCCCGCCCGATCTGCTGCTTGAACGCGATCCTGCGCGTGAACTCGGGCTGAAGCGCCCTCAGGTACTGCCATCGACCTTCGTCATCGGCCCGGATGGCGTGCTGCACGCGACGCTGCAGGGGGTTCAGACGGCAGACACACTCGCGGCCGCGACGGGAGGATCCTGATCATGTGCCTGCTCATCCACATCAGCGGCACCGTGCAGGGCGTGGGCTATCGCGCCTTTGCACGCTCCACAGCCCGCGAGCTCGGCATCCGTGGCCACGCGCGCAACCTGCCCGATGGCCGTGTCGAGGTGCTCGCCTGCGGCAGCCGGCAGGCGCTGGATGAGCTGCTGGTGCACCTGCGCGCAGGGCCACGCTGGTCACGGGTCGAGGATGTCGTGGCAGAAACGGTGGACTGCGAAGAGCCCGGCGATTTCCACACCGCCTGAACGTGCCCCTATGGCGTGACCTCACCCGGGCGCTGCTGCGCAGCATCGAGGTAGAGCCGCAGCGGCTTGCTCTCGTTGCGCCCGAGATAGATCACCAGTCCGTAGTAGTTGTGGTCGTAGTCGCGCACGAACTCATGCGGCTTGAGCTGCACCACGGTCTCACCGGAGCGCCGTCGTGCGGTCACGACCAGTTCATCGATCGGCTCATCCTTGCGTGGCAGCGCGAGGTGAACCGCCTGCATGTTCTTCTCCGGCAGCACCACGATATCCTCGACCTTGACGCCACTGTCGGGGTCGACATAGCCCCGGCGCAGCTCGACGTCTGCGGTATCCCCTGCGAAAGCGATCCCGCTGCCGACAAGCAGCAGCAACGCGACCCGGGCCACAAGATCTCGCAACGTCTTCGTTCGCATCGCAATCCTCCACAAATGACCCCGAGCAGGAAACGACATGCGGTACGCGCTATGCGGGATCATAGCGCGCTGCCAGCTCTGCCGGTGGCGTCTCACAGACTTCCGCCAGCAGTTCCACACGCAACACGAGCGCTGCGGGCGCCGCCGGCAGGGCGACTGCAGCAGCCGCCGATGTCGGCCACACGCTGAGCATCGCCGTGCAGGGAATGGAAAAACGGCCCGGCGCGAGCGGCTGCAGCCGGTCGAGGCTGATGCGCTGCACGGGTGCTGCGACGGCGATTGCCCGCGCCCAGTCGTCGATCGCACGCACGAAGTGACTCTCGTCGGCGCCGGCAGCAGGATCCAGCAACAGCAGCTGGCGTCGTGTGCCGGGAGGAGCGATATCGCGTGGCCGTCCATGGAGGATCGTCTCGGTGCTGCGGGCCGAGCGGATCATGTCCTGCTCCATGAAGCTGCGCTCATCGACGTCGAGGATCGGGCCGGCCACGCCCTGTTTCGGGTCCCCGGTCAGCCGGCCCTCTTCGATGTAGAACTCCGAGACGCAGTCGAAGTCGATGTCCTGCGAGGACTCGAGGACGTGATTGCGCAGATACCTGGCAAAGGGGTAGTACTTCATGCCAAGGCGACAGTGCTGCGTCTCGTAGTAGTCGCGAAACGCTGCGCGGGTCGTCCCGCTGCGACGCGTCAGCAGACTGATCGACTTCATGTGCCGGACCTCCTCGGCAACAGCTGTCGGGGGCGTGCCTCAGCTGTGCACGCCACCGTCCATCCTGACGACCTCGCCGGTCATGTGGGCACCGTCCTCGGAGGCCAGCATCGCGATCACCCCGGCAACGTTCTCCGGCTTGCCGAACAACCGATCGGGGCGCGACAGATGCGCGAACAGGCTCAGGTCGAGGCCCGCCATGCGCTCGCCCTGCGCGACCGTCATCGGCGTCGTGATGCCACCGGGCGCCACGGCATTCACGCGCACCCCCTGCTTCAGGTATTCCCAGGCAAGCGAGTGCGTCAGCGCGTAGACCCCTCCCTTGCTCGCCGCGTACGCCGTCATGTACGGGTGTCCGAACTGCGAGGAGGTCGATGCCGCATTGACGATGTTGCCGCGCGTGGCGAGCAGCGCCGGAATCGCTTCGCGGCAGAACAGGAATGTCCCGACCAGGTTCACCTCGAGCAGCAGGCGAAACAGCTCGAGCGTGGTGGTGGTCAGCGGCTCGGAGCGCAGGATTCCCGCCAGGTTGACCAGCACGTCGAGCTTGCCCTCCTTTCCAAGCACATCGGCAACGACCCGTGGGGCGGTCGCCTCCTCGGCGACCGAGCCGACCAGGTAGCGTGCACCGGCACCGGCGCCTGCACCGGCCATGGCGCGCTCGACCGTCTGGCGAAGACCTTCCTCATTGGTATCGACACCGATCACGGTCGCACCTTCGGCCACCAGGCGCACGGCAGTCGCCTGTCCGATCCCCGATGCTGCCCCGGTGACGATCGCCGTTTTACCGGCAAAACGCTGCAATGCCGCCATGAATCCCCCTCTTTTGATCGCCAGTGAATCGCTCGTCCCGGCGCTGGCGCCTGCCAGCCCGGGTGCTGTGCCCGCCGAGTATGACCGCTGAAACGACAGGCCGCCATGCCGACATGCGCTCCGTGCCCCCGCAGATGCCTCAGGGTGCGCTATCGTCTGCGCTGACACTCAGCCTCTGGCCGGCAAGCACCCGGGAGTCACGATGCCATGAGACCCATCACCTGCAACGAAGACCTGCGCGAGCTGGCGCGAAAGCGCGCACCACGGGCAATCTTCGACTATGTCGACCGGGGCGCCTACGACGAGCTCACGCTGGCGGCAAACGCCGCCGAGCTGCGGCGCCTGCGGCTGCGCCAGCGGGTGATGATCGATGTCTCGGCACGCAGCACGGCAGCAACGATGCTCGGCAAGGCAGCGACCATGCCGGTGGCACTCGCACCCACCGGCCTGACCGGAATCATGCACCCCGATGGCGAGCTGCTCGCTGCCCGGGCTGCCGAGGACTTTGGCGTTCCCTTTGCACTCAGCACGATGTCGATCCTGTCGATAGAGCAGGTCCGCGCGGGTACGCGCAAGCCATTCTGGTTCCAGCTCTACCTGATGCGCGACCGCGGCTTTGCTGCCGAGTTGATTGCCCGCGCACGCGCCGCACAGTGCTCGGCACTGATCCTCACCGCGGACCTGCAAGTCCAGGGCCAGCGCCACCGCGACATCAAGAATGGCCTGTCGGTGCCACCACGGCTCACCCTGGCAGGCATGCTCGATGTACTGCGCAGGCCGCGCTGGGCGCTCGGCATGCTGCGTGCCCAGGGACGCGGCTTCGGCAACCTCGCCGGCTACGCCCCGACCGGCAAGGCAGGGCTTTCGACGCTCTCGCAATGGATCGCAAGCCAGTTCGACGCCTCGCTGAACTGGAGCGATGTGGAGTGGGTGCGCAGGCAGTGGCCCGGCAAGCTGATCATCAAGGGCATCCTGGATCCCGAGGACGCCCGCCACGCCGTCGCTGCCGGCGCGGATGCGATCGTGGTATCGAACCACGGCGGCCGCCAGCTCGACGGGGCGCCGGCAACCATCCTGGTGCTGCCGGCGATCGCGGCGGCGGTCGGCGAGCAGACCGAGGTGATCGTCGACAGTGGCATCCGCAGCGGACAGGATGTGATCAAGACGCTCGCTCTGGGTGCCCATGCGACGATGATCGGCAAGGCGTTCCTGTACGGGCTTGGCGCGCTCGGCCAGGCGGGGGTGACGAGGGCGCTGGAGCTGATCCGCGCCGAACTCGACGTCAGCATGGCGCTGACCGGCACGAACCGCATCGACGAGATCGGCCGCGAGGTGCTGTGGCATCCACACGCCTGAGCACCACTGCGCACGGCAGCCAGTGTGCCGTGCGCCGAAGGCTCACGCGACGGCGCACACCCGATCGGCCAGTGCGAGGGCTGCGGTAAGCCCCGGTGATTCGATGCCGAACAGGTTCACGAGCCCCGGGATCCCGTGCTCGCGCGGGCCATCGATGCGAAAGTCCCTGACCGGTTCCCCGGGGCCGGAGATCCGCGCACGGATGCCGCAGTGCGCAGGCTGCAGCAGGCGCCGGGCAATGCCCGGGTAATAACGCGCGATCGCCCTGCGAAAGAGCGCCTCACGGTCGGCGTCGAAGCGATAGTCCAGGCCATCGGCCCACTGCACGTCCGGTCCGAAGCGCACCGTGCCCCCCAGATCGAGCGTAACGTGGATTCCCAGCCCGCCGGGCTCCGGCAGCGGGTAGACCAGCCGGCCGAACGGCGAGCGGCCCTGCAGCGCAAACCACTGTCCGCGCACGAAGTACGCCGGCGGCAGCAGCGATTGCGCCACGCCGAGCGCGTGCGCCAGCGCAGGCGCCTGCGCCCCGGCACAGTTGACCAGCAGGCGGCAGCGCAGCCGCTCGCGCGTGTCGAGCTCAAGCACCGGCTGCGCACCGCCGACGCTGCCCCCATTCACCCGGGTGCGACACACCAGCGTGCCACCCGAGCGCTGCAGATCGGCAAGCAGGCTCTCGAGCAGACCGTGGCTGTCGACGATTCCCGTGGAGGGTGACAGAAGTGCGGCGCAGGCCTCGACTTCCGGCTCCAGCGCCCGCAGCCCGGCCGGGTCGAGTCGGCGCAGATCATCGACACCGCAGGTACGTGCGTTCTGCTCGAGGCGCATCAGTTCGGGGACTTCCGCCTCATGCACGGCAAGCAACACCTTGCCGATGCGCCGGTGCGCGATGCCACGTTCACTGCAGTAGCGGTACAGGGCATCCCGGCCGGCAACGCAGGTGCGTGCCTTGAGACTGCCCGGTGGATAGTAGATGCCGGCGTGGATGACCTCGGAGTTGCGGCTGCTCGCATGCTGCCCCGGGTGGTCCTCCGCCTCGAGCAGCGTCACCTCGCGCCCGGCGAGCGCCAGAGCGCGGGCGACGGCTGCCCCGACGATGCCGGCACCCACGACAACCGCATCGAGTGCCTCCACGGGCACGCTTACCCGGGCGGGTAGCGCCCCTCGAGGAAGCCTGCCCTGACGTTCAGCTTGTGCAGTTTCTCGCTGGCGTTGCGCGGCAGCGGCACGCCGGCCACCGCGATGTACCTCGGCACCTTGTAACCCGCAAGCCGTTCACCGAGGAAGTGGCGCAGCTGCAGCGGCTCGAGCACCGAGCCGGGGCGTGGATAGTAGACGAGCGCCAGCTCTTCGCCCATGTCAGGATCATCGACGCCAAAGACCACGGCCTCCTGGACAGCCTCGTGGTGATAGGCTGCGTTCTCGACCTCGCCGGGAAAAATGTTCTCACCACCACGGATCACGATCTCCTTGATTCGCCCGGTGATGTACAGGAAGCCATCGCTACCGATCAGCCCGACATCACCGGTTCGCATCCAGCCGTCCCCGGCGAACAGCTGCGCATCGGCCTGCGGCTTCTGCCAGTAGCCCGGCGTGCAGAGCACGCTGCGCAGCTGGATCTCCCCCGCTTCACCCTGCCCGAGCACACGCCCGTCACTGCCAGCGAAGCGGATCTCGATGATCGGCGACACGACCCCCGCGCTGCTCGGCGCCAGATCGTAGACCACCCCGCTCATCGTCGAGGTGATGGCCATCGTTTCGGTCATCCCGTAGCCGGATGAACGGCTCGGATTGCCCAGCCTGCTCTGCATCAGCTCAGGCAGCCCCGCCGGGGTCGCCGCACCGGCGGCCGAGACGCGAATCAGCGAAGACGTGTCATAGCGATCGAAGTCTGGATGCGTGAGGAATTCCTTGATGATCGTCGGCACGCTGGTCATTCCGGTGACCTTTTCCTGCTGCACCAGCTGCAGCGCCTTCAGGCTGTCCCACTTGTACATCATCACCACCTTGTGCCCCAGCTGCAGCGGCATGATCAGGCCGCTCAGCAGCCCGGTGGCATGAAACAGCGGCACGGTCAGCAGTGGTGTCTCGCGCGTCGCACCGCCTCGAAACTCGCGCTGCCCCTCGAACTGTGCAGTGAGGAAACCGAGAAAGTACATGTTCATCAACGACTGCGTGATGGCGATATGACGCTGACGCACCCCCTTTGGGAAACCCGTGCTGCCCGAGGTATAGAGGATCAGGCACTCGTCCTCGGGCTGCGCTGCAGTGACGTCAAAACTGCGCCCGTGTCCACGCGCCACCGCTGCCGCAAAGCCCTCGGTCTGCGCATCTGCGCCCGCATCACCCGTGACGATCGCACGCACGCCAATCGCTCCGAGCTCGCCGGCAACCAGGCGATGGCGCGGCTCGTCGCAGATCAGGCACAGGGCGCCACAGTCGCGCAGCGCGAACAGCAGCTCCTCGTGCTTGCCCCAGCTGTTGATCGGCACCACGATCGCGCCGATCAGTGCGGCAGCGGTGAACGCCACCGACCACTCGGGACAGTTGCGCATCGCGATCGCAACGCGTGCACCGGGCACGATGCCATGGTCATGCTGCAGTGTTGCCGCAAGCGCATCGACCTCGGCGTAGAACTGCGTGTAACTGAGCCGTCGTCCCTCGTAGACGATGAAGTCGACATCGCCGTGTGCCCGCGCCCCCTGCAGCACATCGATCAGCGTCGGCGCAGCGCGTGTGAAGACGCGCAGCGACCGCCCGCAGATGTTGCGCGACTCGATCTCGAAGGCCTGCCCAGGCCCGGTGATCCGAGTTACCGTGTCGTGTACCTGCTGTGGGCTGAGCATGCGCAATCTCCCTGTGTTCTACCCGTCACGGGTCCTGTTCATTCAAGTGTGAAGGCAACCAATGCATCGCTGACATCGGTACCAAGAAACCTGTGTCCACCGGCGGCGATCACGACGTACTGACGCCCATCGGCGCCCCGGTAGCTCATCGGTGTCGCCTGTCCGCCGCCCGGCAGGCGAGCCTGCCACAGCAACTCTCCACTGCGGGTGTCGAAGGCACGCAGGAAGTTGTCGGTGGTTGCACCGATGAACACCAGCCCCGATGCCGTGACCAGGCTCCCGCCCAGGTTCGGCACACCCCAGTCGAACCACAGCGGGAACGGCGCCACGTCGCGCGTGGAGCCGAGTGGGACCTCCCACAGCCGCTTTCCTGCCGTCAGATCGATCGCGAGCAGCGTGCCCCAGGGCGGCCTGATGCACGGCGCACCGAGCGGCGAGAGCATGGGAACCATGGTGTGTGCATACGGTGCACCGATCGACGGGGTCATCGGCTTGCCGGCCGCAAGCATCCGGTCCGCCTCCTCGCGCGGGTACATGCGCAGGATCGCGGGCACCTGCGTCGTGTTGACCACAAGAATTCCGCGCACTGGATCGATCGACAGCCCACCCCAGTTGGTTGCCCCCATGAAGCTTGGAAACATGATGCTGCCGCGCAGCGACGGCGGCGTGAACACACCCTCCCAGTTCGCGCCATCGTAGAGCGCAAGGCACTTGCCGCGATCCCATGGCGTGAAACCCCAGATATCCTCGCGCTCGAGGTCGCGGCGCACGATGAACGCCGGATTCACCGGAAACGGCTGGGTCGGACTGTAGCGCTCACCCTCGAGCGCGCCGTCGAGCGGCACCGCCCGCTCTTCCACGGGAAACAGCGGCTCGCCGGTCTCGCGGTTCAGAATGAAGATGTGCCCCTGCTTGGTCGTCTGTGCAAGCGCGGGGATCTCCACCCCATCGCGGCGCAGCGGAAACAGCACCGGTTGCGAGGGAATGTCGTAGTCCCAGTGATCGCGGTGCACTGTCTGGAAGTGCCAACGCAGCTCACCGCTCGCCGCATCCAGCGCGACGATCGATGCGGCGTAATGGTCACGCTCGCCTCGCTCGATGTTCGAGTGGTCGGTTGCGGCGTTGCCGGTCGGCACGAACACCAGACCGCGTTCGCTGTCGACCGACAGCGGCGCCCAGGCGTTCGGCGTGCCTCGCACATAGGGCTCACCGGGCTCGGGACTCTCTCCAGGTGGTGACGAATTCCACGCCCACACCAGCTCGCCGGTATGTGCGTCGAAGGCGCGGATCACGCCGGCAGGCACATCGACGCGCATATTGTCCGGAATGCGCCCGCCAAGCACGACCCGGTCACCGACGACCACCGCCGGCGAGGACATCGAGAAGTCGCCCGGTTCGGTACGCCCCAGCCCGGCGAGCAGATCGAGCTCACCGCCCTTGCCGAAGCCCCGGCATGGCTTGCCGCTCGCCGCGTCGACCGCAAGCAGCCGACCGTCCAGCGTGCCCGCGAAGATGCGCGTCGGGCACTCGCCACGATAGTCGGGTGCACTGCGGTGATGAGTCACGCCACGACAGTTCAGCAGGTAGCTGCCGCGCGTATCCGCCTCGTAATGGAAGGCCCACAGTTCGCGTCCGCTTGCGGGATCGATTGCAGCGATCTTGCCCAGTCCGGAGCAGACGAACATGCGCCCGTCGGCCACCAGCGGCGTTCCCTCGAAGGTCGGCGAGACGGTTTCGGGCGCATCGAGCATGCCGATGTGATAGGTCCACGCCTTCTTCAGGTGTCGGACGTTCTGCGGCGTGATCTCATCGAGCGGCGAGTAGTGCATGCCACCCTCGTCACCGCCCCAGAACTCCCAGTCGACGGCAGGCGCGGCTGCCACAGGTGACTGGCGCTCCTCACCCCGGCAAGCCACCAGCAGGCAGCAGACAGCCACCAGCAGGCAGCAGACAGCCACCAGCAGGCATTTCCGCAACGACAGCTGCAGCATCGCGCTGCGCGATTGCGTACTCATAAATCCGCGACCTTCAACACGATCTTGCCATGCCCGTGCCCGCTCTGGAGCAGGCGGTGTGCCTCGGCAGCATCACGCAGCGCAAGCTCGCGCAGCGGCGGCAGGCGCAGCTCACCGGCAACGACCAGTGCCGCGATATGCTCGAGTGTTGCGCGCGCGTTCGCATCGCTCATCGTCGAGAACACACGCTGCACGCCCCTGGCTGCGGCAGCGGCCATCGCCGCCGGGATATCACCATCGTCGACCAGTGTCGGCACGCTGACGAAGGTGCCGCCCGTACGCACCAGGTCAAGTGCATCTGTCAGTGTGCTCGCGCCAACCGCATCCATCAGATAGTCCAGCCCAAGGGGTGCCCACTCCTTCACCGCAGCCACGATGTCCTCGCACCGGTAGTCGATCACACGCTCCGCCCCAAGCCCGCGCACGTAATCGACATTCGCGCCGCTGCAGGTGGCGGCCACGACCGCCCCCGCAATGCGCGCGAACTGCACCGCAAAGCCGCCCACGGCACCCGAACCACCGTGGATCAGTGCGCGCTGCCCGGATTGGATCCCGGCGCGCTCGATCACGCCCTGCCAGGCAGTCAGCGCAGCGACCGGCAATGCCGCGGCCCGAGCAAAATCAAGCCCCTCGGGAATGCGCGCCACCCGATCGATACTGGCAATCACCAGCTCGGCGTAACTGCCAAGACCACCCTGCCCATGGTTGGTCGGCGTGAAGACACGGTCGCCAGGGGCGAAATCCTCGACGCCGGCACCGAGCTTCTCGACGACCCCGGCAGCATCGAAACCGACGACGTAGGGAAACACATACGGTCGGAACGCCGCCAGGTGGCCTTCACGATTCTTCCAGTCTGCCGGATTGACCCCGGCGCAGGCAACGCGAATGCGCAGCTCGCCAGGCCCGGGTTCGGGGGCCGCGATCTCGCCGTAGCGCATCACCTCGGGGCCACCGATCTCATTGATGATCATTGCGAACATGAACTGTCCTCTGCGGCAGGTGGCTCAGCGGGTGATGATCGCCTCGGGCAGTGGCGAGAAGGCGTGACAGAGCGCCGTGTCGACAACCTGGATCCCCGACTCCGGATCGAACCAGCGATCGACATGCGCCCAGTGGTGTGGATGGACCATGTAGGGACCGGTGAGACCGTCCAGATCGGCAAACTCCTGCTCCCATACGTAGGTCCAGGGTGAAACCGTATCCATGTCCCAGTCCAGCGCCTCGGCACGGCTGAGGCGCCAGTTGCGGATCGCGGAGATGAAGGCCGGCATATCGAGCAGATCACGCTCGAAACGCTCGCGAAGCCCCGTATCGATTCCAGGCAGCAGGCGGAACAGCGCGGTACGCTTGACACCGCCCGTCAGCTGCGGGTCACGTGCGCCGGCGCCCAGCGCATGGAGTCCCAGCGCACTGCGCGCACGGCAGTGGCGATCGAGCCCGGGCAGCAGCTCCTCGCGCCACCACCGTCCCGCCTGGGCCTGTCGGGCGACATCACGATCGCGATAGAGAAGGTCCCAGGTGTAGTGCCCTCCCCCATGGTCGGTCGCCAGGTTCGGCTCGAGGCTCGTGGCAACCAGGCCTTGCAACTCGGATTGCGCTTCTCCCAGCAGTGCAGCGAGAAGCCCATGCGTGGTGGCATCGGGATCGTCGGGCAGGTACAGCTGTGCCGTCTCGCGCCAGCCCACCGGGGTGCAGGCAAAACCGCATACATCCTCAGGCTCGGGCAGGGTTTCATCACCGCTGAGCACGATGCGCTCGCGCTGCGTCGCAATGGCATCGACCTCGGCCCAGAACACAGCAACGCCCGGGTCACCTGCAGCGGCGCGCATCGCCCACCACGCACCGAGATCCGGCAGCGTCCAGCGCAGCCATACCGAGACATGGGTACGCAACGACATGAGCGGCGGCGAGACGCCCTCGTCGACGAGCGTCATGCCACGCGACAGCGCCTGGGACAGGTAGTGCCGGTGCAGCAGTGCACGCAGCTCCGACAGCCTCTGTGCCGGCACGTCGATCCGATCCTGCAGCGTGATCATCCGTTCACCGTTCATCCGGAAATGTAAGGCTGGCCGTTCATCGAATGAGTTGCGCTCGCACTATACTGCCTGCCTCATGGCTTGACCAAGGACACACGGCATGAATCACACCGGCAGACTGCAGGGCAAGATTGCGATCATCACCGGAGCGGCGCGCGGCATGGGAGCCACCCATGCGCGGGCCTTCGTTGCCGAGGGCGCACGGGTGATGCTGACCGATCTTGCCGAGGATGAGGGCAGGACCCTGGCACATGAACTCGGGGATGCCGTGCGCTTCATGCGCCACGACGTGAGCAGTGTCCAGGACTGGGACACGGTCATCGCGGCAACCCGCGATGCCTTCGGTGCGGCAAACGTACTGGTGAACAACGCTGCGGTCTATTTCATCGGACCGGTCGAGGGTGCCGACCCGGAGCGGGTCCGTCGCCTGCTCGAGATCAACGCCTTCGGCAGCTGGCTCGGCATCAGTCGTGTGGCACCGATGATGCGCGAGGCCGGCGGCGGCTCGATCATCAACCTGTCCTCGCTCGCCGGCATGCTCGGCTTCCCGCACCACGCGATCTACGGCATGTCGAAGTGGGCGATACGCGGGCTCACACGCAGCGCGGCAAACGACCTCGGCCCCGACGGCATCCGGGTCAACGCGATCCTGCCCGGCGCGATTGCCGAAACCGGCATGGCGGGAACCGAACCGCTCGATGAGGCGCAGCTGGCTTCCATCCCGCTGCGCCGCCGTGGACGCAAGGACGAGGTGTCCGCGCTTGCAGTATTCCTCGCTTCGGACGAAAGTGCCTACATCACCGGCGCCGATCACGTGATCGACGGCGGACGTGGAATCTGGTGATGGACGTCGTGTCCGGTCAGTCCCACGTGGGGCTCCCCACCGAACCGAGAGTTGCGCTCATGTAAGCGCCTCACCAGACCAGACACGGGGTTTTGCGATGTACCGCCGAGTCCACTGACGCAAACACTGCGACTACGGCACCAACAGACGAGGGACCAGCCATGCCTGCACAGCCAAACAGTCTGCTGCTATCCGATCCGGACTCGCAGGAGACCCGGGAATGGCTCGACGCGCTGCGAGCCGTGATGGAACAGGAGGGCCCGGAGCGGGCGCACTACCTGATCGAGCGACTGGTCGACCTCGCACGACGCTCGGGCATCAACCTTCCCTACCGTGCCACGACCGCCTACGTCAACACCATCCAGCCCGGCCGTCAGGTGGCCTCACCCGGCAACCACGAACTCGAGCACCGCATTCGCTCCTATGTACGCTGGAACGCCCTGGCGATGGTGGTACGTGCAAATCGCGAGGACTCGACCCTCGGCGGCCACATCGCCACCTTCGCCTCCGTCGCAACACTCTACGACGTCGGCTACAACCATTTCTGGCACGCACCCTCAGAGGCTCACGGCGGTGACCTGGTGCTGTTTCAGGGACACTCCAACCCGGGCATCTACGCCCGCGCCTTCATGCACGGCCTGCTGACGAAGGAGCAGATGAACAACTTCAGACGCGAGGTGGCAGGCAAGGGAATCCCCTCCTACCCACACCCGTGGCTGATGCCGCACTTCTGGCAGTTCCCAACCGTGTCGATGGGCCTGGGGCCGCTGCAGGCGATCTACCACGCACGATTCATGAAGTACCTCAACGATCGCGGCATCATCGAGGCCGGGAACCGCAAGGTCTGGGCCATCATGGGCGACGGCGAGATGGATCAGCCGGAATCGATGGGTGCGATCAGTCTCGGCGGGCGCGAGCGGCTCGACAACCTGATCTTCATCATCAACTGCAACCTGCAGCGCCTCGATGGCCCGGTGCGCGGCAACGGCAAGATCATCCAGGAACTCGAGGCATACTTTCGCGGTGCGGGCTGGAACGTCATCAAGGTGATCTGGGGCAGCTACTGGGACCCCCTGCTGGCGCAGGACACCAAGGGCCTGTTGCGCAAGCGCATGGAAGAGTGTGTCGATGGCGACTACCAGACGTTCAAGTCCCGCGATGGCGCCTATGTGCGCGAGCATTTCTTCAACTCACCCGAACTGAAGGCAATGGTCGCGACCTGGTCCGACGACGAGATCTGGCGCCTGAACCGCGGCGGGCACGACCCGCACAAGGTCTACGCTGCCTACCACGCGGCAATCAACCACACGGGCCAGCCGACGGTGATCATCACCAAGTCGATCAAGGGCTACGGCATGGGCGAGGCGGGCGAGGCGCAGAACATCACCCACCAGCAGAAGAAGATGGGTACCACCTCGCTCATCGCCTTCCGCGACCGTTTCGGCCTGCCGCTGACCGACCAGCAGGCGGAGAACCTGGAGTACCTCGAACTCGACCCCCAATCGGCCGAATACAAGTACATGACCGAGCGTCGCCAGGCACTTGGCGGCTTCCTGCCGCACCGCCGCCAGAAGGTCGCGCCCATGGAGGTGCCAGCACTCTCCGCCTTCGACACACAGCTGAAGGCGTCCGCCGAAGGCCGCGAGTTCTCGACGACGATGGCCTTCGTGCGCATGCTCGGCACCCTGGTGAAGGACAAGGTCATCGGCAAGCATATCGTGCCGATCGTTGCCGACGAGGCACGCACCTTCGGCATGGAAGGCATGTTCCGCAGTCTCGGCATCTGGTCATCCGTTGGCCAGCAGTACACACCGGAGGATGCCGGCGGGCTGGCGTTCTACAAGGAGTCGAAGAACGGCCAGATCCTTCAGGAAGGCATCACCGAAGCCGGCGCAATGGCTTCCTGGATCGCCGCGGCGACCTCCTACAGCACGCACGGCGTGCAGATGATCCCGTTCTTCATCTATTACTCGATGTTCGGCTTCCAGCGATTCGGTGACCTCGCCTGGGCGGCCGGCGACCAGCGCGCCCGGGGCTTCCTGCTCGGTGGCACCTCGGGACGCACGACGCTGAACGGTGAAGGACTGCAGCACCAGGACGGGCACTCACACGTCCAGGCGGCACTGATCCCCAACTGCGTTCCCTACGATCCGACCTTCGCCTACGAGGTGGCCGTGATCGTGCAGGAGGGCCTGCGCCGCATGGTGGCCGAGCAGGAGGACGTCTTTTATTACATCACGCTGCTGAACGAGAACTACGCCCACCCGGCGTTGCCGGCAGGCGTCGAGCAGGACATCCTCAGGGGCATGTACCTGCTGCACAAGGGACCCGCTGCCAGGAAGGGTCCGCGAGTCCAGCTCCTCGGCTCGGGTTCGATCCTGCGCGAGGTGATTGCTGCCGCCGAACTGCTGCAGCAGGACTGGGGGGTGGCAGCCGACATCTGGAGTTGCCCGAGTTTCACCCTGCTGGCGCGTGACGGCCAGGACGTCAGGCGCTGGAACCTGCTGCACCCGGGAGAGACGGCGCGGATTTCCCATGTCGAGCGTCTGCTGAAGGACACGCGTGGCCCGGTGATCGCCTCGACCGACTATGTGCGCGCCTTCGCCGAACAGATCCGCCCCTGTGTGGGGAGACACTACACCGTACTTGGTACCGACGGTTTCGGACGTTCGGACACCCGCGGGCACCTGCGTGCCTTCTTCGAGGTCGACCGTCACTACGTGACACTGGCAGCAC
>CAZSYV010000023.1:19213-29804 GCA_964610955.1 uncultured Klebsiella sp. | reverse complement strand
ACGCCGTTGCTGCGCTGGTTGCGGATGCTGGTATGCCCACGGTAGGCGCGCAGCTGGCCGTGCCAGGCGTCGGACTCGGTGCGCCACGCCAGGTCGGTCTGGCGCCGTTGGATGTCGTAGCTGTTGGCAAAGGCCACACCGGCGCGGTTCACATCGTCGTAGAAGCGCTGCTCGAGTCCCTGGAAGTGGTTGAACTCGATCGTCTGGCGCTCGCCGACGCCGATGCGCGCACCCAGCGTGCCGGCGTGCGAGCGGTTGCCCTCGATCTCGCTGTAGCGTCGATCGCTGCGGTTGGCAACGGCCGGCGTGTAGCCGCTGAAGGCGCTCAGGCGCAGATCGACGCGCTCGCCGACGGGACCGGTGACGTAGACCGAGCCCGAACCCTGGCGGCGGCCGTCGTTGTCGCCGGTCATGGCGGAACGCAGGCTGACGTCACCCTCCCAGTGATTCCCTGGCTGGCGCGTGATCAGGTTGATCACGCCACCGAGCGCCTCCGAGCCGTACAGCGTCGACATCGGCCCACGGATCACCTCGATGCGCTCCACCGCCGCCATCGGCAGCCAGCCGTACTGATAGTCCGAATGACCGATCACATCGTCGGTGGCAACGATTCGCCGGCTGTCGACCATCGTCAGCACGTGGCGGCCTTCCATACCGCGCAGCGACAGTGTCTTGCGCCCGCCGACCTGGCGTGGTGACAGGGTGATGCCGGGCACGGTGCGCACGGCATCGAGCAGGTTCTGCGGGTTGAGCTTCTCGAGCTCCAGGCGATCGATGACGCTGACCGAGGCCGGGGCAAGGCGCACGCCATGCTCGGTGAGCGTGGCGGTCACGACGATCTCCTCCAGGCCGGAGGCTGTGGCCGGCACCGTGCGCCGCTCGAAGTCTGCGGCCAGGCTGTCCACGGCACCTGCCTGAACCAGAAGGGCGAGTGCGAGCGAGGACAGGCGGGGTGTGGCAAGCGCCGCGCCGGGACGGGGGAGCTCGGGTCGGTGGCCATTGCAGGGCAGGGTCGTCATGAAGGAATTTCCGCTGAAGTTCATTCACGAATGATAGAGATTCGTATTAAGATTCCGATAACCAATTCCGAAACCACATTCCCCGAAACCAGAAAAACCATGCCAGCGAGCTCAATTTCCGCTCCCGCCGTGCTGCGAGTCGCGGTCGAATCCTCATGAGTGGCCCCTTGCGGTCGGATTCGGCGCTGATCCATCGCCTGCGCTGTGGCCTGTCGAGTGCGCACCACCGTGGTGTTCTGCCGCTGATGCCCGATATGTGTCACAGCGTCCATGTCGCGATCTGCCTGCGCGGGCACGCCCGCCTGGAGCATGGCGCGGGGAGCCTGCGCCATGGCCTGCGCGAGGTGCTGACGCTCGAGCTGGGTGAGGAGCTGCCCGGGGGGAGCGCCAGTGCGTGTGCGCAGTTCGTGTGCCTGTGGCTCGCACCGAGCGTGCTGATCGAGCTGGCCGGCTCGCGCGGCAAGGCCATGCTGCAGGCTTGCCGGGGCCAGTGCGCGCCGCAGTCGGTACCCGCCGATCCGGATCTCCTCGCCTGTGCGACCCGCCTGATGGGCAGCCTGGCCGATCGTGGCGGCTGTCCGCTGCTGCGGGATGCGTGGAGCCTGGAGCTGCTGGCGCGGGTGCTGTCCCATGCGGGCGCCTCGCCGCGCATGGTGCTGCGTGCCGGTGAGCGTGAACGCATCGAGCATGCCCGCTCGCTGCTGCTCGCCGATCCGTCGCGCCCGCCGACGGTGGATACGCTTGCCCGGGCATCTGGCCTCAATGTGTTTCGTCTGAAGCAGGGCTTTCGCAGCGTCTATGGACAGACCATCCATGCGCTCTACCAGCAGGAGCGCATGCAGCTCGCCTGGCAGTTGATCGAGTCCGGCACGATGGACGTTGCCAATGCCGGTGAGCACGTCGGGTACAGCAATTTGAGCCACTTCGGCGATGCCTTTCGCCGCCGCTTTGGTGTGCTGCCGAGCGAGCTCAAGCGCTGTGCACAGCAGTCGATACGGGTGTCGCATCCGGGCTGTCCGGAGGGTTCGGCCTGCAGTGGCCCCCGCTCCTGCGCCGATCCGCGTCCCGAGTCCTGAACGCAAGCGAGCATGACGGGCTTCGTGCGGACTGCCGGGTGCCTCGCTGCCGTTGCTCGATGCGGGCCGGCGCTTCGGTAGGGCGCAGATCCGCGCCGGATTGCGCGACAGCGCGCTGGCCGTGCGCCGGGGAAGACGATCGATGCCGTTTTCCGGCTATGCGCCCAGGACGCGGTTTCTGCCTGCCCGCTTTGCAAGGTACATCGCCTGGTCGGCACGTCTGATCGCGCTTTCCGCGTCTTCATCACGTTCGACCTGCGCAACTCCCGCGCTGAACGTGATCAGGATCTGCTCGTTCCCTGCCAGAAAGTAGCGTCGCGTCAGTGCACGCTGCAGCCGGACCATGGCCTCGATCCCGCTCTCCAGCCCGGTATCGGGCATGATGATGACGAACTCCTCCCCGCCGCTGCGCGCCAGCGTGTCCTGGCCACGCATGCACTCCTTCGTCACCTTCACCAGATGCTGCAAGGCGGTATCGCCGATCTCGTGCCCCTTGCTGTCGTTGAGCTTCTTGAAATTGTCGAGATCGAGCAGTGCCACGCACAGCGGGGTTTCCTTGCGACGCACCTCGGCGAGCTCACGCTGCAGCACCTCGTCCAGGCCCTTGCGGTTGAGCGCCCCGGTCAGCGTATCGTGGCGGGCCTGGCTTGCCGCCACGTGCAGTTCTTCGTGCAGCTTCGCGATTTCGGTCTGGGATGCCTGCACCTTCTCGCGCATCGTGCGCAGCTCATCGCGCGTCGATTTCATTTCCAGTGCGATCGACCGTGTCGCACCAATGATGTCGTGCAGCACGGGAGTGATCTCTTCGATGTTCTTCGCCTGCTCCAGCTGCTGCGCGCTGCGTTCCATGGTGTAGTGGTAGGTGCTGGTCGAGTCGGTCATCTGCACGAGTCGTTCGACGAAGGTCGCGAGCATGCGGCGTACCTCGTCCTGCGCCTGCAGCGAGCGCTCCTTGGCATCCATCTGCTTGCCCATGACATCGGCAAACCGGCGCTCGAACTCATCGAGATGCTTCAGGCTCAGTGGGGGCACTGCAGCGGCGGTGAGCGCCTCGAGCTGTCGCTTCAGCCAGCCATCGTCCATGCTGATCTCACCCATGTTCTGGGTGACCACATGCAGCAGCCTCAGCAGGGTCGTGCGGATTTCGGCCTGATCCTCGGCAACGAACGAGAGTCGGCGGCAGAACTCGGTCAGACGGGTCCCGAGCTGCACATGGTCGACTTCGGGATCACGCAGATGCTCGATCACCTCGGATGCGAGCCGGGAAAAGCGCGAGTCATCCTCGCCCAGCGCCGGCAGGCTGTTCTCCACCAGGCGTGCAACCTGCTCGCACAACGCCACCATGAGCCCGGAGCGAGGCTCCGCAGGATCGGTCAGGAGGGCATCGACAGCTGTGTCGGTGTCATCGAGCCGTGTGTCGGAATCGTCGCGTGAGGCGTAGTCGACGAGCACGCACTGCAATTCTTCCCAGCTGGCCTGGGCAATTGCGTGTTCGAACGCCGCTCTCTGCTGCTTCTGGAACGCGGTATGCGCCGGCAGGGCCTCTGCAGCGGCCTGCAGGGCCTGTGTCGGGAAGTCGGTCGTGCCGGGAATCCCGGCGATCTCGTTGTATATCGCCCGGTAGTTGTCGGGCGTTGGCGAGAGCTTGCGCGAAGAAATCTGCATCAGGGTCTCGCGAGCCGTCTCGGCGCAGGTCTTCGCTGTCATGTTGCTGTCTTTGCATTGCGGTGCGGCGACAGAAGTATGGAAGGAATCACGCATTCTTCAACCCGAATCGATCCGCCTCTCTCGCCTTGCTTTGTCTTATGATGCATCGGCAACGGCTCGGGGCAGGGTGACCGGAAGGAAGATCCGGACGACGGGACAGCCTGGCTGGGCCCGGGGATCATGTGGGACCAGTGACCCTTCCCATGCGCAAGATAAGGAGCACGGAGTTGAATGCCCAGATTCTGGATGCAGCCGGGTACAACGCCCGCTTTGGTCTGAGTCCGCCGCACAGTGAAGTGGTGCAGGCCTGCGGGCTCATCACGGCCGCCAGGGTGCTGGACATGGGCTGTGGGGGCGGTCGCAACGCACTTTATCTGGCGCGATGCGGCTTCGAGGTGGTCGCACTCGACGCCAACCCGAACGCGATCGGTACGCTGCGATCGATTATCGCGCAGGAAGGGATCACCACGATCGATGCGCGACGGTATGACATCAACGATGCGAATCTGGGTGAGACCTACGACTTCATCGCCTGCACCGTGACCCTGATGTTCCTCGACCCGACGCGCGTCGATGCGGTGCTGGCCGACATGCAGCGCTGCACGGTGCCGGGCGGTCACAACCTGATCGTCGCGGCGATGGACACCGCGGAGCACCCCTGCCCGATGAATTTCCCCTTCACCCTGGCTCCGGGGCAGTTGCGCGAAGCCTATGCGGGCTGGGAACTGCTGAAGTACAACGAGGACCTCGGCACCATGCACAATGGCGCGCAGCTGCAGTTCGCCACCCTGCTGGCGCGCAAGCCGGCCTGATGCCGTCGCCGTGTTCCTGCCAGTGCCGGCCAGCCGATGAGCGCATCTTCCACGCTCGAACCTGAGGTCCGGCTCCGTCCCGTGCCGGCAACGCTGATCGAGGCGCTGCGCCAGCGCTTTGGTGTGCAGTTCTCCGATGCCGCAGCGGTGCGCGAGCACCACGGCCGTGACGAGTCGGTCTTCACCACGGTGCCGCCGCCGGCTGCCGTGGTCTTTGCCGAATCGACGCGCGATGTGCAGGACACCGTGCGCCTGTGTGCGACCGAGCGCGTGCCGGTGATTCCCTACGGCATCGGTTCCTCGATCGAGGGCCAGCTGCTGGCGGTGCAGGGTGGCATCAGCCTGGACCTGGGGCGCATGAACCGGGTGATCGGTGTCAACGCCGAAGACCTCACCGCCACCGTGCAGCCCGGTGTCACGCGCGAGCAGCTCAATGCCGAGCTCCGTGGCGCCGGCCTGTTCTTCCCGATCGACCCGGGCGCCAATGCCACGCTGGGCGGCATGACCGCGACACGTGCCAGCGGCACCAACGCCGTGCGCTACGGTACCATGCGCGAGAACGTGCTGGCGCTCGAGGTGGTCACCGCCGATGGCCGCGCCGTGCGCACCGGCACCCGTGCCCGCAAGAGCAGTGCCGGCTACGACCTGACGCGCCTGTTCGTCGGCAGCGAGGGCACGCTCGGTGTGATCACCGAAATCACGCTGCGCCTGCATCCCTTGCCCGAGGCGGTGTCGGCGGCGGTCTGCTCGTTTTCACGCATTGCCGATGCGGTGGACACGGTGATCCAGATCATTCAGCTCGGTGTGCCCATCGCCCGGGTCGAGCTGCTCGACGCCGGCAGCGTGCGTGCCGTCAACCGGCACAGCAGGCTCGCCCTGCACGAGCAGCCACTGCTGCTGATGGAGTTCCACGGCTCGCCGGCCGGTGTCAGGGAGCAGGCGCGGACCGTGCAGGAAATCGCCAGCGCGCACCACGGTGATGACTTCGAGTGGGCCGACGCGCCCGAGGAGCGCACCCGGCTGTGGACGGCGCGCCACAACGCCTTCCATGCCGCCGTGCAGAGCCGCCCCGGTTGCCGCTGCGTGACCACTGACACCTGCGTGCCGATCTCGCGTCTGGCGGATGCACTGCTCGCGAGCGTCGAGGAAGCCGAGGCGAGCGGCATTCCCTATTTTCTGCTCGGCCACGTCGGTGACGGCAACTTCCACTTCGGCTACCTGATCGATCCCGACGATGCTGACGAGCGCGCACGCGCCGAGCAGCTCAACCGCCAGGTGGTCGAGCGTGCGCTCGGTCTCGGTGGTACCTGCACCGGCGAGCACGGCATCGGCCTGCACAAGATGGATTTTCTGCTCGAGGAAGCCGGCGCCGATGCCATCGCCCTGATGCGCACCATCAAGCAGGCGCTGGACCCGCGGAACATCCTGAATCCGGGAAAAATCATCCATATCGGCTGAGCAAACGAGATTCCCCCGTCACCTCGGAACCGCTAAGCTGCGCGGAATCTCTGGCAGCAGTGTGCCGCTCATGTCGATTCGCCGTACCGTCTCTCTCGAACAGGCCCAGTGGTCGCTTGCCCCGCCTCCCGCCTGGCGGCTGCCGCGCGAGATCGACTGGAGTTTTCGTCCTCCAGCTGATGAGGCGCTTGCCTGGCTGCTGCTCGATGAGCAGCACCACGTCGCCTCGCAGACGATTGCGCGGCGCTGGGTACGGCAGCTGCTGTCGATTGCGGCCGTGCAGGCGCTCGCGCAGGTCGAGCTCGAGTTCGAACCGGATGCGCAGTGTCTGATCGTCCACGAGCTGGTGATCTGGCGCCTCGAGGCCGACGGCGCCTGGCGCAAGCGCACGCCCGTCGCGGCCAGTGACTTCCTGCTGCGCCAGCGCGAGCAGCAGCTCGAGCAGCAGGTGCTCAATGGCCGCGTGTCGCTGGTCGCACTGCTCGAGGACGTGCGCGTTGGCGACGTCGTCGATCTGGCATGGACCATCGAGCCGCGCGAGCGTCTGCCGGGTCTGGCCTTCACGACCTATTTCCCCTTCGCCTGGCGCGCACCGCTTGCGCAGGTGTTCTTCACGCTGCACCTCGCCGACGAGGCTCCCGTGCGCTGGAGGCTGCACCCCGGCGGCGACGGACCGCTGCCCGAGCAGCGTGAGAGCACCGGGCTCGTCGAGTGGTCACAGCGCGCGCCGCCACGCTTCGTGGGCGAGGACAACGTGCCAGGCAGTCACTGGCACTGGCCGCTGCTCGAGGTCTCGGGCTGGGATTCGTGGCAGGCGGTTGCGCGCTGCATCTCCGGCTTGTGGGCGGAGGCGCTCGCGGATGGGCAGGCCGAGGTGAGGGGAGAGGCCGCCCGACTGGCCGAGGGAGCGAGCCCGGAACAGGCCGTGCTGAACGTCATCCGCTTCGTGCAGGAGGAGGTGCGCTATCTTGCCGTCGACCTTGGCCATGGCGCCGGAGTGCTGCCGAGCGGTGCGGGCAGCGCACTGCGCCGTCGTTTCGGTGACTGCAAGGACAAGAGCGTGCTGCTGGCGGCGCTGCTGCGTGCGCTCGGCGTGGATGCCTGGCCCGTGCTCGTTGCCAGCCAGTGGCGCGCGGCTGTCGCCCGGTTGATGCCGTCGGCCTACGCCTTCGATCATGCGATCGTTGGTCTCGAGTGGCAGGGCATGCACCACTACATCGACCCGACGCTGATCGGGCAGCGCGGCGATCTGGCGCATCGCACACCACCACCGTATGGCGTCGGACTCGACCTGCTGCCAACGGCAGACACCCTGAGCGAGCTGGCATCCGCACGGTTGGGCACGCTGAGCCTGACCGAGCGCTTCGAGCTCGATCGCCGCGGCAAGGGATGCGTCACGCAGACCCTCGGTGCAGATGGTTTCTTCGCCGACGAGCTGCGCGCGATCCTGCTGCACGATGGCCGCCAGTCCTTCGCAAGGCAGCGTGCAGACGCACTGCAGCAGCGCTTCCCAGCGCTCGTCCCGGATCTCGAGGCGACGGGCTTCAGTGACGATGTCATGGCAAACGCGCTGAGCGTCGATGCCGGTCATGCGCTGCCGACCTGGGGCAAGCCCGGAGAAAAGCCGCCAGAGGCGTTCGTCTATGCGGCCTATGGTCTGTTGCTCGGGCTCGACAGCGTCGATGAGCACGAAACGCGTCGCCAGCCCTGGGCGCTGCGCCATCCGATGCGGCTGCATCATCGCGTCATCGTGCATGGCCGCTGCGTGCACCGGGTGAGGGCGAGCCGTTTCGAGCACGAGGGGCCGGGTTTCCGCTATCGCTGCGAGGTGCAGTCGAGGCGCCACGAAGCGAGTTTCGACTACACGTGGGAGACGACCAGCGCGATGGTCAGCGCAGCGGACTGGGCCGAGTATCGTGCCCAGCGCACGGTGGCGCTCGAACAGACGGGCGTGCTCGTCAACACCCAGGGAATGACGTTCAAGCGTGCGCTGCAGATGGGCTTTGGTGTGCTGATTGCGGCGCTGTGGCTGGTGGCCATCGTCATGCGCCAGTTCGACGACGGCGGTGGTCGGCTCACCGATGCGCAGCACGCGGAGGTGCTCCGCGAGGCCGACGCGGCAATTGCGGCGCTGAGACGCCATGATTTTGCGGAAACCTATGCGCGCTTTGCGCCGATCCAGCGCCACTACGGCGGCAACTTCGACATGCAGTGCCTGTGGGCGGAGGCGGCGCTGAGGACCGGGCATCTGGACGAGGCCGAGGCTGCCGCTCGGCGCGCGCGCAGGCTGCAGCCCGGGCATTTCCTGCCGCTTCATCTCGAGGCACTGCTCGCCGAGGCGCGCGGTGACTTCAGGAGCGCTCGCGCAACGCTCGATGAGCTCGCGCAGCGCACGGACATCGAGCCAGACGTGCTCGTCGATCGCGCACGCATCATCGAGCGCCTCGGTGACGCGCCCGGTGCGCGGGCGGCCTGGGAAGCGGTGCTTGCGAGGCAGCCCGCGCAGCCGGATGCGCTCTACGGCCTTGCGCACCTCCTCTGGCTCGGTGGCGAGCGCGATCGCGCCGATGCCCTGATCGAGAACGTGGTTCGCGCACAACCGATGCCGAGTGCCGTGCTCGAGTCGACGTTGACGCGCTATTACGCGGCTACCAAGCGCAATGCCCAGGCGCTGGCTGCGGCGCACCGCGCTAGGGAACTCGCACCTGCCGACCCGGGGATCGTGCGCCAGTACGCGATGGCACAGCTGAATGCCGGCCAGGCAGGGGCGGCGGTGCAGACTGCGCAGGCAATGACGGAATCCTTCCCCGACAGCACGCTCGCCTGGAGCGCGCTTGCGATCTCGGCGGCCGTCGCGAAGCAGTATGGCGTGGCAGAGCCCGCCTTCAGCCGCTGGAGTGAGCTCGCGCCTGCCGATCCGGAAGCACTGTCCTCTCTCGGCTACTTCCTGCATCTGACCGGTCGGGACGAGCGTGCCCGCGATGTGCTGGCCCAGGGCACCGAACGTTTCCCCGCGCACGGCATGCTGTGGCTCAACTATGCCGTCGTGCTCGAAGCACTCGCCGATCCGGCAGCCGCGAAGGCACGAGGCAAGGCCAACGCGCTGCTGACGCCGGAGCAGAGGGCTGGCGTGGTGAGGTGAGGTGAGGTGAAGCGCCGCCTCCACGTACATTGGCACGTCGGTGCCGCCAAGGAATATTCATATAGTTTTTCATTCCTTCTTTCGGAAACACTTGTTTCCTAAGATGCCTCTCATATTGCAGGCGCTCCCTTCGGTTGTTGCCGCCATTTTTCGAGAGAGGTCCGTCATGTCAGCACAGAAGCACACAGTTGTGATCATCGGAGGCGGTACCGCCGGCATCAGCGTGGCCGCGGGGCTGCGTCGTCAGCAGGCGAACCTCGACATTGCCATCGTCGATCCCGCCGAGAGCCATTTTTACCAGCCCGCGTGGACCTTGGCGGGCGGCGGTGCGTACGACATCGCGAACACGAAACGTCCGTTGAGCAGCGTGCTGCCCGGCGGCACGGCGCATATCGCCAAGGCGGTCAAGGGCTTCGATCCCGAGAATAACCAGATCGAACTGACCGATGGTGAGCGCGTCGGTTATGACTTCCTGGTGGTCGCTGCGGGCATCCAGCTCAACTGGGGTGCCATCAAGGGGCTGCCCGAGGCGCTCGGCAAGAACGGGGTGACCAGCAACTACCGTTTCGATCTGGCGCCCTACACCTGGGAGCTGGTGCAGAACTTCAAGGGCGGCAACGCCGTGTTCACCCAGCCCGCCGGTGCCATCAAGTGCGCGGGCGCACCGCAGAAGGCCATGTACCTGTCTGCCGACCACTGGCGCAACAACGGCGTGAAGGCCCAGAGCATCCAGTTCCGCAATGGCGGCGCAGTGCTGTTCAGCGTTCCCTTCTATGCCAGGGCACTGAGCCGCATCGTGGAGTCCTACGGTGCCAGGGCGCGCCTCGAGAATGCACTGGTCGAGGTGCGCGGCGACGAAAAAATCGCCGTCTTCGAAAGCACGCAGAACGGCGAGAAGGTGCGCGAGGAGGTCGCCTACGACCTGCTGCACGTCGTGCCGCCACAGAGTGCGCCCGACTTCATCCGCCAGAGCGCGCTCGCCAACGCCGAAGGCTGGGTCAACGTCGACCAGAACACCCTGCGCCATGTCCGCTATGGCAACGTCTTCTCGCTGGGCGACTGCAGCTCGCTGCCGACCAGCAAGACGGCAGCCGCCGTGAAGGCGCAGGCGCCCATCCTGGTGAGCAACCTGCTGTCGGCCCTGCAGGGTGCCAAGGCCGGCGCGCGCTACAGCGGCTACACCGCCTGCCCGGTGACCACCTCGCGCGGCAGGGTGATGCTCGCCGAGTTCACCTACGCTGGCACGGTGGCCACCACGCTGCCCGTGGACTCGCGCATCCCGCGCCGTTTCTACTGGTGGCTCAAGCGCTCCTTCCTGCCCTGGTTCTACTGGAACGTACTGCTCAAGGGGCGCTTCGTGCCGGAGCTTGCCAGGGA
>CAZSYV010000023.1:0-19113 GCA_964610955.1 uncultured Klebsiella sp. | reverse complement strand
GGTTCTACTGGAACGTACTGCTCAAGGGGCGCTTCGTGCCGGAGCTTGCCAGGGAGCGACACTTCCCCGAAGCGCTGCCCTCGCCGATCGGAGCGTGACGAAGGCCGCCCACTCGGCCCCGTCGCACCATTAATAGCGTCCGGCGTCCGGCGTCCGGGCGTCCGGGCGTCCGGGCGTCCGAGCGCCCGAGGTCCGAGCGCCCGAGGTTCGAGCGTTCGAGCGTTCGAGGTCCGAGCGTTCGAGGTTCGAGCGTTCGAGGTCCGAGCGTTCGAGGTCTGAGCGTTCGAGGTTCGAGCACCCCGTCATTCCCGCTCCTTCATTCGTCATACCCGCTCCTTCCTCGTCATTCCCGCGAAAGCGGGAACCCAGGCAACTCGCAGCATACCGGCCCCCCGCTTGCGCGGGGGTGACGACACCCTTGCGGCACCGGAGACGCCTTGCACGTATGGCCCCCCGCTTGCGCGGGGGTGACGACACCCTTGCGGCACCGGAGATGCCTTGCATGTATGGCCCCCCGCTTCCGCGGGGGTGACGAAGGGTGGAAAACATACCGTCATTCCCGCGAAAGCGGGAACCCAGGCAGCTCGCAGCGTACTGCCCCCCACTTTCGCGGGGATGACGAAGGATGGGCGCGTCCGGCGGCTCCTCCAGCTTTCTGCAGCACTCCCGCATGCTGATGGGTGGTATTCCGAAATACGCGATACCCACGCATCTCTGTCAACTTTCTTTACATGCCTCAGTTCAAGCGGCGTGATGTAATTCTTACATAAAGCTCAAGTAATTGATTTCATGTATCTTTATTATTGTGGTATGTTTGTTGCTTTATATGCGCACCTGTTGAAAATGCCCTGCTTCTGCGAGCAGGCAACACGTTCATGAACAAGGAGTTGACATGTCATTGGAAGGCGTCGCGACCCGATTTCTGCAGATTCTCGCAGTCTCCACCGTACTGAGCACCCCGGCACTGGCCGCCCCCGTGCTGCTGGGTGCGATCGAACACGACTACGG
Organism: uncultured Klebsiella sp.; assembly: GCA_964610955.1. Lineage (GTDB taxonomy): Bacteria > Pseudomonadota > Gammaproteobacteria > Pseudomonadales > UBA5518 > UBA5518. The sequence continues at coordinate 18,105 of CAZSYV010000023.1, read as the reverse complement.
CTCGACAGCTGGCCGTGTCGGCACGACCAGCGGCAGCACCGCAAGCTATGGCTGCGATTCCCTGCAGGCCAACTCGCTTATCGTGCAGGGGAGTAACCACACGAGGTGCCAGCGATTCGCGGACATGTTCGATTTTTCGGGTATCGATTTTGAGAGCATCGATCATTTCGTGTTGACGCTTGATTTCGCAGATGCGAAGGACCAGCTCGGTGGTTTCGAGAACTGGCGGGTTCGGCCAGCCGACAGCTATACGCATGCAGTTGCCGGAAGCACAGGGCCATCACTCACCAATAACGGCCCGCAGTCGTTCACCTTCAGTGACAGCGGCTATATGGCCACGGTGTTCGACCAGATCGTCGCGAATCAGCAGTTCTATCTCTGGTTCGAGACGACTTTTCCGAGCATTAACAGGTTCGAGCTCTCATCGGCACGTCTCGAGCTCTACGGTGAGGAGAAGCAGCAGCAGGCGGTGCCCGAGCCCTCGACGCTCGCACTCTTCGGCCTGGCGCTGATCGGCCTTGCCGGCGCTGCCCGGCGGCGTACGGCTGGGGCGATCGAGCACACCTGAGTCGGCCCTGCCGCTTGCAGCGCGGGGTGTCCTGACGCTACGGTCGGCTCACGCAGCTACGTGAGGGGGGCCGGCCATGGATACATCGAAACCGCAGGGGCTTGATCTCTCCGATCCCGAACTACTGCGCACGCACTGTCTGGTCGACGGGCAGTGGTGTGCGGCGGAGAACGGCGGCAGCTGCGAGGTGCATAACCCGGCAACGGGTGAGTTGCTCGGAACGGTGCCGGACATGGGAGCCGAGGAAACCCGCCGGGCGATCGCGGCGGCACACCGCGCCTTCCCCGCCTGGGCAGCGAGAACCGCGAAGGAGCGCGCGCAGATCCTGCGTCGGCTCCACCAGCTGATGATGGAGCACCAGGAGGATCTGGCGCGGCTGATGACGGCGGAGCAGGGCAAGCCGCTCGCCGAATCGCGTGGTGAGATCGCCTACTCGGCGAGCTTCATCGAGTGGTTTGGCGAAGAGGCCAAGCGCATGTACGGCGACACCATTCCGGGGCATGCTGCCGACAAGCGCATCCTGACCATTCGCCAGCCGGTGGGCGTGGTCGCTGCGATCACGCCGTGGAACTTTCCCTCGGCGATGCTCGGACGAAAGCTCGGCCCGGCGCTGGCGGCGGGGTGCACGGTGGTCTGCAAGCCGGCGCTGCAGACGCCGTATTCGGCGCTCGCCATCGGGGTGCTGGCCGAGCGCGCCGGTGTGCCGGCAGGCGTCATCAATATCGTCACCGGACGCGATGCGCCGGCGATCGGTGCAGAGCTGTGCGCCGACCCACGCGTGCGCAAGCTGAGCTTCACCGGCTCGACCGAAGTCGGCAGGCAGCTTGCGGCGCAGTGCGCTGCAGGGTTGAAGCGCATCTCGCTCGAGCTTGGCGGCAACGCACCGTTCATCGTGTTCGAGGACGCCGACCTCGATGCCGCGGTCGAAGGGGCGATCGCCAGCAAGTACCGCAACACCGGGCAGACCTGTGTGTGCGCAAACCGCCTGTATGTGCACGATGCGGTGTACGAGGCCTTTGCCGGGAAACTGATCGCGGCGATCGGCAGGCTGCGTGTTGGTGATGGTCTGGCCGATGCCACCGACCAGGGTCCGCTGATCGATGCAGCCGCGCTTGCCAAGGTGGAGGCGCATGTCGCCGATGCCACTTCCCGGGGAGCACGCGTGGCAGCCGGTGGGCGACGCCATGCGCTCGGTGGCACCTTCTACGAGCCGACCGTGCTGCTCGATGTCGATGCCGGGATGCGCATTGCCCACGAGGAAACCTTCGGACCGGTCGCACCGCTGCTGCGCTTCTCGAGCGAGCAGCAGGTGATCGCGCTGGCAAACGCGACCGAGGTCGGGCTTGCCGGCTACTTCTACACGCGTGACCTGTCACGTGCCTTCCGCGTTGCCGAGGCGCTCGAGTGCGGCATCGTCGGCATCAACACCGGGCTGATCTCGACCGAGGTTGCCCCCTTCGGCGGCATCAAGCAGTCCGGCGTGGGCAGGGAAGGCTCGAGGTACGGACTGCACGACTACACCGAGCTCAAGTACATCTGCATCGGCGGCATCTGATCGTGCGCTGCGGGTCAATCATCGGTGGCACGGCTGGCCTCCCTCGCACGAGGGCAGGCCCCGCGCGTGGCTGCAGCGGCTGCGTGGGCGATGTGCTCGGAGGCGCCTACTTCCGGTGATGACGGACCCAGGCAGCGAAGGAATCGATGAAGCCCTGCGCAAACTCGCGGCTTCCCGGTCCGATCGCGCCATCGACGACCAGCCCGTCCTTCCACTGCAGGTACAGCTCGGGCTGGCCGAGTTCCGGCATCGCCAGGAAGGAGAGCACGCTGCGCAGGTGTGCCTGCGCAACCGCCGTGCCGATTGCGCCGATCGAGACACCGGCGACCGCTGCCGGCTTGCCGGCCCATTTGCTCTCGCCCCAGGGTCGCGAGGCCTGGTCGATGGCGTTCTTCAGCACGCCGGGAATCGAGCGGTTGTACTCGGGCGTGACGAAGAGCACCCCATCCGCCGCCGCGATCTCGGCGCGAAACCGTGCCACCGGTGCCGCCGGTGACACGATATCGCTGTCCTGATCGTAGAGTGGCAGGTCGTCGATGCGCACGAATTGCGCCCTGAGGTCATCCGGAAACAGGCGCACCAGCGCGTGTGCGAGCTGGCGGTTGTACGACTCCTTGCGCAGGCTGCCGACGACGACGGCAATGTTCAGCGTGCCCATGCTCCTTTCCCTCTCGCGGTCGGCTTCCCCGCATCGTGACACGTGCCCCGAGACGGGGCACGATGCCAGGGCTCGATCAGAGTTCGATGGCGAGATCCACACCAACCGTACGGCTGTTGATGAACTGTCCGGTGCGGTTGATCACCTCAGGGGCGAAGTCGACGACATCGTCCTTGTCGAGCAGATTCTTCGCCCACACCGATATGTTCGCCGTGGTGCGTCCCAGTGGCAACGAGGCGATGCCCGCGCGCGCATCGAGGATCCAGTGCGCCTTGGTGACCGCGAGCCTGTCGAGGACGGGGTCTGTGCTTTTCTGCGCCAGCGCGTACGCGGTCGAGCTGTGGCGGGCATCGAGCCGCAGGAACGGCGTGGCGCCGAACACGGACCAGGGCAGATCGTACTGGCCCGAGAGGCGCCAGGCCCTTTTTGGCGTGTAGATGTTGCGGAAGTCGTCTGCCATGTCGACGCCGCCCAGCACGAACTTCCCGTTCGTGAAGTCGGTGATGCCCAGGGTGGCACTCAGGGTCAGGCCATCGAGGGGAGCTGCCTCGACCTCGAGCTCGAGGCCCTGGATGGTCGATTCGGCCGCGTTGACGAACAGCTGCACGCCGTCGATGAACAGCTGTGCCTGTGCGTCCTCGTAGTCCATGTAGTAGCCGGCGGCGTTGACGCGCAGCCGGTTGTCGAGAAACTGCGACTTGATGCCGAGCTCATAGCTCGTGAGCTCCTCGGGGTCGTAGGGGATGCCGCTCATCACCCCACCGGCAACATAGCCCGTCGCGGTCTTTGCATAGACCATCACATCGGGCGTGATCGAATAGCTTGCGATCAGCGAGTAGTTGGTCTTGCCGTAGTCGGTCTTGTAGACACCCGGCGGCAGTGCGGCACCGGTGGCGCTTGCCGACTGCTGGATGATCCGGTTTCGACGATCGTCCTCGGTGTGACGCAGGCCGAGCGTGAGGTCGAGCTTCTCGGTTGCGTGCCAGGTGCCCTGCGCATAGACGGCGAGCGATTCGTTGTCGGCGACGCTCTGGTTCACGCCACTGCCGTAGGCCGTCTGCGGGATCAGCATCCCGCCGATCACCGGCGAGAACATTCCCAGCACGTTGGTTGCCGGTGAGTGTTCGCTGAAGTAGTACAGGCCCGCAACGAAGGTGTAGGCATCGCGACTGAGCGTGAACTGCAGCTCCTGGCTGAACTGGCGCTGCTCGGTCGAGCGCGCGGTGAGCAGGCTGAAGAACGGCACCGGTGCCGGCATGCCGGGGATCATGGTCTTCCAGCCGCCGGTGCCGGCCAGATCATAGATGTTGAAGCCCTGTTCCATCTCGCGATAGGCGCTGATGCTCTTGAGGTTCATGCCCTCGCCGATGTCCCAGCTCAGCGTCAGGTTGTGGCCGCGCACGGTGAGCGGCTGGATGCTGCTGGCGTTGGCAACGCGGTGCAGCCTGTGGGTGCTGAGGTTGGTGATGCCGCCGAGCAGCGGCTGCGCGTAGTAGAGCTCCGGGGGCACGGCCACCAGGGCGAGCTGCTGGGCCGGGTTGCCGACGGTCTCGCTGTCGGTGTAGTCGAAGCGGTAGTCGATCTGCAGCGTATCGCTTGCCGCGAGCCGAGCGGCGAGCATCACCGCGTCGACGTCCTTGCTGCCAAGGTTCTTCGCGTACTTCATCGTGCCGAAACCGGGACCGAACAGCGACAGATCGACCGTCTGCCCGGCGATCAGGTTCTTGCTGATGCCGTCGTTCTCATCGTGCAGGTAGGCAATCTTCAGGCTGAGCGGACCCCATGCGGGCAGGTTCAGGTTGGTGCGGCTGCGAAAGGCGTTGCGGCTGCCGAAGGACACCTCCTGCTTCAGGCCGAATTCGCCGCTCGGTGCCGAGGTGGTCATGCTGACTGCGCCGGCAGTGGCGTTTCTGCCAAACAGCGTGCCCTGCGGACCGCGCAGTACCTCGACACGCTCGATGTCGGCAAGATCGAAGATCGAGCCGACCGAGCGACCGATATAGACGCCATCCAGGTACATGCCGACCTTGGGGTCGACGGCGTTGTCGGCCGCCCCCGAGGTGATGCCGCGGATGGTCACCAGCGGGATCGAGCGTACGCCCTGGTCGATGACGTAGAAGTTCGGTGCGAGCGCGTCGAGGTCCTGCAGATCGGTGACGCGGTACTTGCTCAGCATGTCGGCACTGAGTGCGGTGATGGAGATCGGTACCTTCTGCAGGTTCTCCTCGCGCTTCTGCGCAGTGACGATGATCTCCTCCAGCCCCGAACTGCGCTCGGGTGCGGTGGACTGCTGCGCCATGGCGAGGGGCGCGCATGCCAGGGAAAGACATGCTGCGGTGATGTTTCGCGTGAGACGGGTTCCTTTCATGGTGTTGTCTGCTCCGGGTTGCACATTATCGTTATGGGTCGTCTACAACCTCGCACAGGGCCCATTTGTCTATGGGTTATATCTCATTTCGATTTCCTGTGAAAGCTCATTTGCCGTGCGCATCTGCCAGTGCCAGGCCGGTGTCACCCGGCTGCAGCACACCGATTCTCACCCTGCCCACCCGACGACGCTCCAGGTCCAGCACCTCGAGCCGCCAGTTGCCGCAACTGATGCGGTCGCCCACCACCGGCAGGCGTTCGAGGCGGTGCAGGAACAGGCCCGAAAGCGTCACATAGGCCGGGTCGCGCTCGAGCCGGATGCCGGTCGCCTGCTGCAGGTCTTCCACCGAAAGCGAGGCATCGACCACCCAGTCCCCGTTCGGCTGATGTTCGGCGCCGTGGTCCGCGTCACGCGTGTCGATCAGATCACCGGCAATGGCGGCCAGGAAGTCGTTTGCCGTCACCAGCCCTTCGATGCTGCCGTATTCATCCACGACCACCGCCAGCGGGATGGGGTGCTGGCGGATACGTTCCAGCGCCTGCAGCGCCGTGGTCGATTCGGGCAGCACCACGGGCTCGCGCAGATGCTCCGCAAGCGCCAGCGGTTGACCGGAGAGCAGTGCCGCCAGCAGATCGCGGCTCTGCACCACCCCCTGCAGGTTGTCGAGCTCGCCATCACCGACGAGCAGGCGGGTATGGGGCGACTCGAGCAGCCGTGTGTGGGCATGTTCGGGTCCGCGGTGGCTGTCGATCCACTGGATGTCCTGGCGCACCGTCATGACGCTGGCGACCGAGCGCTCGGCAAGCGTCAGCACGCTGCGGATCATGTCGTGCTCGGCTGCATGCAGCCGTTCCTTCGTGTCGCTACCAGCGCTCGCGCTTCCACCCGCTGCGCTGGTGCCATCCGTGACGGCCGCCGGGCGTGAACCCAGCAGTCGCAGCACCGCATCGGCCGTGCGCTGGCGCAGCGGCAGCCGGCGCTGGAAGCGCTCGCGGTTGAAGGCCGACCACTGGTTGAAGCTCTCGATGAGGATCGAGAAGGCGATTGCCGCGTACAGATAGCCTTTGGGGATTTCGAAACCCAGGCCTTCCGCCACCAGGCTGAAGCCGATCATCAGCAGGAAGCCAAGGCACAGGATCACCACCGTGGCGTGGCGATTGACGAACTCGGTCAGTGGCTTGCTTGCCAGCATCATCGCTGCCATCGCGATCACCACCGCGGCCATCATCACCGCGAGGTGATCGGCGATGCCGACGGCGGTGATGATCGAATCGAGCGAGAACACCGCATCGAGGACCACGATCTGAGCGACGATCATGCCGAAGGCGGCGGATGCCCGCGTGCCCTGGTGATCGTGTCCGTGGCCCTCGATGCGCTCGTGCAGTTCGGTGGTGGCCTTGAACAGCAGGAACAGGCCACCGGCGAGCAGGATCAGATCGCGCCCCGAAAAGCTCAGGCCGCCCAGCTCGAACAGCGGCGCGGTCAGGTGTATCAGCCACGACAGCAGCGCCAGAAAGCCGAGCCGCATCAGCAGCGCCAGGCTCAGGCCGATGATGCGCGCCCGGTCACGCTCCGCGGGCGGGAGCTTGTCGGCGAGGATGGCAATGAAAACCAGGTTGTCGATGCCCAGGATGATTTCCAGGATCACCAGGGTCGTCAGACTCATCCAGATGGACGGGTCGATCAGCCATTCCATGGGTGTGGTCTTGTCTCTTGTGGGGCGTACATTCTCGCATGCCGCGGGTTGCGGCGCTGCGCTCTTGCGCTCATCGGCTTGCCAGTATCAGGCGCAGCTGGTCGGAGGCGCTCTCGGCGTGGTTTGCCACCGTGCCGAGCACCCGGAAGATGTTCATCCAGAGCATGATCGAGAGGGCCCCGATCTCCTCCTCGTAGGTAAACAGCTGTCGGGTCGCAGCCGCCTGATGCCGATCGGCCTCGCGCTCGCAATTGCGCACCTTGGTGATCTGCTGCTGAACCCGCTCCACCACTGGCCCGGCAAAGGACACCTTCTGCACCAGGGGCAGTTCCTGTGCGGCTTGACGCCACGCCTCGCAGGTGGCGACCACTGCCTCGATGAACGCGAGTACGCCCGGCTTCATCTGCTCCGGGGTCGGGGTGTGGCGCATGATGAGCAGGACGCCAATGTCCTCGACGGCATCCGCGATGCGGTCCTGGGTGCGCAGGAAGCGCAGGATGTCGCCGCGGTCCACCGACATGAACAGCGACTTCGGCAGATGATCGCGGATATCGTTCTTGATCGTGTCGGCCTGCTGTTCGAGTCCGCGGATGCGTTCGTGGATCTCTTCGGTCTTCTCCCAGTCCCCGGCCATGAACGCCTCGAGCAGCGGCCGGATCAGGGCCACGGTGTCATGAACCCGCTCGGTATGTTGTGCGAGTGGTCCGAATGGCGATCTGCCGAAGAGCCCAAGGAAGGAATCCACGTCGTGCGCTCCTGTCCGATTCGATCGAAAGTTCTGCGTGTGACGATAGCAGATTGCACCGGACTCGGGCTGTCCCGCGCCTTGCGGCAGTGTCCGGTGCGTCGGATTCCCCTCAACCCGTGCCAGGCGGCGGCAGCAGGCGGCTGGCAACGAAGAAGTAGATCAGGATGCCGCTGGCATCGGCGATGGTGGTGATCAGTGGCGAGCTGGCCGAGGCCGGGTCACCGCGAAAGCGGCTCAGCAGGAACGGCAGCGACATGCCGATCATGCTGCCGATGATCACCACCATGACCATGGTCAGTGCCACGACCAGGGCGATTGCCGGGCCACCGCGCAGCAGGCCGACCAGGCTTACCGCAAACGCCATGGTCAGCCCGAGCAGCGTGGCGACGGCCAGTTCGCGCCCGAGCATTCCGGCCCAGTCGCGCAGGTGGACATCGCCGGTTGCCAGCGCACGCACCATCAGTGTCGATGACTGCGAGCCGGCGTTGCCGCCGCTGTCGATCAGCAGCGGCAGGAAGAACACCAGCGCCACGTTGGCGGCAATCAGCTCCTCGAAGTAGGCGATTCCAGCGCCGGAAAACACGTTGGCGAACACCAGCAGCACCAGCCAGAACACGCGCTTGCGATAGAGCAGGCGGACCGAGGCGTTCTTCATGCGCTCGGGCCACACACCGCCCAGCGACCCACCCGACTTGTGGAAGTCCTCGGTTGCCTTCTCCTCGAGCACATCGAGCGCATCGTCTGCGGTGACGATGCCGACCAGGCGCTGCTCGTGATCGACCACCGGCAGCGCGATAAGGTCGTAGCGCGCGATGCGCGTTGCCGCAGCCTCGCGGTCATCGTCGACGCGCACCATGATCGCGCCGGCGTCCATCAGCTCGCCGACGCGGGTCTGCGGCGCCGCCAGGATCAGGCGACGCAGCGAGGTGACGCCGATCAGGCGCCGCTCGGTGTCGGTCACGTAGGCGTTGTAGATGGTCTCGCGATCGGGTGCGATGCGCCGCAGTTCCTCGATCGCATCGGCCGCACTGAACTCGGGGCTCAGGCTGGCGTACTGCGAGTTCATGATCGAGCCGACGCTGCCTTCGGGGTAACTCGCCAGACGACGGATATCCTCGCGCTTGGCCTGCGCCATCGCCGGCAGCAGCGCTTCGCGTCCCTCGGGAAGGGCGTTGAACAGGTCGGCACGCTCATCCGGTGACATGTGCTCGAGCAGCTGGATCACCATCTCGCGCGGCATCGCTGCTGCCAGTCGCGCCTGGCGCAGCAACGGCAGGTAGGCGATCACCTGCGGCTGCATGGCATCGCCGAGGCGATCGAGCACCTGCATTGCCTCAGCATCGGACAGCCGGTCGATGGCATCGGCGATATCGGCCGCAGGCAGGCGCTGCAGCAGCGCGGCAAGCGCCGTTTCGCGTGCACCATCCGCCAGGCTGGCGTGAATGTCCGCCGCCGCTGCCGCTGCGTCGAAACCATCGTCATCGGCAGTTGTGATGCTTGCCGCTGGGTTCGTGTTCTGTCTCATGGGAGCTCGTTCACCGCTGTTTCGGTCGCGGATGGTGTCACGATTCACCCCGGCGCGTCCCCGATAGGGGAACTCTTGCCGGCTTGCCGGGTGGAATGGGGCGCAGCAGATCGGCGCCGCTGCGTGCCTCGTGGTATATGCTTGGCCTCGTTTCGAGTGTCTGGAGGTTGCGGATGTCGGAAGTCCATCCAACGATCTGTCGTGTCTGTGCCGCGCACTGCGGCATTCTGGTCGAGGTGGAAGACGGTCGTGCGGTCGGTGTCACGGGTGATCGTGACAACCCGCTGTACCGGGGTTATCTGTGTCCAAAGGGCCGCACCCTGCCCGACATCCACAATCATTCGGGGCGCCTGCTGCACTCGATGAAGCGCCTGCCCGACGGCAGCCATGCACCGCTTGCACACGGTGAGGCACTCGATGAGATCGCCGCAAAGATTGCCGAGCTGCTGGATCGCCACGGGCCGCGCTCGGTTGCGCTCTACGCCGGAACCTATGCCTTCATGTACCCGCTCGCCACACCGATGGCGATGGCGTGGATGAACGCCATCGGTTCGCCGATGCGCTTTGCACCGGCGACCATCGACAAGCCCGGCAAGGGCATTGCGATGGCGCTGCACGGGCGCTGGGCGGCTGGCCCGCAGACCTTCGCCGATGCCGATGTGTGGATGATCGTCGGTGCGAATCCGCCCGTGTCGCGCTCGATCGGCGCGCCGCCGAACAACGGTTCCGGGCAGCTCCATCAGGCGTCACGCCGTGGCACGAAGCTCATCGTCATCGACCCGCGCAGCACCGAGGCCGCGCGGCTGGCCACCGTGCACCTGCAGTGTCGTCCCGGGCAGGACCCGGTGATCCTCGCCGGGATGCTGCGCCTGATCATCCGGGAAGGGCTGCTCGATCGGCATTTCGTTGCGGAGAACGCGCACGGGCTCGAGCTTCTTGCGCGTGCGGTCGAACCATTCACGCCAGAGCTCGTCGAGCAGCGTGCCGATGTGCCGGCCGAACGGCTGGTGCACGCCGCACGCCTCTTCGCGGCCGGGCCACGGGGTTTTGCCGTGGCGGGAACCGGACCCAATATGGCGCCACGCGGCACGCTGAGCGAATACCTGCTGCTGTGCCTGAACACGGTATGTGGCCGCTGGCTGCGCGCCGGTGACCGGGTACCAAACCCCGGTGTGCTCACGCCGGCATTCAGTCCGCAGGCACAGCCGGTGGCGCCAACACCTGGCTGGGGCTTTGGCGAGCGGCTGCGGGTGCGCGGCCTCGGTGCCACGGCCGCCGGTCTGCCGACGGCGGCACTGCCCGATGAGATCCTGCTCGAGGGTGAGGGCCAGGTGCGTGCGCTCATCTGTGTCGGCGGTAACCCCGTCGCTGCCTGGCCGGACCAGCAGCGAACGATCGCCGCCATGCGCAAGCTCGAACTGCTGGTGACCGTGGACACGGAGATGTCTGCAACCGCAGCGCTCGCGCACTACGTGATCGCGCCACGGCTGTCGCTCGAGCAGCCGGGGTATACGCAGTCGATCGAGACGCTCTCGACCTATGCCTACGGCATGGGCTACGAGTCTCCCTATGCGCAGTACGCTCCTCGGCTCATCGACCCGCCACCGGGCGCGGACGTGATCGAGGACTGGGAGCTTTTCTACGGCCTCGCCCAGCGCATGGGGCTTGCGCTCTCGCTCGAGTCGGCCGTGCCGTGGATCGTCGGCGGCGCGGGGGCACCGCCCGCGGCGCTCGACATGCAGCACAAGCCGGCGACCGAGGAACTGCTGGGGGCTCTCGTCAGCGGCTCGCGCGTGCCGCTCGAGGAGGTCAAGGTGCACCCTCACGGCCACGTCTTCGACGATGTCTCGTTCATCGTCGGAGAAAAGGATCCGTCCTGTCTTGCCAGGCTCGAACTGGCCGATGCGACGATGCTCGCGCAGCTTGGCGAGGTGGCCACCGAGGTGGAGTCGGTGTCGCCGGAGTTCGGCTATCGGCTGGTGCCGCGGCGCCTGCCGGACGTCTACAACTCCTTCGGCCGCAGCCACGAACGCCTCGTGCGCCACTTTCGCTACAACCCGGCGTTCCTGCACCCCGCGGATCTCGAGGCGCTTTCGGTGGCCCCCGGGGAACTGGTCGAGATCCGCTCGCAACACGGCAGCATCCTTGGGGTTGCCGAGTCCGATGCGGCGCTGCGCCGTGGCCTGGTGTCGATGACCCATGCCTTTGGTGAGCTCTCGGACGCAGTCGACGAGGCAGAGCGGGTGCGCGAGGCCGGCAGCAACATCGGGCGGCTGATTCCCGTGGATCGGGACTATGACCCACACTGTGGCATCCCGCGCATGAGCGCCGTGGCGGTGGATGTGCGGCGCCATGGCGCGCCGCAGGCACTCGCCGGTGAGTCGGGCTGATGGATTCCTGAGCCACACCGCCGTTGCCCGGTGTCTTTCACGGCGGGACCGGATGCTCACACTGTTGCCCTGGCTGGGAGTGACCGCCGCGGTTGCGCTGGTGCTCTACGGGACCTTTCTTGGTACCGAAGGCGCAGGCTATCGCTGGATGCGTCGCTATGGTGTGGTCATCTACTTCGGGTTCACCTGCATTGCACTGCTGATCGTCGCTGGGGCACTGCGCAGCACGGGGGGTGACCCGAGGCTGCGCCGCGGCACCATGGGGCTTCATGCGCTGGTGATGGCGTTGCCGCTGCTCGGCCTGGCCAATGCGGGCTCGCCGCTCTATCTCGTGGACCGGCATGCACGCGATGCACTCGAGAACATCAGTGAGTGGTGGGGCGCGCTGCTGTTCACCCTCTCCTTTTTCCTGCTGGCCTGGTTGTGGTGGCGGACGGGTTTTGCCGCCAACCTGCACCTTGCGCAGGAATTCCGGGTGGGGGAGCGCAGCGCAGGGTGTTCATGTGATAATCAGACTCATTGAGATCTGCACCCCGTCGAGGAATCCGTGACCCTGAACCTATCCACCTTCCGGGCGGCCGCGCTCGTACTGGCAAGCCTGCTGTTTGCCGGCCACGCTTTCTGTGCCGAAGCCGATCACGGTGACGTGCAGACGGCGTGGCGGCTGCTCGACTACATCGCGATCGATTATGCAGGCGCCGTGACCGATGGTGCCGTCACCAACCCGGTCGAGTATGCCGAGCAGATCGAGTTCGCCGGTACGGCTGCGCACCTGATTGCCGGGCTGCCGGACAGGCCGGGCCGACAGGGGTTCCTCGATGATGCAGCACGTCTCCGGGCTGCGATTGCGGACAAGCGTGCCACGCCCGAGGTTGCCGCCATTGCCCGTACGCTTGCCGCTGCGCTGCTCGAGGTCTATCCCGTGCCGCTTGCCCCGGCGGCGCCACCGGATGCGGCACGTGGAGCGGTGCTGTATGCCGAGCAGTGCGCCGCATGCCATGGCACGCACGGTAATGGAGACGGCCCCGCGGCAAGCGCGGCGTCGATTCCCCCGACCGCCTTCACCGATCTCGAGCGCGCCCGTGAGCGCAGCATCTTCGCGCTCTACCAGGTCATCACCCAGGGCATCGCTGACACGCCGATGCAGAGCTTTGCGAATCTCTCGATCGAGGATCGCTGGGCGCTTGCCTTCCATGTCGCACGGCTTGCCTTTGCGCAGGTGCCGGCGGACGAGGGCGAGCGGTTGTGGCGAGACGACACTTCGCTGCAGGCACGCATTCCCGACCTTGCAGCGTTCACCGCCATGACGCCCGCAAGCCTCGGCGAGACGCTCGGTACCGGGCGTGCCGATGCCGTGACGGCGTTCCTGCGTGGGCACCCCGAGGTGCTGGGTGTGCAGGATGCCGGACGGCTCGCACTGGCACGCGAGCGCCTCGCGCAGAGCCTGGCGGCGTATCGCAGTGGTGAGCGTCAGCAGGCGCGCAAGCTGGCGCTGTCGGCGTACCTGGACGGCTTCGAACCCATCGAGCCGGTGCTGGGTGCACGCAGCCCCGAACTGCTCGTGCAGGTCGAGCAGGCGATGGGCGACTATCGGGCGGCGATCCAGCGCGGTGAGGGCAACGAGAGCCTCGAGCGCCATGCCCGGGTGCTCAACGGGCTCTTCGATGATGCCGAGGCGAGCCTGGCGGGGGACAACGGCAGCGCGATTGCCGCTTTCCTTGGTGCAGCGACGATCCTGCTGCGCGAGGGCCTGGAGGCGCTGCTGATCATCGTGGCGATGATTGCCTTCCTGCACAAGGCGGATCGCCCGCAGGCGCTGCGCTACGTCCACGCAGGCTGGGTGGGGGCGCTGCTTGCCGGCGTGGCGACCTGGGTGGTGGCGACCTGGGCGATCGACATCAGCGGCGCGAGCCGTGAGCTGACCGAGGGTTTCGGCTCGATTCTCGCAGCCCTGGTGCTGCTCACCGTCGGTATCTGGATGCACGGCAAGGCACAGGCCGACCAGTGGCAGCGCTACATCCGCAGCAGGATGTCCGGGGTGCTGTCGGGTCGTTCCGCGTGGCTGCTGTTCATGCTGGCCTTCGTTGCCGTCTACCGCGAGGTATTCGAGACGATCCTGTTCTACACGGCGATCTGGGCACAGGGAAACGGCATGGCCATGCTGCTGGGCGCGCTGAGCGCCAGCCTGGTGCTGGCCGTGATCACCTGGGCCATGCTGCGTTTCAGCCAGCGCCTGCGGATCGACCGCTTCTTCAGCTACAGCTCATGGCTGATGGCGGTGCTGGCCGTCGTGCTGATCGGCAAGGGGGTCGCTGCGCTGCAGGAGGCGGGGATCATCGACATCGAACCACTGTCCTTCCTGCCGCGCATCGTCGCAGCGGGGTTCTACCCGACGCTGCAGACCCTGCTGGCACAGCTTGCGATGATCCTTGGGCTGATCGCCGGTTTCGGCTGGAACCGTCATCAGGCGCTGCGCCGCCTGGATGGCGGGTGAGGTGGAGGCAAGGTGATGCGGATCGGAATCGGGCTCGGGGTGACGATGGGGGAGGCCGGCTCACTCGATGAGATGATGCATCGGGTGCGCAAGGCGGAAGCCGATGGTTTCGATTCCGTGTGGGTGAGCCAGATATTCGGCCCCGATGCCATCACCATGCTGGCACTCGCTGGACGCGAGACACGCCGGATCGAGCTCGGCACCTTCGTCGTGCCGGTCCAGCCACGCCACCCGGCTGCACTGGCACAGCAGGCCTTGACCGCGACTGCAGCGAGTCGTGGTCGTTTCACGCTCGGCATCGGACTCAGTCACAGGATCGTCATCCAGAACATGCTCGGGCTGGACTACGCGCATCCGGCGCGCCATATGCGCGAGTATCTCTCGGTACTGATGCCGCTGCTGGCTGCGCGCGAGGTGAGTTTTCGCGGTGAGCAGTACAGCGTGGCGCTGCAGCTGCAGCTCCCGACGATGTCGCCACCCCCGGTGATCGTTGCGGCACTGGGCCCGCAGATGCTGCGCCTGGCCGGTGAACTCGCCGATGGCACGGCCGTGTGGATGGGTGGACCGAAGTACCTCGCCGAAACGGCGATTCCGACGATCCGTGGCGCAGCCGCAGCGGCGGGTCGCCCCGCACCGCGGATCGTCGCCGGGTTCCCCGTGGCGGTGACCCACCATGTCGCGGCGGCGCGTGCGGCAGCCGCACGGGTGTTCGCTGCCTACGGCCAGCTGCCCTCGTACCGCGCAGTGCTCGACATCGAGGGAGCGGCAGATGCTGCGGACATTGCAATCGTCGGCACGGAGACCGAGGTTCGGGCGCAGGTCGAGGCGCTCGCTGCAGCGGGCGTGACCGATCTGAGCGTGCTGCCGTTTGCGGTCGACGAGGATCGCGGTGCGCAGGCGCGTACCTACCGGGTATTCGCCGGATTCGCACGCGAGGGCATCCACGGCTGACGACGCTTTTTGCTGCCCGGGGCGGGCACTGGCCTCAAGGGTGATCGGCAGCGTCCTTCATCAGCTCCAGCAGACCGGCGCGAAAGGCCGGACCACCGCCGTGCGCGGGATGGCGGATTTTCACCGCCTCGATGCCCAGTTCGGCAAGCGTGCTCTGGCCGATGTTGCCGACGGCGGCGATGCGTTTCGGCTTGTAGATCGCGATCAGCCGTTCGAGCTGAGGTACGGCATCACGACGCAGTTCGCCGAGGGTGGGGGTACGGTTGGTCTCATCCTCACCGGGCTGGTGTGGGTGCATCGGCAGCGCCGGCCAGACGAATACGGGTTCCGGCAGTTCCTGGAAAGCGCGCTGGGCGACGGTGGCGCTCGCCTCGCCCCAGAGTTTCCCGCCCTCGTCGATCAGGCGATAGCCCGCCGCCGCACCACCGAAGAGACCAAAGCAGTCCTGTGGCCCCATCATGATCTTCTCGGAACAGAAGTTGACGCCAGTGCGCCACGCGCCCCGGTAGCCCGGCGCTTCGCCGATCAGCAGCACCGTCGGGTGCCACGGCAGCAGCTGTTTCAGAAAGACCTGCAGATTGTCGAAGCGGATGCGACCCGCAGCGGTTGCCGGGTCGAACAGTGCATGCGCATCCCTGCGCTCCTTCAGCCCCTTGAGCGTCTCGAACCAGGGTTCGAGACGCTTCAGCATGCGGTGGGCAAAGGCCGTGTCCATTGCAGCGTGCACCATGGCCGGGCATCAACCGGCTGCGGCGCCCAGCGGCGCTGTGCCCGCCAGTGCCGGTGAGTGCGTGTCGCCGGCATAGTTGCGTGCCTCGAGCGAGCGCAGGAAGCGTGCAATGAAGAGCAGCGTCGACATCAGCAGCCCGAAGTAGCCAAGGCCTCCCAGGACA
The DNA here is from genome assembly GCA_964610955.1 of uncultured Klebsiella sp. Taxonomy (GTDB): domain Bacteria; phylum Pseudomonadota; class Gammaproteobacteria; order Pseudomonadales; family UBA5518; genus UBA5518. The sequence continues at coordinate 2,259 of CAZSYV010000023.1, read as the reverse complement.
TAGGGAAGCAGCGCATTGCCCTCCTGCACGGTATGCAGGTTGAAGCTCAGCAGGCCGAGGGTGATCATCGCCCCGAAGACCCACATCGAGAGCAGCCATACCCCGGCTTCCCAGCCAAGGAGCAGCCGGCCCCAGCCGCGTGGGGCGATCGACCGGTTGACGGTGTCGAGCGTGCGCTGCTCGCGTGAGCCCATCGTCAGCAGGTCGAAGACGATGACGCACACACCGACGGCGAACACCAGCCCGAAGACCGGCACGACTGCCTTCATCGTCATCATGGCGGGAGCCACATCGCCACCGAACCAGTCGAGCCCGAGTGCGCGATAGACGAACACCTGCACGGTGCCGCCGATCGCGAAGACGAAGCCGAGTCCGAGGATGCCGCTGAACACCAGCCAGAAGCCGAGCTTGCCAAGGCGCTGGTCGAACTCCTGGAGCCCCCGCATCAGTGGCACGGCGTAGTAGGCGGCGGCAAGGCCGAGCATGCCGAAGGTACCGAAGAGCGCGAGGTGCGCATGGCTCAGCGTCACCCAGGTGCCGTGCGACCAGACGTTGGTCAGCGCGAAGGTCATCGTGAAGCCGAGGATGCCGGCACCGACCTGCTCAAGCACCACCGAGCCGAGCAGGAAGGCAAAGGCGGGCAGGTTGCCAATCGGTCTGTTGTCCTGGTGGGCGTCGATGTAGACGTGCCAGAAGCAGAAGATCAGTGGTACGGGCTCGAGGGCGCTGAACAGCGATCCCCAGAACTGCCAGAACTCGGGCGTGCCGATCCAGAAGTAGTGGTGTGCATTGCCGATCAGTCCCGAGAGCCACACCAGGGAAATGCCCCAGAAGACCGCGAAGCCGACCGACTTGATGTCCGCATTGAACATCAGCACCAGCAGGAAGCCGATCAGCGAGATGTGAATGACCTCCCACACGCCCTCGACCCAGTAGTGCACCACGTACCAGCGGAAGTACTCCTGCAGGTCGAGGCGTTCGACGAAGAACATGCCGAAGATCCACACCAGCGTCAGCGCAACCACGCCGATGCCAAGGCCCCAGTGGATCTCGTTCCACTCGGCCACGCGCGGGAAGGTGCGCAGCACGACGTAGCACAGGATCGCGAAGCCGATCAGGATCACCACATCGACGATGCGCCCGCCCTCGAGGTACTCCAGTCCTTCCTGGAACCAGGGCTGACCCTTCCACCAGCCGGCGATGCCCTCCTGCGCGAGGAACTGTGAGCTGACGTTCCAGATCACCAGCGCAATCAGCACATAGAAGAGGAACTTGATCAGCCACGGGGCCGCCAGTTCACGGTTGGACATCAATGGTCCGACGAACAGGATCGTGCCAATGAAGCCCGAGAGGATCCACAGGATGCCGAGGTTGAGGTGCTCGGCGCGTGCCACGTTGAAGTTGAACGTGCCGGCGAGCAGCGAAGGGTCGATGTGCTGGGCCGCGAGCAGCAGCCCGAAACCGACCTGGAAGAAAAACAGCACCAGCATCAGCATGAAGAAGCGCAGGCTGAGGCGCTGGGTTTGATATTTGATCTGACTCATGGCTGTTCCCCTGCAAGGCTGCGGATGTAGGCGACGATGGCAGCAACCTGGCCTTCATCGAGCATTCCGGTGTATGACGGCATCAGGTGGGGCGCGAAGCCAGCGACGACCTTGGCATCGGGATCCAGGATGGATTCGCTGAGGTAGGCATCATCGGCGCGAACCGTGCTGCCGTCGGCGAGCGGTACCTCGGAGCCGTAAAGATCCGCCCAACCCGGGCCGACGAGTTGCTGGCTGCCGCTCGAGTGGCAGGCCATGCAGCCGGTGTCGCGTGCGATCTGCTCACCCCGGGCTGCTTCCGACACGGGCGTGGCGGGTGCCTGTCCGGCACCCGTCGTCTGCGATGCAGCACTTGCTGCCTGCTGGCTCACCGGGAACGGTGCGGCGTGCGCGGTGGCCAGTCCGTCGATCCGGGGCTTTGGCGGCCAGCCCTCGGTGTTCATTGCCGAGGTGTATTTCAGGAAGGCGATCAGCTGGCCGACCTCATCGTGGGAGAGCGGCAGGTTCGGCATCAGCGAGGCGTGGGCGCTGCGCCGCGCGATGCGCTCGGCGGCAGCCGGGTACTTCTTCAGGTACGCCTCGATCGAGTCGACGCCTGCCTCGGTGGCCACGGCCTCGTTGCGCAGCTGCAGCGTGACGGCGGCGCCAGTCGGCCAGGCGCCTGCCGAGGGCAGGAATGCCTCCAGCCAGGCGGGGCCGACCTTGCCGTAGAGCT
>CAZSYV010000022.1:23795-30402 GCA_964610955.1 uncultured Klebsiella sp. | reverse complement strand
AGCCGCGCCGAGGAGTGCTCCGGTCCCTGTCCTTCGTAGCCGTGCGGCAGCAGCAGCGTCAGGCCGCACAGGCGCCCCCACTTGTGTTCGCCACTGGTGATGAACTGATCGATGACGATCTGTGCGCCGTTGCCGAAGTCGCCGAACTGCGCCTCCCACAGGATCAGTGCCTTCGGAGTCGTCGTCGCGTAGCCGTACTCGAAGCCGAGCACCGCGAGTTCACTGAGCAGCGAGTCATGGATGTGAAACGGTGCCTGCGTCCCCGACACATGCTGCAGCGGCACGTGCACGTTGCCATCCTTCTGGTTGTGCAGCACTGCATGGCGGTGGGCGAAGGTTCCACGCCCGACGTCCTGCCCCGTCAGCCGCACCAGGAAACCCTCATCGAGCAGCGTCGCGTAGGCCAGCAGTTCTGCAAAACCCCAGTTGACCGGAGCTGCCGCGGCACACATCAGCCGCCGGTCGTCATAGATCTTCTGCACCTGGCGCTGCAGCACGAAACCATCGGGAATCGCGCACATCCGCGTTGCGATATCGCGAAGGCGTACCATCTCGACGGAAGTGTCCGCCGTCGAGGTGGTCGAGTGCCCGATATAGGGTTGCCAGTCGACGTAGAGCGCCGTGTCCGGATCGACAACGAGACTCTTGGCGACCTCGCGCCCACTCTCCAGCGCGGTGCGATAATCATCGATCATCGCCCGTTCCTGCTCGCTGGTGACCACGCCCTCGGCCAGAAGCCGCTCGGCATAGATCGCACGCACGCTCGGCTGCTTGCGAATCTTCTGGTACATCAGTGGTTGCGTTGCCGCCGGCTCATCGGCCTCGTTGTGCCCGCGGCGGCGGTAGCACACCAGATCGATCACGACGTCCTTGCGAAAACGCTGACGGAAATCGACCGCCAGCTGCGTGACGAACAGCACCGCCTCGGGATCATCACCGTTCACGTGGAAGATCGGTGCCTGCACCATCTTCGCCACATCGGTGCAGTACTCGGTCGAGCGCGCATCGCTCGGGTTGCTGGTCGTGAAGCCCACCTGGTTGTTGATCACGATGTGCAGGGTGCCGCCCGTACCGAAACCGCGCGTCTGCGACATCTGCAGCGTTTCCATGACGACGCCCTGGCCGGCAAAGGATGCGTCTCCGTGCATGATCACCGGTACCACATGGTCGTGGCGCACGTCTCCACGCCGGTCCTGGCGCGCGCGCACCGAGCCCTCGACCACCGGTGCGACGATCTCGAGGTGCGATGGGTTGAATGCCAGTGCGATGTGGATTTCACCACCGGGGGTCATCACATTCGAAGAGAAACCCTGGTGGTACTTCACGTCCCCCGAGCCCTGATAGATCGCCCGCCCCTCGAACTCCTCGAAGAGGCTCGCCGGATTCTTGCCGAAGATGTTCACCAGTACCGCAAGCCGGCCCCGGTGTGCCATGCCAACCACGATCTCCTGTACACCGTAGCCGCCGCATCGCTGCAGTACCTCGTCGAGCAGCGGGATCAGACTCTCCCCCCCCTCGAGCCCGAAGCGCTTGGCCCCGGGGTAGCGTGCGCCAAGGAAATGCTCCAGACCCTCTGCGGCAGTCAGTCGCTCGAGCAGGTCCCGCTTCTGCTCGGCAGTCCACACCGGTGCGCTACGCACACTCTCCATGCGACTCTGGATCCAGTGCCGCTCCTCGGTGGAGACGATGTGCTTGAATTCGGCGCCGACGGTGTTGCAGTAGGTCTGCTCGAGTGCCGCGACGATCTCGCGCAGCGGCGCCTCGGCCTTGCCGATATACAGCGACCCGGTCTGGAAGACTGTGTCGAAGTCCGCCTCTGACAACTGGTGAAACTGCAGATCGAGATCAGGAACGAACTCGCGTTCGACGAGGCCGAGCGGGTCGAGATTCGCCCTCTGGTGACCACGCTGACGGTAGGCGCTGATCAGCTGGACCACGCGCACCTGCTTGCGCTCGTACTCGGTGCTGATGCCGGCGTGAGGGATTGGCTCGGGACGACACTTCTGCCGCCCGAGCAGTGCAAAGTGCTCGCGAATCGTCGAATGCGGCACATCGACAGTGACTCCGTCGACCTGCGGCAGACGCTCGAAGTAGCTGCGCCACTCGGGAGCTATCGAATTGGGGTCACGCAGATACGCTTCGTAGATCGCCTCGACGTAGGCGGCATTGCCGCCCGAGATCTGCGAGCTGCTCCAGAGCTGCTCCATCGTTCCCTGCGCCATACCCTAACGCCTCCCTGTCGACCCACCCCGAGCTGGCGGGTCGATCCCTTGCATCATTTCGCGGCTCGCCTCACATCACTGGACTCGGCGGGCAGTCGGGCAAAAGCTCCGCACCCTGTGCCGTGCCCACCTCTTTCACCCCGGCACGGCAACATCGGATGCCATTCGATCAGTAGGTGCGCTTCTGGGGCTCGAAGGTGTCGACGGTCTTTGGCGCGAAGTTCACCTCACGGCGTCCCATCCGCTTCCCTTCGGGGAAGAACAGCGAATGACACAGCCAGTTCTTGTCGTCGCGCTCGGGGAAGTCGTCACGTGCATGGGCACCACGACTCTCGGTTCGTACCTCGGCTGCGACTGCCGTCGCCTCGGCCACCTCCAGCAGGTTCTGCAGCTCGAGTGCCTCGAAGCGCGCGGTATTGAATGCCTGCGACTTGTCCTTGAGGTACACGTTCTCGATGCGCGGCCGCAGCGCTTCCAGGTGTTCGAAGCCCTCGTGCATCCTTTCACCGGTGCGGAACACGCCGAAGTGATTCTGCATGACGGTCTGCAGTTCCTTGCGCAGCACCGTTGCCGTCTCGCCGCTGGTCGATGCGTTCAGGCGATCCAGGCGCGCAAGCGCCCGCTCGACATCCGAACCTGACGCTTCGCGGTACTCGATGCCCTCGCGCAGTGCCTTCTCGATGAAGAGGCCTGCAGAGCGCCCGAAGACGATCAGGTCGAGCAGCGAGTTGCCGCCAAGACGGTTCGCACCGTGGACCGATACGCAGGCAACCTCACCGCAGGCGAACAGCCCCGGAATCACCTGGTCCTCACCGGCCGCGTTCTGGGTCAGGGCCTGTGCATGCACGTTGGTTGGAATCCCGCCCATCATGTAGTGGCAGGTCGGCACCACCGGAATCGGTGCATTCACCGGATCGACGTGTGCGAAGGTCTTCGACAGCTCGCAGATCCCTGGCAGCCGCGACTCCAGCACTTCCGCTCCGAGGTGATCGAGCTTGAGATACAGGTGGTCTCCCGCAGGACCACAGCCACGGCCCTCGAGAATCTCCAGGGTCATCGAGCGCGCAACGACGTCGCGGCTCGCAAGGTCCTTGGCATTCGGTGCGTAGCGCTCCATGAAACGCTCGCCATCCTTGTTCAACAGGTAACCACCCTCGCCGCGACAGCCCTCAGTGACCAGCACCCCGGCGCCGGCAATGCCGGTGGGATGGAACTGCCACATTTCGATGTCCTGCACCGGGAAACCCGCGCGCAGCGCCATACCGATACCATCACCGGTATTGATATGCGCATTCGTGGTCGATGCATAGATCCGCCCTGCGCCACCGGTCGCGAGCACGGTCGCGAGCGACTTCACGTGCACGAGCTCTCCGGTCTCCATGCAGATCGCAATCACGCCAACCACGGCACCGTCCTGGTTCGTCACCAGGTCGACCGCGTACCATTCGCTCAGGAACGTGGTCTGGTTCTTCAGGTTCGCCTGGTACAGGGTGTGCAGCAGGGCGTGCCCGGTACGGTCTGCCGCTGCACAGGTCCGTGCAGCCTGCCCGCCACGACCGAAGTCCTTGCTCTGCCCGCCAAACGGACGCTGATAGATGCGCCCGGTTTCGGTGCGCGAGAACGGCAGGCCGAGGTGCTCCATCTCGTAGACAGCCTCCGGTCCGACCGAGCACATGTATTCGATCGCCTCCTGGTCACCGATGTAGTCGGAGCCCTTCACCGTGTCATACATGTGCCAGCGCCAGTCATCGTCCGGGTCGGCGCTGCCGATCGCACAGGTGATGCCACCCTGCGCCGAGACGGTGTGCGAGCGCGTCGGGAACACCTTGGAGATCACCGCCGTGTGAAAGCCCGACTGCGCCAGCTGCAGCGCAGCACGCATCCCCGCACCGCCGCCGCCGACGATCAGTGCATCGAAACTCATGGTCTGGATTCGCGTCATGTCTCAATTACCCCACAGGATCTGCGCGCCCCAGACGAGGTACGCGAACAGCACCAAGGCACACACGGCCTGAAAAATCCACCGGATCACGTTGCCCTTCGCGCCAAGCAGGTACTCGGTGAAGTAGTCGGTGCTGACCGTCCACAGGCCGATCCAGGCATGCACCACGAGCGAGACGAGGGCCATCATGCCGAACACCTTCATCGGCGTGCTGGCGAAATGTGCCTGCCACGTTGCATGGTCCAGGCCAGGAGTGAACAGCACGATGGCAACGACATACAGCACGTACGCCAGCAAAACCAGCGCCGTGCCACGCTGCACTACCCAGTCGTACAGCCCGTTGCGACCGAAGTTCGTGACCGTGGTTACCGTTACCATACCCACACCCCCGCAAGAACAATGAGGATCGCCGCCAGCACCAGCGTCGCACGTGCTGCCATCGTGGCACCGCGAAGCGATTCACCGTAGCCGAGATCGTTGATGATGTGCCTGATGCCGGCAACACAGTGATAGGCCAGCGCTGCCAGCACTGCCCACACGACCAGCTTCACTGGCAGTGATGCCAGCAGCTCCGTGACGCGTGCAAAGCCCTGCTCGCCCGACAACGACAGGTCGAGCAGGTACAGCAGAATTCCCGCCCCGACCAGCAGTGCCACACCTGAGATACGGTGCAGGATCGATACATAGGCGGTTATCGGCAGGCCGATGGTGCCGAGGTCCAGGTTGATGGGTCTGTTTGGCTTCACGGCTCAGGTACCTTTGTTCGAAAAGTTCCGTTGAAGAGAGCGCGTCCGCGCACGACATCGCGCCCCGTGCATGACGGGAAGCAACCGCAGCGTGAACCGCAGCGGATTATAGGGAGGCGCCCCATCGAATACAAACGACGAAGACGACGAAAAGCACTGCGCGCCTGCGGGCGTTTTCCACTTTCGGCAGGCTTTCGTCCGGGCCGGCGCGAATTGACAATGCGCGTGCGCGATCTATAGAGTTAACGCCCGCGCCGCATCGCGGCCCTGTCCAAGAAAACGCACCAAGGAGCCGTAAATCCATGCCGGGAAAGACCGCCAGACTATCGATACCGGGCGCCGCGGCGGAGCTCGAACTGCCGGTGCTCACCGGTACCCTGGGTCCTGATGTCGTCGATGTGCAATCGCTGAGCGGCAAGGGTTATTTCACCTACGATCCCGGCTTCGTCTCGACCGGCGCCTGCGAGAGCAAGATCACCTACATCGACGGTGATCGTGGCATCCTGCTGCATCGCGGCTACCCGATCGAGCAGCTTGCCGAGAAGTCCGACTACCTCGAGGTCTGCTACCTGCTGATGCACGGCGAACTGCCGACTGCAGCGCAGAAGAAGAAATTCGTCGACACCGTCATGCGCCACACGATGGTGCACGAGCAACTGCAGTTCTTTTTCCGTGGCTTTCGTCGCGACGCACACCCGATGGCAATCATGTGTGGCGTCGTCGGAGCGCTCTCGGCGTTCTACCACGATGCACTGAACATCACCGACGAGGAGCATCGCGAGATCGCAGCATTTCGCCTGATCGCGAAGATGCCGACACTGGCGTCGATGTGCTTCAAATACTCGATCGGCATGCCGTTCATGTATCCGGACAACTCGCTCGATTACTCATCGAACTTCCTGCACATGATGTTCGGCAATCCGTGCGAGAAGTCGCGGATCAATCCGGTCCTCTCACGCGCAATGGACCGCATCTTCCTGCTGCACGCCGACCACGAGCAGAACGCATCGACTTCCGCGGTGCGCCTGACCGGCTCGACCGGTGCCAACCCCTTCGCCTGCATCGCTGCGGGAATTGCCGCACTCTGGGGGCCGGCGCACGGCGGTGCGAACGAAGCCGTGCTGAACCAGCTCGAGGAAATCGGCCACGAGTCGCGCATCCCCGAGTTCATCAAGCGGGCAAAGGACAAAAACGACCCGTTCCGCCTGATGGGCTTCGGACACCGCGTGTACAAGAACTTCGATCCACGCGCGAAGGTCATGAAGCAGACCTGCGACGAGGTGCTTTCGGAGCTCGGCCTGGAAAATGACCCGCTGTTCCGCATCGCGCAGAAGCTGGAGAAGATCGCCACCGAGGACGAGTACTTCATCGAGAAGAAACTCTATCCGAACGTCGATTTCTACTCAGGCATCATCCTGCGCGCACTTGGTATCCCATCCACCATGTTCACGGTGATATTCGCCACCGGCCGCACGGTGGGCTGGATCGCCCACTGGCACGAGATGATCAGCGCGAGCTACCGGATCGCCCGTCCGCGCCAGCTCTACACTGGGCACACGAAGCGCGACTTCGTGCCGATCGAGCAACGTTCCTGAGCCACACCTGAAACGAACTGCGCCGCGGCGATGCTTGACTACCGCCCGGCGCAGCACTGCTGAACCACGTCTGAACATCAAGTGCTTCGCTCAGTCCCAAAG
>CAZSYV010000022.1:0-23695 GCA_964610955.1 uncultured Klebsiella sp. | reverse complement strand
TCGAGCAGGACGCGCAGACAGCGTGAATCTTCCGGCATCGTCGCCAACTCAAGCACGCCGGCCCACCGTTCCACGCCATCGTGGCCTCCGGCAACGGGTGATTGTGCCGGGATCGGCACCATGCTCCAGCAGGAAACGGAAGCCGGCCAGGTTCTGTTTGGCAATCGCCCAGTAAAGGGCCGTCATGCCCTCTTCGCCAGCCGCATCCACCCTCGCACCCTCCGCCAGCAGTCTCTGTGCACGTTCCAGCTTGCCGCTACCGACGGCAGTGACGAACTCGGCCTGCGTTCGATTCGGGAAATAACGATCAGCCTTCATTCGGTTGAGTTCCTGCAGGGCGCACTGCGTGTTCGACGTGGCACAGGCGCTGAGGGAGGTTGCAACAAGTGCCGCCGACAGGAACAGGCCACACGCTTTGATGATCATGCGATTCACGGGAATCACATCACCAGGTGATGCTGCAAGGAACCGTGATACCAGCGTGCCGAATGCGGAATCTGCATCCCGGCTGCATTTGGCAACGGCATACCGCCGCGGCACATCGAGTGCAGGCCGGTCGCCCGGAACATGATGGCGTGCCCTCCCGTCGCGTCAGCAGCCGCGCTGACCAACCCGAGGCTCATGCCGATTCGATGTCACCGAGTCCACGTCGGCGGATTGCATAGAGCCGGTGCGGCACGCCACGCGAGAAATCCGCATCGACGCTGCGCGAACCCAGATCCTCCACCGAGAGCCCGGACAGAGCCTCGGCGTCCATGCGAAATCCACGCCGGTTGCTCGAGAACAGCAACAGACCATCATCTTCAAGGACCCGCACCGTCGCACGAATCAGCGCAACGTGATCACGCTGCACATCGAGTGTGGCCTGCATGCGCTTCGAGTTCGAGAACGAGGGCGGATCGAGGAACACCAGATCCCACCGCCGCGATTGCTCGCCCAGCCAGCGCAGGCAGTCGGCGCGCACCAGCTGATGGCGCACACGATCCAGCCCGTTGAGATCGAGGTTGCGTCGCGCCCAGTCGAGATAGGTGCTGGAGAGATCGACGCTTGTGCTCGAGAGCGCGCCGCCAAGCCCGGCAAAGACGCTGACCGAGCCGGTATAGCAGAACAGATTCAGGAAGTGCTTGCCCTTCGCTGCCGCCGCGACCATGCGACGCAACGGCCGATGATCGAGGAACAGGCCGGTATCAAGAAAATCGCGCAGGTTGACGAGGAGCTTCGCCGGGCCTTCGCGCACCGCCATGAAGTGATTTTCGTGCTCCAGCCGCTGATACTGCCGTGAGCCGCGCTGACGCTCGCGTGTCTTCAGCACGACGTGTTCCGGCGACACACCGAGCAGTGAAGGCAGCAGCGCACAGACATCCGCCAGTCGCACCCGCGCCAGCTCGGGGTCGATCGTTGCCGGTGGTGCGTACTCGGCTACGTGCACCCAGTTTTCGTAGCGGTCGATCGCCACGGCATATTCGGGGAGATCCGCATCATAGACGCGGTAGCAGCTGGTGCCGCTCGATGCGAGCCAGCCCTTCAGCCTGCGCAGGTTCTTGCGCACCCGATTGGCAAACATCTCGGCAGCCGGGCTGGGGACGTGTGCTGCCACCGGTCGCGGTGCGGCACGCGCGGGTGCCGTGGTCGGTGTTTCACCGTTCCTGCCAGGTGTTCGTGTCGCGGCCCTGACGGCGAACGGTTCATGCACCAGCAGACAGCAGTCGATGGCCCCGTTGCGCACCCGGTAGCGTCGCTGCCAGCGCAGGCCCGGCGCATCCTCGAGCGGCCCCTCGGTGGTCAGGATCGCTGCCCGCCAGCCCCTGAATTCCTCGCGCACCAGACGGCCAAGCTCTGCGTACAGTCCGGGCAGTTCCGCCGCCGCACCAATGCGTTCACCGTAGGGCGGATTGCAGATCAGCAACCCCTCGTGCGCCACCATCGATGAGGGACGCTGCTGCACCGTCAGTTCGCACTGCCTGAGCACGATATGCCTGTCCAGGCCCGCCGCGGCCACGTTCCGTCGTGCCTGTTCGAGCACCCGCGGATCACGGTCGGCACCCGCGATCGGTGCAAGGCTGCCAAAGGCCGCATCACGCTGTGCCCGAACCTCGCACAGCACCCGCTCGTACAGTAGTGGATCGTGCCCCGGCCAGCCCCGCTTCGGCAGCGCAGCGAGCGTACCCGGGGCGGTACGTGCGGCAATCAGTGCTCCCTCGACGAGCAGGGTGGCGGATCCACACATCGGGTCGTAGAGCGCGCCGCCACGAGCGGCAATTGCCGGCCAGCCGGCACGCAGCAGCAGCGCTGCCGCCAGGTTTTCCTTGAGCGGTGCCGCACCGCTCGGGCCACGCCAGCCACGCCGGTGGCGCGCGCCCAGCAGATCGATCGCCAGCACCAGCCGCCCGTGTGCGAGGTGCGCGATGATGCGAATGTCCGGGTCACGCGGATCGACATCGGGGCGCAGGCCACTCACGGCGCGCAGGCGATCGACCACCGCGTCCTTGACGCGGCGTGCGCTGAACAGGGTGTTGCGCAGCTGCTCCGATGTGCCACTGAAGTCGACCGCAATCGTGGTATCGGCTGCCACATGCCGCTCCCACTCCAGATCGAGCGCATTCGCATGGAGCTCGTTGGCATCACGCGCCGCAATCTCGGCCAGCACCACCATCACCCGGCTGGCAACGCGCGACCACAGGCATACGCGATACGCATCCTCGAGACTGGCAACGAAGCGCACACCCGCGCGTGCACCGCGTGTGTGGGTGATGCCAAGTTCTCGCAGTTCACCGAGCAGCAGATCCTCGAAACCGGGTGGGCAACTGGCGAAAAACTGTGTGTGCCGGGCAGTGGTCTGCCACTCCCGCTTCCCGGGGCTCATTGCACGCGGCGCTCATGGGCAATCGCGGCCGCTGCCTCGGCGATCAGTGTGGGGCCGTGATAAATGAAGCCGCTGTAGAGCTGTACCAGGTTCGCACCGCTGCGCACACGCTGTGCCGCATCTTCTGCGCTCATGATGCCGCCAGTACCGATCAGCGGTACCTCGCCACCAAGGCGTTCGGCGAGCTGCGCGAGTACGGCATCCGCACGCGCCGCAAGCGGCGCACCACTGAGGCCACCGGCCTCATCAGCGCCCGGCAGCCCCTCCACCCCGATGCGCGAGACAGTGGTATTGGTTGCGATCAGGGCATCGATGCGTGCTCGGCGCACAGCATCGGCAATGCTGTCGACATCGTCTCCAGCAAGGTCAGGCGCCACCTTCAGTGCAAGTGGCACCACCCTGCCGTGGCGCTGCGCCAGTTCGTCGCGCCTGCCCACCAGCAGGGCAAGCAGCCGCTGCATCGGTTCGCCGAACTGCAGATCGCGCAGCCCGGGTGTATTCGGCGAGGACAGGTTGACCGTGACGTAGGAGGCGAGCGGGTACACCCGCTCCAGACAGAACAGGTAGTCCTCGTGTGCGCGCTCGAGCGGCGTGTCCTTGTTCTTGCCGATGTTGATCCCGAGCACGCCACGATAGCGCGCTGCCCGCACACGGGCACAGAGATGATCGACTCCGCGATTGTTGAACCCCATCCGATTGATCAGTGCCTCGGCCTGTGGAACCCGGAACAGACGCGGGCGCGGATTGCCCGGCTGGGGGCGTGGCGTCACGGTTCCGATCTCGATAAAGGCAAAGCCGAGCGCGGCAAGCGCATCGATATGCTCCCCATCCTTGTCGAGCCCGGCCGCCAGACCCACCGCGTGCGGGAACTCGAGCCCCATGCAGCGGATCGGATCGGATGCTGGTGCGACCGACAGAAGCCCGTGCAGGCGCAGGCGCAGCAACGCATCCAGTGCACGCAGGCCGAGCGCATGCGCAGTCTCGCCCGGAAACAGGAACAACAGCCTGCGCAATACGGAATAGGGAAGGATCACGTCTCGAACCGAAGGAGCTGAGCGGGCGCCAAGCATAACCGATCACAGGTCTGGACAACGCCTCCTCAACCGGCCTGAGGCTGCGCGAGCGCAAGCAAGGCCCGAACCGCCACCGCATGCATCGCATACTCCTGCGTGCGTGCATCGCGAATCTGTGACACGAGGGATCGCCAGTGCGAAACGACCGCCTCCCGAGACGACTCCCAGTGTGCGATGCAGTCCTCGACTCCCTGCCCCGGTGCCGCTTCGCGCATCACTACGGTGACGATTGCACGCAGCTGCCAGTCGAGCTCATCGAGATACGATTCGCGTGCCAGTGCCTGCCAGCGGTCATCGACCGCCAGCGCGGTGATCTGTTTGCCAAACCAGTAGAAGTCCAGGTGATCGTTCAGCGCGAGGGCGAGCTGCGCAGTACGCTCCACGTCCAGCTTCTGCGCCAGCGCGACATCGACGATGCCGAGCGCTGCGATGAGCATCGTCGAGGAGGCGAAGGCTCTCGCCAGCGTCTCGGGCAGACCCGCCGCCAGCAGCTCGTCGTGGCGCCCACGCCATGCCAGCAGCTGTTCACCACGGGCATGCTCGCCGATCGCCGCCTGAACCTGCGCGACCGGCCCCGCCAGCGCAGCGACCTCGACCTCGATGTCGAATGCGCCACGCCGGTTGTGGATGAACCAGCGCGTCGCCAGCCGCACCAACCGCTGCAGGTCGGAAAACACCTCGAGCTGCACCTGCGCATCGACCGCATGATCCAGTGCCTCGACCTCACGCCACCAGCGGCGCAGCGCAAACACGTCCCGGGCAACCACGAAGGCTCGTGCGATCACCGCCGCGCTTGCGTTGGTGCTCTGCTGCAGACGCTCGATGAAGGTGATCCCCATCAGGTCCACGATCTCGTTGGCGAGCTCGGTGGCGATGAGTTCGCGGCGCAGCTGGTGCTGGCCCAGCCGCTCGCCGAAACGTTCGATCAGCCGAGGCGGGAAGGCCCGCTCGATGCTGCGCGCCACATAGGGATCCTCGGGCAGTGCGGAGTCGACGATCTCGCGCTTCAGGCGCGCCTTCACATAACTCAGCAGCACCGCCAGCTCGGGTCGGGTGAGTCCCCTGCCGTGCGCACGTCGCTCGCGCAGCGCGTCGTCATCAGGCAGGAACTCCAGGCGCCGATCAAGTGCACCGACGGCTTCGAGCGAGCTGATCAACTCGCGATGTTCGTTGATGCGCACGGGCGCCTCATGCGCGGCGATGCTGATCGCCTGTGTCTGGCGATAGTTGTTCGCAAGCACGAGATCCGCAACTTCACCGCCCATATCTTCGAGCAGCTGCGCACGCTGCTGCATCGTCATCTCACTCGAGGCAACGAGATGATTGAGCAGGATCTTGATGTTGACTTCATGGTCCGAGCAGTCGACGCCGCCCGAGTTGTCGATGAAATCGGTGTTGCAGGCACCGCCTGCGGTGGCGAACTCGACACGCGCGCGCTGTGTCATGCCGAGGTTGCCCCCCTCCCCGATGACGCGCGCACGGATTCGCGAGGCATCGACACGCACCGCATCATTCGCCTTGTCGCCGACTGCTGCATGCTCCTCATCGCTCGCCTTGAACCAGGTGCCGATGCCGCCGTTGAAGATCAGGTCCACGGGTGCGCTCAGCAACGCCGAAATCAGCTCGCCCGGTGTCAGGTGTGCAACGTCACTGTCGATCAGACGGCGCAGCTGCTCGCTGAGTTCGATCGACTTCAGGCTGCGCTCGAACACGCCTCCACCCACCGAGATCAGCGCCGGGTCGTAATCCGCCCAGCTCGAGCGCGGCAGCGCGAACAGCCGCTCACGTTCGCCGAACGCTGCCTCCGGATCCGGCTCGGGATCGATGAAGACGTGGCGGTGATCGAAGGCCGCAACGAGACGGATGCTGCGCGAGCGCAGCATCCCGTTGCCGAACACATCACCCGACATATCGCCGATGCCGATCACACGGACTGGATCGTGCTGTACATCGACGCCCAGTTCACGGAAGTGGCGTTGCACCGCGACCCAGGCACCACGCGCGGTGATGCCCAGCTTCTTGTGGCTGTAACCGACGCTGCCACCGGAGGCAAAGGCATCGTGCAGCCAGAAGCCGTAGCGGGTCGACAGCGCATTGGCAATATCGGAAAACGCCGCGGTGCCCTTGTCGGCGGCAACCACCAGGTAGGGATCGGGCGCATCGTGACACACCACCTCCGAGGGCCTCACCGTTGCCCCGTCGACGATGTTGTCGGTCAGATCGAGCATGCCGGCGATGAAGATCTCGTAGCAGGCAATGCCCTCGGCCTGCAGCGCGTCGCGACCCGCTTCGGAGTGCAGCCGCCTTGGCACGAAGCCCCCCTTGGCACCGACCGGTACGATCACCGCGTTCTTCGTCTGCTGGGCCTTGACCAGCCCAAGCACCTCGGTACGGAAGTCCTCGGGGCGATCCGACCAGCGCAGGCCACCACGTGCGACACGGCCATAGCGCAGATGTACGCCTTCGACGCGCGGCGAATAGACCCAGATCTCATACATCGGCACTGGTCGCGGCAGCTGTGCAATGCGTGCGCAGTCCAGCTTGAACGCAAAGTGATCTCCGAGCGCACCATCGGCATCGCGACGGAACCAGTTGGTGCGCAGCGTGGCACGAATCAGCTCAAGGCAGGCACGCAGCGCATGATCGTCGTTCAGGCGCTCCACACCTTCGAGTGCGGCCACGACATACGCACCGAGATTCGCCTCGGCACCGGCACGCTGCTCTGCATCGATCTGCGGATCGAAGCGTGCCCGGAACAGCTCGACCAGCGTGCGGACAATGGCCGGATGTCGTCCGAGGGCCTCGGCGACGAAGTGTGGTGTGAAACTGTAGCGTGCCTGTTTCATGTAATGCGCATAGGCGCGCAGCATGGCAACCTCACGCCACTCGAGCCCCGTATCGATCACCAGACGGTTGAACGCGTCGTTCTCGGTGCGCTGCAGGTACACCGCGATGAAGCCGTCCTGTACCAGCGGCGCCACCGCCGCGATATCGATCGCATCAGCGAGCGCATGGCTCAGCAGGAAATCATGCAGCCAGAACTCACGGCCGTCGGCACGCACGAGCCGGTACGGTCGCTCACCGAGCACGCGCATGCCGAAGTTCTCGAGCATCGGGATGACATCCGACAGCACCATGGCGCGATCGAGCCGAAACAGGCGAAAGCGTATCGTCGACTCCGCATCGTGCGCAAACCGATACAGCCTTACCCGCGGTGTCGCATCGCCGCCAAGACTCTCGAACTCGGCGATGTCGGCCACCGCTGCCGAAGCATCGAAGTCCTCGCGATATGCCGCCGGAAAGGACTGCCCCCACTGGCGAACGTACCGGGAGCCGAGTTCCTCGCCAAACTCCCCGAGCAAGGCCTGGCGAAACCTGTCCAACCACTGCTCGCAGGCACGCACGACCAGCGACTCGAGGCCTTCGATGTCAGGGGCTTCGGGAGCCTCTGCACCGAGGCGCATCACGAAATAGGTGCTGACCAGCACCGATTCGGAAAAGAAGGTACTGAATTCCGACGCCTCGGCACCAAGCTCGCGCATCAACAGCGCCTCGACCCTCTGTCGAACCTCGGTGCAATAGATATCGCGCGGCATGTAGACCAGGCAGAAGGCAAAGCGCCTGCGTGGGCCGATGCGCACGAACAGGCGCACCTTGCGTCGTTCCTGGATATGGAAGATGCGCAGCGCCATCTGCAGCAAGCGCTCCTCATCCGACTGGAACAGTTCGTCACGCGGCAGCAGCTCGAGTATGCGTCGCAGCATGCGTGCACGGTAGCTGCTGGTCTTCGGCCGTGACGCCGCAACGACTTTCGCCACCTTGTGGCGCACGATGGGAATCTCCTCCGGATCCATCGTGTAGACCGTCGCAGCAAACAGCCCGAGGAAGTTGTGCTGCTCGACGATCCGCCCCGTCGCGTCGTGGCAGGTGATTGCCACATAGTCCGGATACGCCAGCCGATGCACGCGCGAGCGCTGGGTCGACTTGAAGAACAGCACCTGGGGGCGGCGCAGTGTCGCAGGCGATGCACACTGCGCGAGATCCTGGGCAAGCAGGCCGGCACCCGGCGTCGGCCGGCCACGCAGCAACCCCAGCTGCGAACCCGCACGCGCCTCGACCCGCGGGCTTTCCCCCTCCCAGGCAACGTCGACGATTTCGCAACCGAGAAAGGTGAAATTGCTCGCCTGCAGCCAGTGCAGCAGCGCGCGGTTCTCCTGCCAGTCCTGCGCGGGAATCGAGGTGGAACACTGCGCCAGACGATCGGCGAGCCCGTTCACACGCTCGTGTATCGCTGCAGCATCCGCGGCAACGCAATCGACGTCGGCGATCACATCCCCGAGCGCCTGCGCCAGTTGTGCACGCGCCACCTGTTCGCCGGTGTACGAAACCTCCATGTACACCAGCGCTTCGCGTCGGCGGCGCTTGCCGCCCGGTGCGACAGTGGCTGGAAACATGCGCTGCAGGCAGTGGTTGCGGTCGCGCTCGATGGTCAGGTCCGAGCTCACCAGCACATGGATCATGATGTTGCGCCGGTTGAGCTCCATGCGCAGCGATTCGGACACGAACGGCACGCCTTCGGTGAGCACCAGGACCACCGTGTGACGTGACGTCCAGCCATGCTCCTCGCCCGAAGGGTTGAAGACCGAGAGCTTCGGCCCCGCGTGGTCGTAGTGCTGCAGATAGCGCCACGCATGATCGATGGCTGCAAACACCTCATTCGGCTGCCGATCGCGAATATCCTCAAAATCGATCGCACCCATCACCTCCCGAGTGAAGGCCTTGAGCATCACGACCTCGGTCGATGCGACCCTGCGGTCGATTTCCCCCTCGATCAGATCCAGAAACCGTTCCCTGCTGTCTGGATCAGTCATGACTTCATCAGCTCCATGTGCACCTCCCGTGGGAATCGATCCGCACCGACCCAAGCATATAGGGAACCGTCGCGCCCGGCATCGGTCGAACCGAACCGTAATCCCGCAGAGGCTCCGAGGGCTGCGATGAGGCGGTTACAATGCGCACAGGTGTCAGACCTGCAACATCCACGATGGAGACGCATGCTTGAGCGTACAAAGTGAAGCGGTCGATCGACTGCGTACCTGGCTGCGCCAGGAGATCATCGGCCAGGAGCGGCTCGTCGACGGGCTGCTGATCGCACTGCTCGCCGACGGCCATCTGCTGGTCGAGGGCGCGCCCGGACTCGCCAAGACACGCGCGATCCGTCAGCTGGCTCGCGGCATCGAATGCGACTTCCAGCGTATCCAGTTCACCCCCGACCTGCTCCCGGGCGATGTGACCGGTACGGATATCTACCGCCCCGAGGACGGCAGTTTCCGCTTCCAGCGCGGCCCCGTGTTCCACAACCTGGTACTCGCCGATGAGATCAACCGTGCGCCGGCAAAGGTGCAGTCCGCGCTGCTCGAGGCAATGTCCGAGCGCCAGGTGAGCATCGGCGGCACGACGCACGCACTGCCGGCGCTGTTCCTGGTCATGGCCACACAGAACCCGATCGAACACGAAGGCACCTATCCTCTGCCCGAGGCGCAGCTCGACCGATTCCTGCTGCACGTGCGGGTGGACTACCCGGGCGCACAGGCCGAACGCGAAATCCTGCGCCTGGCGCGACGCGAGGCAGCACTTGCGCCGCCCGCACCACCGCCGGCACTGAGCCAGGAGCAGATCTTCGCCGCGCGCAGCCTCATCCTCGACCTGCACATGGCACCAGCCGTCGAGGAGTACATCGTGCAGCTCGCACTCGCCACCCGTGGCGACGGACCGCTGCGGCAGTGGATCGACTACGGCGTGAGCCCGCGTGCGACGATCGGTCTCGATCGCGCGGCACGCGCCTGCGCCTGGCTTGCAGGTCGCGACTTTGTCGCCCCCGACGACGTGCAGGCCGTGCTCTGCCAGGTCTTTCGCCACCGTCTGATCCTCAACTACGACGCCGAGGCGAGCGGTATCACTCCGGAGCAGGTGATCGATGAACTGCTGAACGCGGTGCCCGTAGGCTGAGCAGGACGATGCGCGGGCGATCCAGTGCAACAGCGTCACAGGCGAGGGGCAGCTTCTGCGAGCTGCACGAGCTCATCGGTCTGAGGGCATCGGCAGCCCAGATCCGACTGCAGCCGCCGCCGGTGCGCAACACGGGTGCGGGAATGCACGCCGGTGCCAGGCGTGGGCGAGGCATCGAGTTCGAGGAGCTGCGGACCTACGAGCCAGGCGACGATGTCCGCACGATCGACTGGCGGGTCAGCGCACGCAGCACCAGCGTGCACACCCGGGTCTTTCGCGAGGAGCGCGAACGCCCGGTGTTCCTGCTGGTCGACCAGCGTCGCGAGATGTTCTTCGGCAGTCGCTGCACCTTCAAATCGGTGCAGGCGACCCACGCCGCAGCGCTGCTTGCATGGGCAACCCTGGCCGGAGGAGACCGTATCGGCGGCCTGGTCCTCGGCGAACACGGTCGCCACGAGGTGCGCCCCAGACGCAGCCACCGCGCGGTGCTCGAGCTGCTGAGAAGCTGCACGGAGTTCAATCATCGACTCGGGATTCCGGTCGCGATGGAGGAAGGCGCAACACTCGCCACAGGATTCGCCGCGCTGCGGCGCATCGTGCGCCCCGGCAGCCTGGTGGTCGTGATCAGCGACTTTGCCGTCTGGGATGACGCCAGTGCCCGGGAACTGCACCTGCTTGGCCGTCACGCAGAAAGCTGTGCAGTCCATGTCCATGATCCACTCGAACGCGCCCTCCCCGCCGTCGGCACTGCACTGGCAAGCGACGGCCAGCGACGCGTGACGATCGATACGCGCGACGCAAGGGTTCGCCAGCAGCACGCCAGGCACTTCGAGCGCAAGACGGCCGAGGTTGCGGCCGCATTTGCGCGCCTCGGTGCGGCATTCATCGAACTGCCCACCGACGCACCGGCGGCAAGCGTGCTCGGCAGCGCGTTCATCGGGAACGCACGATGAACGACAGCGACCCACTCGCGGCGCTGCGCCCGATCCACCTCCCGCCTGAGATCGGCTGGTGGCCGCCCGCCTTCGGCTGGTGGATGGTCGCAGCTGTGCTTGCACTGACGCTGGCACTGCTGTGCCTGCTGGCGCTGCGCCGCTGGAAGGCCAATCGCTACCGGCGCGCAGCACTGCTCGAGCTCGAGGTACTTGCCGATGGCCTGAGTGACCCCGGCAGCCAGGCGGCCTTTGCCGCTGCCGCCAACACGCTGCTGCGCCGTGTGGCGCTGCGGCGTTATCCAACGCGCGAGGTCGCCGCACTGACCGGACAGTCCTGGCTGGCATTCCTCGATCGCAGTGGACGCATGGATGCGTTCAGCCACGGGCCTGGACTCGTGCTTGCCGAGGCAGCCTATGATCCGACACGCGAGCGCGACAACCACGCGCTGCACCGTGTCTGCCGCGACTGGCTGAGACGGCACCGATGATCGAGTTCACGCAACCCTGGGCCGTGATGCTGCTGCCGCTGCCGCTCGTGGTACGAGTGCTGTGGCGCCAGGCGCAGGCGCAGGGCACGGCGCTGTATTTTCCACGGGCGCTCGAGGCACGGCTCGACGAGCTCGGCGGGCACGAGCAGCGCAGGGCGCCACGGGCACGGCTGGTACTGATGACCTTGGCCTGGTTCGCGCTGGTGACGGCCGCAGCCGGGCCACGCCATGTCGGCGACGCGCAGCCAAACCCAAGCAGTGGGCGCGACCTGATGCTGGCAATCGACATTTCCGAGAGCATGCTGACCGAAGACCTGGAGCTCGACGGGCACACGGCCGATCGCCTGTCGGTGGTACGCCGGGTCACGCGTGAATTCCTGCGCCGGCGTGCCAGCGATCGCCTCGGACTGATCCTGTTTGCCACAAAGGCATACCTCCAGGTACCGCTCACCTTCGACCATGCCACGCTGCAACAGCTGCTCGACGAGGCACGCATCGGCTTTGCGGGTCCCCAGACGGCGATCGGCGATGCCATCGGGCTTGCGGTGAAGCACCTGCGCAGCCGCCCACGGGACGCCCGCGTGCTGATACTGATCACCGACGGCGCCAACACGGCTGGCGAACTCACGCCACTGCAGGGCGCCGAACTGGCGGCACGCACGGGTCTGCGCATCTACACGATCGGTGTCGGGGCGGAGTCGATGCAATTGCCCGGACCCTTCGGTGGCATCTTCGGTGCGCGTCGACTCAACCCTTCGGCGGACCTCGACGAAGACACGCTGCGCGAGATTGCCCACCGTACCGGCGGCAGCTACTTCCGCGCACGCGACGGTGACGAACTCGAGCACATCTACGCCGAGCTCGATCGCCTCGAGCCGCTCGAGCAGGACGCACGCTACTACCGCCCACAGGTCTCACTGGCCCACTGGCCACTTGCACTCGCACTGATCATCACGCTCGCACTCGCCAGTGCCCTGCTCGCACCACGGCGCCGCACCTCGCCCGGGGAGGGATGAGTCGTGACCGCGAGTCTTGCCGATTTCCACTTCCTGCGCCCCTGGTGGCTGCTTGCCCTCGGGCCCTGCGTACTGCTTGCGCTGTGGTTCGCCCGACGCCGTCACGCCCCCGCCGCATGGAGCGAACTGATCGACCCCACGCTGTTGGCGCATCTGACCGTTGCGACGGCTGCCCGGCTGTCGCACGCACTGCCGGCACTGCTGCTCGGCGGCTGGACGCTGTGTGTCCTCGCGCTTGCCGGCCCGACCTGGGAGCGACTGCCCGAAGCCGTGGGGCGCAGCCAGGACGCGCTGATCATTGCGCTCGAGCTCGATGCAAGCATGTGGGCAAGCGACATTGCACCGTCGCGACTGCAGCGGGCGCAGCACAAGATCAGCGATATCCTCTCCACACGTCACGACGGGCTGACTGCGCTCATCGTCTATGCCAGTGATGCACATGTCGTCACCCCGCTGTCCGACGACACGGCAACCATCACTGCAGTGCTCGGCGCGCTCGACCCCGGAATCATGCCCGAGCCGGGCAACGACCCGGCTGCCGCTGCAGAGCTGGCGTCACGGCTGCTGCACAGCGTCGGACTGCACCAGGGACGCATGCTGTTCATCGCCGATGCGTTTCCTCACGCCAGCCAGCCAGCCGTCGCTCACACCCTCGCCACGGCCAATCTCGCCTTCTCGCTACTGGCCATCGGCACGGAGCAAGGTGCACCGGTAGCGCTCCCCGGCAGTGGTGGCTTCCTGCGCGATGCCCATGGCGGCATCCTCGTCCCCCGACTCGACCTCGGGGAAATGCACGACGCAGCGCGTGCGGCGAGCGGCAGGGTCGCAGCGCTCGGTGTCGACGACAGCGATATCCGCTACCTGCTGCCCGAGCCCACACTCGCTTCGGTACATGTCAGCGACACGAACCGGGGGCGCTTCGACCGCTGGCAGGACCGCGCGCCATGGCTGGCACTCGCACTGCTGCCGCTCGCCGCACTGGCGTTTCGCCGAGGCTGGCTGCTTGGCCTCGCGCTGCTCGCACTGCAGCCCGCACCAAACGCCGAGGCGCTCGAATGGCACGATCTGTGGTTGCGCAAGGATCAGCAGGCAGCGCAGGCGCTTGCCGATGGTGATTCGCAGCGGGCAGCAGAGCTGTTCCGCGATCCACGCTGGCGCGCCAGCGCACAGTACCGGCACGGCGACTACGACGCTGCTGCACGGAGCTGGGCAGGGCAGGACGATGCGACATCGCACTACAACCGCGGCAACGCTCTGGCGCGTGCCGGGCGTCTCGATGAGGCAATCGCCGCCTACGACGCCGCACTCTCGCGCGACCCACAGCTCGCCGATGCCCAGGCCAACCGCCGCCTGCTCGAGAACCTCAAGGCGCGGCGCGACGCCGACGAATCACCAGGAGAGTCCGGCAACGAGGGCAAGGGCAACGACGATTCCGAAAATCGATCCAGCGACAGTGACGGTGCCACCCAGGACGACAGCGTCCCTGCACCCGAGACATCGTCAGGCAACAGCGGCGATTCCCCTCCCGAGGCAGCAGACTCCCAGGGCAGCGACGACGCGAATGGCAACGACGCAGACAAGGCAGGGGAAGAATCCGAACCCGGGAATACGGAATCGCAAGACGCGACATCCAGCGCAGACGCACCAGGCCAGACACCCGCTGGGACGAACGCCGAACAGAGCAAGGCAACGGCAGGCTCCGGCCAGGTGATCGATGCACCCGGTGACGAGGAGGACCAGGCGATGGAGAACTGGCTGCGCCGGATTCCGGATGATCCGGGTGAGCTGCTGCGACGCAAGTTCGAGTACGAGAGCCGCAAACGCCAGGAAAGAGACGCTGGAAGCAGATGGTGAACAGACCCATGACGATGCATCGAATCCTGCTGTTGCTGCTCGTACTCGCCAGCGCGATGGCAGCACGTGCCGAGGTCAGTGCACGAGTCGATCGCGAGCAGCTGTCGCTGAACGAGAGCCTGCAGCTGACGCTGCGCATCACGGGCAGCCTCAACGCCGATGCACCCGATGTGCAGGCGCTCGAGCACGACTTCGAGATACTCGAAAGGAGGCGCAGCTCCAGCCTGTCGATCGGCAGCGGGCAGCGCGAGAGCGCCACCGAGTGGCAGTTCATGCTCGCCCCACGGCGCAGCGGACGTCTGCAGATCCCGCCACTGACGGTTTCCGGGGAGAGCAGCAATGCAATCGAGATCACGGTCGACGCAGACTCTCCTGCAGCGGCGGGCAACGGCGACATACGTCTCGAGGTGCGAGCCGACGTCGACGAACTGCACGTGCAGCAGCAGTTGCTGCTCAGCGTGCGCGTACTGCATGCCGTCGACCTCAACCGCGGCGCAACGCTCGAACCGCTCTCGATCGATGGCGCCCTGGTCAGTGAACTCGGCGACAGCACCTACACCACGACGATCGAGGGTCGACGCTTTGCCGTGTTCGAGCGCCGCTATGCGGTGTTTCCACAAAAAAGCGGCGAGCTCCTGATTCCCTCACTCAAGTTCAGTGCCTCGGTCGGCGGTGGCGGTGGCTGGTTCGATCAGTTCGGTTCGCGTGCGATCCGGCTGCGTTCACAGGAAAAGCGCCTGCGTGTCCTGCCTCCCGTGGACCAGGCCACGCCCTGGCTGCCGGCACGTGTGCTGACGCTGATCGAAACCTGGGACAAGGACCCGCAGGATCTGCAGGTCGGTGACTCTGCCACACGCACCATCACGCTGAGCGCACAGGGACTGAGTGCGGCACAACTCCCGCCGATACCGATGGAGAGCATCGACGGCCTGCGCTTCTACCCCGATCAGCCACGACTCGAAGACGCACCACAAAAGGACGGGGTGACCGGCACGCGCAGCGAGAGCGCCGCCGTGATTCCCGAACGCGCCGGCACCCTGGTACTGCCAGCGATCAAACTGCGCTGGTGGAGCACCGTCGATCAGCGCTTTGCAACTGCGATGATCCCGGAACGCACGATCGAGATCCGAGCGGCATCCGCAGCCGGCAGCGCGGCACCGCCCGCACGGCTTCCTGCAGCCACGGATACCCTGAAGGCGGCACCCGAGACGCACACGCCCCCGGAGGATTCGGGCAGCACGGCACAGCCCGGGGCGCCCCGGGCGCCACTGCCGTGGATGATCGCAACCATCGTGTTTGCACTCGGTATGCTGTTTGCCGGCTGGCGCTGGTGGCGTGCCGTTCAACAGCTGCGTACACCGCCATTACTGCTGCAACCCGCCACAACTGCAGCACCACCAAACGAAGGTGCAGCGTTTTCCACACTGCGGGCCGCATGCAGCAGCGCCGACCCCGGTCGCATTCATACTGCCCTGTACGCCTGGGGCGTCGCTGCCTTTCCGGGGCACGCTCTGCACAGTGCGGGCGATGTGGTCGCGGCGACGCAGGATGCGGCACTGGCCAGTGAGTTCAGACAACTGCTCATGAGTGCCTACGGGGCGACGCAGTCACGCTTCGATGCCGCTGCGCTGCTCTCTCGCGTCGAGGTACAGCGCACCCGACTGCACACCGGGAAGGAAGCAAGAGCGTCTACTACCGCGCTGCCGCCACTCTACGCGCAGCGCTGAATCAGTGCCCGGGATGCCGGTTCAGGACAGGCTCCGCGACACGAGCTCGTAGCAGTCACGCGAGAGTTCCCTGTGATCTGCCAGCTTCTGCAACTCGATGCGCATGCCCTCGGCATAGGGTGGGGAAAAGCGGCGCCAACGCGTCAGTGGTGTCAGCAGACGTGCCGCCACCATCGGGTTCAGCGCATCGATCTCGGCGACCTGCTCGCCAAGGAAGCGATAGCCCGCATGGTCCACGCGGTGGAAGGAGCCGGGGTTTGCGCTGGCGAAGCTGCCGATCAGCGCGCGCACCTTGTTTGGGTTGCGCACGTCGAACTGCGCACCCGAGCGCAGCCGCTGCACCTCGTCGAGTGTCGCCTGGCCAGGGCGCAGAGCCTGTGCCTGCAGCCACAGGTTCATCGCCAGCGGCTCATGGTGCCAGCGTGTGTGGAAGTCAGCGAGCATGTCGCGCGCCATTGCACGCCCGGTCGCATCCGTCGCCTGCAGCATCGCGTTCAGTGCAGCCAGCACATCGCTCATGTTCTCCTGCGCCCAGTACTGCTGATACGCCAGGTTGCGCGCTTCCTCGTCGTCGAGCAGCAACAGGTACGAGAGGCTGACGTTCTTCAGGCTTCGCCTGCCGATATCGCGCGCCTCGACCCGATACGCCGAGCCACCCACATTCGCCAGATAGCCACGGCGCAGCAGTGAATCGCGCAGGGCCAGCGCAATCTCGGTGCGCAGGCCCTGGCGTGCAGCGTGGATCGCCTGTGGGTCGATCAGCCCGGCACGTTCGGCCAGATACGCCTCGGTGGGCAGGTTCAGCATCTGCGCGATCAGTGCCGGATCTCCCTCGCCATCGGCAAGCAGGGCGTGCAGGCCATCGAGCAGGCATTGCCGTGTCGCTGCGTCCCCGGCAGGCGAGTCGATGCGCTGCTGCAGCACCCGCAGCGCAAGCTGCTGACCGGCATCCCAGCGCGCCACACCATCGCCGTCGCGGCGCATCAGCTCGGCGAGCTCATCCAGACTGTAGGCGTAATGCAGCATGACCGGTGCCGAAAAACCACGCAGCAGACTCGGCAGAGGTCGATCGTTCACATCGTGAAACTCGAACTCCTGCTCGGCCTCGGTGAGCTCGAGCACCCGTTCGGTGCCACCCGAGGTCCCCTCCCCGGCAAGGCGCAGGGGAATCTCGCCCCGGCTGCCGAGCAGTGCAAGGCGCACTGGAATGTGGAACGGCAGCTTCTGCGCCTGCCCTGGCGTCGGTGCACAGCTCTGCTCGAAGCGCAGGCGATAGCGTGCCGTGGCTGCATCGTAGTGGTCATCGACCCGGATCTGCGGTGTCCCGGCCTGGGTGTACCAGCGGAAGAACTGCTCGAGATCACGACCGCCGGCCTCCTCCATCGCCGCAACGAAGTCCTCGACCCTGACCGCCTGCCCATCGTGGCGCGAGAAATACAGATCACAACCGCGGCGGAACGCCTCGGGCCCGATCAGCTCGCGGATCATCCGCACCACCTCGGCACCCTTCTCGTAGACGGTCAGCGTATAGAAGTTGTTGATCTCGATGTAGGACTCGGGGCGCACCGGATGCGCCATCGGGCCGGCATCCTCGGCAAACTGGCTGCTGCGCAGCAGGTTCACGCTCTCGATGCGACGCACCGCACGCGAGCCGGTATCCGCCGAGAACTCACTGTCGCGGAAGACCGTGAAACCCTCCTTCAGGCTGAGCTGGAACCAGTCGCGGCAGGTCACGCGGTTCCCCGACCAGTTGTGGAAGTACTCGTGTGCGATGATCCCGGCAATGCGCTGGAACGCCGCATCGGTGGTGATCGCCGGATTCGCCAGCACCGCCTGCGTGTTGAAGATGTTGAGACCCTTGTTCTCCATCGCTCCCATGTTGAAGTCGTCGACGGCGACGATCATGAACACGTCGAGGTCGTACTCGCGCCCGTAACGCTCCTCGTCCCAGCGCATCGCCTGCTGCAGCGAGCGCATTGCAAAGGCACATTTGTCGAGATCCTTCTCCTCGACGAAGATCTGCAGGGTCACCTCACGGCCGGAACGGGTAACGAAACCATCCTCGACCTTCTCCAGATCCCCCGCCACCAGCGCAAACAGATAGCAGGGTTTCGGAAAGGGGTCCTGCCAGCGCACCCAGTGACGACCATCCTCGAGTACACCGGCAGCGATCTGATTACCGTTGCTCAGCAGCACCGGATAGCGCCTGGGGTCGGCAACGATCGTCGTCGTGTAGCGTGAGAGCACATCGGGGCGGTCGGGAAAGAAGGTGATGCGACGAAAGCCCTCGGCTTCGCACTGGGTGCAGAACATCCCACGCGAGCGGTACAGGCCCTCGAGCGCCGTATTGTCCTGGGGACGCAGCTCGACCAGCGTCTCGAGCTCGAAGCGATCGGGAACATTGTCCACTTCAAGACCCGAAGCGTCATGACGGTAGCGCGCCGCAGGCAGCGCCACGCCATCGAGCAGGATCCCGCGCAGCACGAGCGCACGACCGTCGAGGCGCAGCACGCGCGAGGACTGCTCCGCTGTCGGATTGCGGGTGATGCGCAGTCGCGCACGCACGCTTGTGGTCTCATCGCCCAGTTCGAAGCGCAGATCGACATCGCTCACCAGCCAGGGAGGTACGCGGTAATCCTCCAGGCGCACTGCGCGCGGCGTTGCCTCATCCATCACAGGAATTCTCCTTCAGACAGCCTGATTGCTGGCCGGTACCACCTGAAGCGCACCCGACCCGCTGCCGGCAGGCGTGGCACAGGCGCTGCCGCAGGCACTGGGGCCACGCGCCATATAGCCGCTGCGTTCCTCTTCGGGCAGATTGCGCGCCTCCCAGGCAATCATTGCCTGCATGCACAGTTCACGCTGCTCGCCCGTCAGCACGGTACCATCGCCCCATCTGCCGACCTCCACCGCCCGCTGCAGATTGGCGTGCATCTCGGGCGTGATCGCCTGCAACAGCGCCTCCAGATCCATTGTGCTACCTCGCATCGTCGCCCTTCGCGGGGGGGCGCGAGTATAGCAAAGCAGCCCCGAGCCCCAGCAGCACACCAAGCACCAGACCACCCACATGCGCCGCGTTGGCGATCGCCCCGAATCCGACTGCCTCGAGCACTCCGCTCATGCACACCAGCAACCACACCAGCATGACCGTCATGATCCCCGGCGGCAGTGTCAGCGCAGGTTGCCCCCGGAGGCGTGACCACGCCCACATATAGCCGAGCAAACCGTAGATCACACCCGACATGCCACCGAACATCACCGTACCGCCATACAGGTACTGCGCGACATTGCCCCCTGCTCCGGTCAGCACCAGCACCGCCAGCAGGGTGAGCGCGCCCCGCGCGGCCTCGATGCGCCGACCGAATTCCCACAGCCACAGCATGTTGAAGGCGAGATGCAGCAGGCCGAAATGCAGGAAGACCGGGGTGAGCAGGCGCCAGTACTCGCCATGCGAGTACGTGGCAGCTGCCGTCTCGAACACGAGACGGCCATCGGGGTTCAGGTGAAAGCCGGTGAAGGTCAACCAGCGCAGCAGCTGCCCTTCGTGGTCGAGAAACACCAGCAGGGTGCCGGCGATGCAGAGCGCAATCGATGCGAGCGTGAGCGGCTGGCGGCGCAGCACGCCAGCAAGCGAGGCTGTAATGTGCTGGCGTCCGCCATGCGGCGCTGACGATTCGAGCGTCTGCAATTCCCCGCGCCGCCAGCGTTCGAATGCACTGCGCACCGGTGCCACGTCCTGCTCGCGTGTCACCACCAGCACCTGCCGCCCATCGGGCGTATCGAAGATGCGGTGCACGATGCGCTGCTTCCACAGGTAGCGGCTGAACTCGGCCAGCTCGGCACCCACCCGGGTTTCGATCGCCTGGTGGGCCCTCATTGCTGCTCGCCCCGGGGCGTTGTCCGCATGCGCTCAATCGCCATCAGGACGGCTGCCCCAGCCGAGCTTCGCCCGACAGGTCGCGTAGAAATCGTGATCCAGCGGATGCAGCAGGCGCAGCTGCTCGGGCTTCTTGTGCACATGCACCATATCGCCCGGGCTTGCGGAAAAATTCAGCTGACCGTCGCAACTGATGGTCGGGCGCAGGTCGTTGTACTCGTTGATCACGATGCGCACGCTGCTGCTGCCGTGGATCACCAGCGGCCGACTGCTGAGCGTGTGCGGGAACATCGGCACCAGCACCAGTGCATCGAGCCCAGGATGCATGATCGGTCCACCGCCGGACAGTGAGTAGGCGGTACTGCCGGTCGGCGTGGAGACGATCAGACCATCGGAGCGCTGGGTATAGACGAACTGCTCTTCTATATAAAGCTCGAACTCGAT
This sequence comes from uncultured Klebsiella sp., assembly GCA_964610955.1. Lineage (GTDB taxonomy): Bacteria > Pseudomonadota > Gammaproteobacteria > Pseudomonadales > UBA5518 > UBA5518. Next base: position 3,409 of record CAZSYV010000022.1, on the reverse strand, counting down.
CATGCGCGCGGAGATGCCCGAATCGAGCACCACGTCGTTCAGTGCATCACCACGCGCCAGCACATGGCTCCCGCGCGTGACCACCATGTCGAGCAGGAAGCGCGACTCGATCAGATAGCGCCCCGCGAGCACCATGCTGATCTGTGCCTCGAGCTGCTGTGGCGAGATATCGGTCAGGAAACCGAGCCGGCCACGGTTCACGCCAAGCACCGGTGCATTCTGTGGTGCCAGTGCACGCGCCGCGCCAAGCAGACTGCCATCGCCGCCGACCACGATCACCAGGTCGGTGTCACGGCCGATCTCACTGCGTGCCAGCACATCAGCGGGAGTACAGCCGCCCAGCTGAGCCGCCACCTCGGTCTCGAGCACCACCTCACAGCTGCAGGCACGCAGGAAGTCGCGCAGATGAACCAGTGTTTCCAGCACTTCCGGGTTGGCAACCCGCCCCATCAGTCCAATGCGTCGAAACTGGTTCATTTCATGCGAACTGCTTGTGAATTTCGCAACGATCGTGCATCCCGCTCACGAAATCGGTGGGTTTCAACTGCTTCTGCAGCGGCTTCGCACAGCGACTGCCGTCGCCAGCCGTTCCCTGGCAGGCAGGATCGAGGTAATGCGCCAGCCAGCGACGGTAGTGGTCCCGGGATACACCACACTTTGCCGCGACATAGGCCTCGGTGTCATTGAGGTACTGCTGCAGCTCATCCATTGCAATCGTGATGTGACCAGCGCCTGGCTGGTAGGCCACGAACTTGACCCCTTTTTCCTTCAGCGCGACGAAGAACTTGTCTGCGCCTTCGCTCATCAGACGCAGTCGGTCACGACGCAGCTCCGTCAGTTCGGCACGCAGGCTCAGCAGTTGCTCCTCCTGCTGTGCACGCTCGTGCTCGAGCTGAGTGACCTCTCCATGCCTGCGCACATCGCGCTCCGCGAGTGCCGCATCGCGCTCGCTCTCCAGCGCACGCCGCGCAGCCCTGATCGCCGTGCGCGCCTGTCCGACCTGCTGGCGCAACTCCTCCTGCAACGCCCCTTTCTGCTGCTCGAAGCGGCGCTGCTCAGCCACCATGCGTTCCTGCAGTGCCTGTCGCTCGGCCTCGAGCCTGCGCACCTGCTCGCGCGCTCCGTTCAGCTCACGCTGCAAGGCCACCCCTTCGTGCCGTGCCTGCTCGCGCAGCGTCTCGAATTGCTGATTGCCCTGCTGCAGCAATGTCAGCAGCATGTCCGATCCGCCAGGCACAGAGGCAGCGATGGCAGGATCGATAGCCAGAGCAGAGGGTGAAATGGACGGTGCATCCTCGGGGATGTCCAGCCCGAGGCGATTCATTCGCAGCCGCGAATACAGCAGATCGAGCGTGTTGCCGGAAGCATCCGTCTGAACGTCCCACAGGCTTCCCGCGTATTCGATGAGCGGGCAGTGACTGCGCGTTGCCAGGCGCACCGGACCCGCACCGAAGTCGGGCCCGAGCCCCATGCCACGCTCGGCCAGCATGCGCAGCGGCACATCCCAGCGCAGTTCCGGGAACCCATCGGCGTCGAAGGGAACCAGGGCCAGGACCACCGCACGTGGCACCAGGCGCTCGTCCATGCTCACGTAGGCAGCCTCGAGCGTGATGCCGGCAAAGTCATGCATCGGAGCCACACAGTCGAGCAGTGCCTCGAATTCCGTGTAGAGCATCTCATGCGCAACCTGGCCCCCCACAAAGAAGACCACGGCCTCTCGCGTCTGTATCGAGGATTTCTGATAGATCGTCATCCACGCCTTCCTGGAACGCCCTGCCGGATGGCACGCGCCGCAACCGCACCGACCGTTATGGTAGCAGGCACCGGCCTATCCGGTGGGAATTGCCACAACCCGCAATCGACGTGGCGGATGACTCATTTCGAGCCGAGGATGAATCGCTCGCGATAGGTGGCAAACAATTCGGTCAACTGCTGGTGATCCAGGCCGAATTCCTCGAGTGTGTACTGATGCGCTGCACGCTGTGCGCGTCCGTTCCTCTGCAGCCAGTCACTGGCGAGCGCCTCGGCTGCAGCATCCGTCGGTTCACCCAGCAGGTCGAGGACACGCCGCCATTCGAGAAGTGGTGCGTGCTGGACACTGCGGTAATCGACGTCGATGAAACGCCTCGCAGCACCGGTGTCGCGTGTCTGCGTGAACCGATCCAGCAGCCCGGCCCAGCGCCGCGCAGTGAAAGCGCCGACACGGGCGCGGTCCAGGTGCTGCGTGCCGGCACCGTGCAGCGCTGCGACCATACTGCAGTAGGACGGGATCGTCTCGAGTGGATCACGGTGCGTCATCACGAAGCACGCCTCGGGGAACACCGCTCTCGCCACATCGAGTGCAGCAAGGTGCCCGGGCGTCTTCAGTACCCAGCGCCTGCCGGATCGTTCCCGATCCTGCCACTGCAGGAAACCCAGTACGGCACGCAGGTCACGATAGGCCGGCGTCAGGTCCGCCTGATCCAGCCACGCGGAATACGACGGGATGTAGGCGTAGGCTTCGGGCTGCGTGCCAACGAAGAACTGATCGAGGATCATGATCTCCTCATCGGCTCCGTCGACCTGATAGGGGTGTATCGACAGCAGGTCCGGCGTGATGCTCAGCATCTGCGCGATCAGATCGGCTGCCCACTGGCGTCGCGCATCCGGCTGTCCGCGCACTTCACCGGGAAAGGGAGCGTAGTTCTGCGTCTCCCAGAAGCGTACCGCGGTCAGGCCGGGTGCCGTGGTCAACAGGCGGTGGAACAGCGTGCTGCCGGTGCGCGGCAAACCGACGATGATCGCCGCCACCTCGACCTGTTCGTCGGCAATCTCGGGGTGCCGTCGCATGGCATCGGCCATGCGCAGCCGGTTCACCAGCCCGCTCACGATACGCTCACGGTGGGCCAGCACTCCCGCTTCGCTGAGTGCCGCCTCGCGATTCAGCGCATCGAGCATGACCCCGAGCGGCTCCAGGAACCACGAATCACCGAAATCCTGCAGTCCGGTGCGCTGCTGCGCCAATGTCAGAAGTTCATCAGCCTGCAGCGAATGGCCTTGCTCTACTCCCATGCTTCACCCCGCCCCGTCCAGCATTGCGATCCAGCGCGGGTCGCACCAGATCGTATTTTGAACGAAGTCTAGTGCCCTGCCACCTCAGCTGGCATCACCCCGACAGATGAGGGGTGTGAAGAGTACTGCAGGTCGGGGAGTCGAACGGGAGGTGGAGGCGTTCAGCTTCGATGCCTGGGGCAGGCGCCGGGCGCCGACGCTGGCGCAGCTCGAGGGCCTGCTGGGCGCCCGAGGCACGCTCGGGGTCTACCAGCGGGGCAAGCTGACGACCCCGACGCTGGCGCTCAAGAGCTTGAAAACGATGAAATGGCGGAGCGGACGGGACTCGAACCCGCGACCCCCGGCGTGACAGGCCGGT
>CAZSYV010000021.1:25808-30476 GCA_964610955.1 uncultured Klebsiella sp. | reverse complement strand
GCCAACGGATTCTCGACGCGCTGCTGGATCGCGCGCTTCAGCGGCCTTGCACCGAACACGGGGTCGAAGCCGACACGCGCCAGCACATCGACCGCCGCATCGCTCACCTCCAGCCCCAGTTCGCGCTCGGCAAGACGCGCCCGCAGCAGGTCGAGCTGGATCAGTGCGATGCCGTGGATCTGTTCCTCGGCCAATGGATGGAACACCACCGTATCATCGATGCGGTTGATGAACTCCGGCCTGAAGTAGCGCCCGACGACATCCATCACGGCAGCCTTCATGCGCGGGTAGTCGTTCTCCGCGGCCATGTCCTGGATCAGATCCGAACCGAGGTTCGAGGTCATCACGATCACCGTGTTGCGGAAATCGACCGTACGCCCCTGCCCGTCGGTCAGGCGCCCGTCATCGAGCACCTGCAACAGTACGTTGAACACGTCCGGATGCGCCTTCTCCACCTCATCGAGCAGCAGCAGCGAATAGGGACGCCGGCGTACCGCTTCGGTCAGGTAGCCCCCCTCTTCGTAACCGACGTAGCCGGGCGGAGCGCCGATCAGCCGTGCGACCGAGTGTTTTTCCATGAACTCGGACATATCGATGCGCACCATCGCATCGCCGCTGTCGAACAGGAACTCGGCAAGCGCCTTGCAGAGCTCGGTCTTGCCGACCCCGGTCGGCCCAAGGAACAGGAAGGAGCCGTTCGGGCGTGCGGGGTCCGAAAGCCCGGCACGAGAGCGCCGGATCGCATCGGATACCGACTGCACCGCCTCGTCCTGGCCGATCACGCGCCGATGCAGCGCCTCTTCCATGTGCAGCAGCTTCTCGCGCTCGCCCTCGAGCATCTTGGCCACCGGAATCCCGGTCCACCTGGAGACCACCTCGGCGATCTCCTCCTCGTCGACCCGGTCGCGCAGCAACTGCATCCTGCCACCCGCCTCGATGTCGGCAGCGGCGGCAAGGCGCTTCTCGAGCGCCGGGATGACCCCATACTGCAACTCCGACATGCGCGCCAGATCACCAGCGCGTCGCGCCGCCTCCATGTCGACGCGCGCCTGCTCGAGCTCACCCTTGATCTGCTGTGAGCCGTGCACCGTGGCCTTTTCCGCCTTCCAGATCTCGTCGAGCCCGGCGTACTCGCGCTCGAGCTCGGCAATCTCGGCCTCGATCCTCTCCAGTCGCTGGCGTGCCGACTGATCCTCGTCCTTGCGCACCGCCTCGCGCTCGATCTTGAGCTGGATCAGTCGTCGATCGAGACGATCGAGTTCCTCGGGCTTCGAATCGATTTCCATGCGGATGCGGCTGGCGGCCTCATCGACGAGGTCGATCGCCTTGTCCGGCAGCTGGCGGTCGGTGATATAGCGCTGCGAGAGCTTCGTGGCCGCAATGATCGCCGAGTCGGTGATCGTGACTCCGTGGTGAACCTCGTAGCGCTCACGCAGGCCACGCAGGATCGCGATGGTGTCCTCCTCGTTGGGTTCCTCGACGAGCACCTTCTGGAAGCGGCGCTCGAGCGCGGCATCCTTTTCCACGTACTCGCGGTACTCGTTCAGCGTGGTCGCACCGATGCAGTGCAGATCGCCGCGTGCAAGCGCCGGCTTCAGCATGTTGCCGGCATCCAGCGCCCCCTCGGCCTTGCCGGCACCGACCATCGTGTGCAACTCGTCGATGAACAGAACCACACGTCCCTCTTCGCGGGCCACCTCCTTCAGCACCGCCTTCAGCCGCTCCTCGAAGTCCCCGCGATACTTGGCACCGGCAAGCAGGGCACCCAGGTCGAGCGCGAGCAGCCGGCGCCCCTTCAGCCCTTCGGGTACCTCGTCATTGATGATGCGCTGTGCCAGACCCTCGACGATCGCGGTCTTGCCGACACCGGGCTCGCCGATCAGCACCGGATTGTTCTTGGTGCGCCGCTGCAGCACCTGGATGGTGCGACGAATCTCGTCATCCCTGCCGATCACCGGGTCGAGCTTGCCCTGCGCGGCGCGCTCGGTCAGGTCGACGGTGTACTTATCCAGCGCCTGGCGCGTGCCTTCGGCTTCTGGATCATCCACTCCCTCGCCGCCGCGCACCGTCTCGATCGACTGCTCCAGCGTCTTGCGCTCGAGCCCCGCCGCCTTGAGCGCCTCACCGACCCCGCTGCGGTCCTCGAGTGCCGCCAGCAGCACCAGCTCGCTCGAGATGAAGCGGTCCTTGCGTTGCTGCGCCAGCTTGTCGCTGAGGTTCAGCAGTCGCGTCAGCTCGTTGGAGACGTGCACATCACCACCCGTGCCCTCGACGCAGGGCAGGCGATCGAGCAGCTCGTCGATGCGGGTGCGCAGCCCCCTGATGTCGACGCCACACTGCAGCAACAGCGGACGCACGGTTCCACCCTGCTGCTCGAGCAACGCTGCAAGCAGGTGGGCGGGCATGATGAAGTTGTGATCGCGCCCCAGCGCGAGCGACTGCGCATCCGCAAGGGCTGCCTGCAGCTGATTGGTCAGTCGATCCATTCTCATGAAGAGTCACCTATGGCCTTGTGGGGTCGAAAAGTTCCCGTACAGGCACAGATGTGGGGTCGTGGCAGCACAATTCAAGCGCGTACGTTCAGCGCTCGATCCATACCAGGCTGGCCATGCGACCGCACACGCCATCGCGCCGATATGAATAGAAGAGCTCCGGTGAGTCATGGGTACACCAGCCCCCACCATGGACCTGCCGCACGCCAAGGCGCGCAAGTTCTGCACGCGCAAGCGCATACAGATCGGCATGAAGACGCAAGGCGTGGCCGTCACCCGGCGTGAATGCCGCTCGCACGGCAGTGTCGTCGTGGCGGGCAAGGAAGGTGTCGCGCACTTCCTGACCCACCTCGAATGCCCTCGGGCCGATTGCCGGCCCGAGCCACGCAAGCAGCTCGCCACTGGGCACCGGCAGGCACTGCACCGCAGTGCCCAGCACACCGGCGGCAAGTCCGCGCCAGCCACAATGCACCGCAGCCACGACGGTACCGGCACGATCACACAACAGCACCGGCAGGCAGTCGGCGGTCAGCACCGCACAGACCACCCCGGGGGCCGCACTCCACACACCATCCGCAACACGGGGTGCGGCGCCGGCACGTGCCTCGACCACTGTGCAGCCATGCACCTGGTCGAGCCACTGCGGCGGGGAAGGCAGTGCGAGCGCTCTGCCGAGCAGTGCCCGGTTTCGCTCTACCGCCTGCGGTTCGTCGCCCACGTGCGCGCCGAGGTTGAACGAGGCCCATGGGCCGTCGCTGCAGCCGCCGCTGCGCAGGCTGGTGCAGGCGTGCACCCATGCAGGCGCGGGCCAGTCGGCAACGATGAACCCCGGCGTCTCATCCGTCGCGGTGTTCATCGCAATCCTCCTCGAGCGCCGCGAGCAACGCGAGCAGGTCGGCCGGCAGCGGCGCCTCGAACGCCAGCCATTCGCCACTCACGGGATGGCTGAATTCGAGCCGAAACGCATGCAGCGCCTGTCGCCCCAGCCCCCGCAGGCGCCCGATCAGCTCGGCTGAGGCTCCCCGCGGGATCTGCTGGCGCCCCCCGTAGACCGGGTCGGCAACGATGGGGAAGCCCGCGGCCGCCATGTGCACGCGAATCTGGTGCGTGCGTCCTGTCTCTAGCAGCACACCGAGCAGGCTGTGGGCGCGATAGCGCGCAAGCACGCGGTAATGCGTCACGGCGCGCCGCCCGGTGCCGTCGCGCAGTATCGTCATCCGCTGGCGATCACGCGGATGGCGCCCGATCGGACGATCGATGCTTGCCCCGCTGACCACCACACCGTTGACCACCGCACGGTACTCACGCCTGACCGTGCGCGCCTGAATCGCCGCGCTCAGTGCCGTCTGCGCCGCCAGCGTCTTCGCCACCACCAGCACGCCGCTGGTGTCACGATCCAGGCGATGCACGATGCCGGCACGCGGCAGGTCCTCGAGCACAGGGCAGTGCATCAGCAGGCCATTCAGCAGGGTATCGTCCCGGTGCCCCGGCGCGGGGTGCACGACCAGGCCAACCGGCTTGTCGAGCACCAGGATCGACTCATCCTCATGCAGGATCGACAGCGTCATCGGCGTGGCGCTCCACGGCGTTTCCGCCTCGATCCGGGCATCGAGCACCAGCGTATCGCCAACGAGCACGGGGCTGCGCGCAGCCCTCTCCTCGCCGTTGACGCGCAGCTGCCCCTCACGGATCCACTGCTGCAGGCGTGTGCGCGAAAACTCCGGCAGCAGCTCGGCTGCCGCCCGATCGAGGCGACTTCCCGCAACACTGACGGGCACGACGATGGTGCGGCTGATGTGTTCCATGGCGATTCGGTTGGCTACGGGGAGAAACGGCGCGAGTCTAGCAACCCGCGCCAGCATCGGGTACGGGCCCGATCTCCGAACGATCGAACGGACAAGTACGCTTTGGCCGTTGCGGGGACGGTATGCTTAAATAGGCGCCCGCAACGACCCACCCGCGAGTCGATACCCATGCGATTGATCCAGTCCCTGCTCATCGTGATGCTGATTGCCGCCATGGCGGGATGTTCCTGGCTGAAGAGCGAAGACGATGTGCCGCCCGATCAGGGCGAACAACAGCTCTATGACGCGGCACGCAAGAACCTCGACAACAACAATTACGATCTGGCAATCAAGAACCTGCAGCTCCTCGAGGCACGCTATCCGTTCGGCCC
>CAZSYV010000021.1:10879-25708 GCA_964610955.1 uncultured Klebsiella sp. | reverse complement strand
CGGCAGTCCTTCGCCGACTTTTCGCAGCTGCTGTCACGGTTCCCGAACTCCGAGTACGCGGCGGATGCGCGCGCGCGAATGGTGCACCTGCGCAACCTGCTGGCACGCTACGAAATCAACGTCGCAAACTACTACTTCAAGCGCAAGGCATACATCGCGGCACTCAACCGGGGCCGCTATGTGGTCGAGAACTTCCAGGAAACGCCGGCGGTGCCCGATGGCCTGGCAGTCATGGCACAGGCCTACCTGCTGCTGGAAATGCCCGACGAGGCCGAGACGGCAGTCGCCGTGCTGCGCGCCAACTACCCGCAGCACCCCTCGCTGGACAAGGCGGGAAACTTCATTGCCCAGCTCGTCCCCGAGCAGGCTGAACGCTCGACATGGAACCGCCTGAGCTTCGGGCTGATCGATCGCGCCACTCCACCACGCTTCGACAACCGCGAGCTGTTCAAGTGATCGAGAGGCGCCCGGGTCAGCCGTCGCTGCGCCAGCCCGAGGTGATCGGGTAGCGCCGCTCCCGGCCGAACCCCCGGCGCGTGATGCCCACCCCGATCGGCGCCTGACGACGCTTGTATTCGTTCAGGTCGACCAACCGCAGCACACGGTGCACCGTCTCGGGGTCGAAGCCCTGGGCGATGATTGCATCGGCACCCATCTCGCGCTCGACGCAGCACTCGAGGATGCGATCGAGCACCGCGTAGGGTGGCAGCGAATCCTCGTCCATCTGACCGGGAGCGAGCTCCGCCGACGGGGGACGCTCGATCACCCGCTGGGGAATGACGGCGGAGAGCCCATTACGGTAGCGCGCCAGCTCAAACACCAGCGTCTTCGACACGTCCTTCAGCACATCGAAACCGCCCGCCGTGTCGCCATAGAGCGTGGAGTAGCCAACCGCCAGTTCACTCTTGTTGCCGGTGGTGAGCACAAGGCTGCCCTGGCTGTTCGAGACCGCCATCAGCAGCACACCACGACAGCGCGCCTGGATGTTCTGCACGGTAGTGCTGACCGAGGCCCCCGGTGACTCCTCATCGAGCGCAGTGGTGAACGCGTCGACCATCGGGGCAATCGGCACCACACGAAAACGCACACCAAGCGTCTGCGCCTGTGCCTGCGCGTCCTCGATGCTCATCGACGCGGTGTAGTGGAACGGCATCATCATCGCCTCGACACGCTCGGCACCGAGCGCATCGACGGCAATCGCCAGCGTCAGGGCGGAATCGATCCCGCCGGACAGTCCCAGCACCACACCCCTGAAACGGTTCTTCTCCACATAGTCACGCACGCCGAGCACCAGCGCCGCATAGACCGTCGCATGCAGGCCAGGCTCAACCGCCACCTGACCCGGCACGAACACCACACCTGAAGCGGCATCGCGCACCACACACAGTGGATGCAACCCCGCCTCGAACTGCGGTGCACACACGGCGAGGGTGCCGTCACGACCCATCGCCATCGAACCGCCATCGAACACCAGCTCGTCCTGTGCCCCCGCCTGGTTGACGCAGATCACGCCCATCCCGGTGGCCACCGCCAGGCGCTCGACGAGTGCTCGCCGTTCGAGCTGCCGGCCAGTGTGAAACGCCGATGCCTCGATGCTCAGCAGCAGCTCGGCACCGGCGTGGCATGCAAGCTCGATCGGCCGCCCGTGGTGAATGTCCTCGCCAACGGCCAGCGCGATGCGAAAACCGCCGATCGTCAGCACACAGGGCTGTTCGCCAGCAATGAAATAACGTTTCTCGTCAGAAACCCGAGGCTCTGCCAACACCAGCTTCGCGTACTCGGCGACGATCTCGCCCCCATGAAACACGCCCGCAACGCTGCGCAGCCCCCCCCCGGCGCAGCGCGGATAGCCGACCACCACCCAAGGTTCCGGAGGCAGTTCGCGACACAGGCGAGCCAGCGCCCGCTCGATGCGCCGCACCATCTCCGGGCGCAGCAGCAGATCCTCGGCTGGACAGCCGCTGAGCGTGAGCTCGGGAAAGATGAGCAGCTGCGCAGCGTGCTTTCGCAAGGCGCGACGCGACTGCTCGATCACCATCGAGGCATTGCCATCAAGGTCACCAACCAGTGGGTTCACCTGCGCCATGACCACATCGAGTCGAGCCATCGTGAGCACCTGCCTGCATTCAGTGCAGTGAATTGTCCTGCAACCGGGTCGGCATCGGCAACGCAATTCAGTCTCCACGGACCGATAGCCCGGCTTTCATGATTTTCAACAAACCCCGCGCCGGCAGCAGTGGACTGGCTAGAATGGGGCAACCGCGTCGACCGCTCCAAGAGGATCACCGCGCATGCTGCTGTTTCGACTGTTGCTGCTGTTCGCCATGGCATTCATCGCCTGGCGAATCTATCGTCTGCTGACGGCATCACTCAGACGCCATGATGACCCGGCCCGGCAACTGCGCAGCGAAGACATGGTCGAGTGTTCCCGCTGCGCGCTGCGCGTACCGCGCTCGCAGGCAATCGCGATCGATCACCGATGGTATTGCTGCGAGCGGCACCGCCGCGAAGGCGAAGGTGGAGCCAGCGACAGGTGAGTCTCCGACCTGCCAGTCCCACCGCCAGCGGTGATCCGCTGCTGCGAATCTACGCGTGGTATCGCTTCGCGCTGTCGGTCCTGCTGCTCATCAGCTACTCGGTGTTCAGCAGTGCACGCAACGCAACTCATTTCCTGCCGCTGCTCTACCTCGGCACAGCGATACCGTATGCCGTCCTGAACCTGCTGACACTGGTCGTGGTGCTGGTGCGTCCTCGCCACCACCGCCCACGCCACCTGTTCCTGATCCTGGCAATCGACATCGCCGCGCTGGTGCTGATCACGCACGCAAGCGGCGGAATCAACAGCGGCTTCGCCGTTCTGTTGATGGTCACCGTCGCGGCGGCAGCAATCTTCGTCACCGGGCAGATCGCAACACTGGTGGCGGCGGTAGCCAGCCTCGCGGTTCTTGCCGAAGCACTCATACTGATCATCGTGCACGATGGCAGTTCAGGCACGCTGCTTCCCGCAGGACTGCTGGGGATGCTGCTGTTTGCCAGTTCGCTGCTGATACAGCGCCTTGCCGTGCGCCTGCGCCACAGCCAGCAGCTTGCGCACGAGAAGGCGGCGGAAGTCACCGAACTCGAGCAGATCAATCAACTGATCGTGCAGCGCATGCGCACCGGACTGCTGTTCCTCGACACAGACGACCACATACGCATCGCCAACGAGTCTGCACTGCATCTGCTGGGCATCACCGCGCACACTGACGACGTTGCCGGAGGCAACGCCCAGCAACTGCTGCCACCACCGGTACAGCAAGCGCTGCAGCACTGGCGCGAGGATCCGCAGCATGTGGGCGCACCACTGCAGCTGCGCGAGAATGGGCCGCTCGTACTGTTGTCGTTCACGCGCCTTCAGGGGCCCAATGGCAACGGGACGCTCACCTTCGTCGAGGACTTCTCGCAGATCACCCAGCAGGCACAACAGCTCAAGCTCGCCTCGCTGGGGCGTCTCACCGCGAGCATCGCTCACGAGATACGCAACCCTCTTGGATCGATCAGTCACGCCGGGCAACTGTTGCGCGAATCGACCCGGCTCTCACCCGAAGACGGACGCCTGGTCGAGATCGTGCTCGGCAACGCGCAACGCACCAACCAGGTGATCGAAAGCGTACTGACGCTCTCACGCGGCCAGCTGCCGAACCCCGAGCTCATCGTGCTCGACGAGTGGCTGCGACACTTCGTCAACGAGTTCCCACAGCATGTGGCAGACACCTCGATCCGCATCGAGCTCAGGGAATCCGGTAATGGCATCGAGGTGCGCGTCGACCCGACCCATCTGCGCCAGGTGATGACCAATGTGTGCGAGAACGGGCTGCGCTACAGCCGTCGCAGCACGGGCGAGGCAACGCTCGACATCGCACTGCATACCGACCCCAGGAACGGACTGGCGTACATGGATGTGATCGACCAGGGTGCTGGCGTGGCACCCGAGATGATCGGCAGCATCTTCGAACCCTTCTTCACCACCGAGCACGGCGGAACCGGGCTTGGCCTGTACCTCGCAGCCCAGCTTTGTGAAGCCAACCGCATTCGACTCGAATATCTGAACACGGCGGAAACCGGCAGCTGTTTCCGGCTGAACTTCGGTCACCCACGCAGACGCAGCGTCGTGGACGTGAAGACGCGGGAGCAACCCCGCCCTGACAGGCAGATGACATGAGCAACCCCGCCATCCTGGTCGTCGACGACGAGCCCGATATCCGCGAACTGCTGGCAATGACGATTCGGCGCATGGGCTTCGATGCCTTCTGCGCCGAGAGCCTCGGTGGGGCGCGTCGCATGCTCGAACGCCGCCACTTCGACTTCTGCCTCACCGACATGAAGCTGCCCGATGGCACCGGACTGCAGCTCATCGAGCATGTACAGCAGCATCACGAAGGACTCCCGGTTGCTGTGATCACCGCCTTCGGCAGCATCGAACTGGCCATCGAATCGATGAAGGCAGGCGCCTTCGACTTCCTCTCGAAGCCGATCGATCTGGAGCGGCTGCGCACACTCGTTGCCAACGCGCTGCGCACCGGTCGATCTGCCGGAACACTGCAGCATCCGACGGATGTGCAGCTGCTCGGCAACACCGAACCGATGCGGGTGCTGCGCGAGCAGATCATGCGCCTCGCGCACAGCCAGGCCCCGGTCTACATCAGTGGTGAATCGGGTACTGGCAAGGAAATGGTTGCGCGTCTGATCCATGCCAACGGACCACGCGCCGGCGCACCGTTCGTGCCGGTGAACTGCGGTGCGATTCCCAGTGAACTGATGGAAAGCGAGTTCTTCGGCCACCGCAAGGGCAGCTTCACCGGTGCAGTCAGCGACAAGCAGGGGCTGTTCCAGGCCGCGCATGGCGGCACACTGTTCCTGGACGAAATCGCCGACCTGCCGCTGTCGATGCAGGTCAAACTGCTGCGCGCAATCCAGGAAAAGGCCGTACGTCCAGTTGGTGCCGAGCAGGAAATACGCGTCGACGTACGCATTCTCAGTGCCACGCACCGCAATCTCGGCGAGGAAGTCGAGCACGATCGCTTTCGCCGCGACCTGTTCTATCGGATCAATGTGATCGAGCTGTGCGTCCCGAGCCTGCGCGAGCGCCGCGCAGACATTGTACTGCTGGCCGAAGCCTGCATCCTTCGCCTGGCCGATGAGTACGGCCGCGAGGCGCCGCGCCTGCACCCCGATGCACTGCGTGCTCTCGATGCCTATCCGTTCCCCGGCAACGTACGCGAGCTCGAGAACATTCTGGAACGCGCGTTCACGCTCTGCGATGGCCGGACCATCTGCACGGAGCACCTGCGCCTGGGCAACCTGCAGGGCGACACCGCTCGCGAGGCGCGCCAGGCTGCGGAGCCCGCAGACGCCGAGATTCCCGAGGTGCCGCTGGAGGAATATCTGGAAACCCTGGAGCGACGGATCATCGTCCGCGCCCTCGAACTCGAGCGCTGGAACCGCACCGCAGCAGCGAAGCGCCTGGGCATGTCGTTTCGTTCACTGCGCTACCGCCTGCAGAAGCTCGGCATCGACTGAACCCGATGTCACCGACTTCTGCTACATAAGCCCTGCGGGTACCCGACTACCGTCCTCCCAAGGCGCATGGATCGCGCAGCAGCACTCCAGGGACGGAGGTTGTCGACATGAATACGCACTGGCCATGGAAAGGCACCGTGCCCGCAGCGCAGCACGGCGTGACGCTCATCGAACTGCTCGGCGCACTCCTGATACTTGCCATCCTGCTCGGCATCGGCATGCCCGGCATGAGTCTTCTGCTTGCCTCGAACCAGGCCAGCAACAGCATGCTGCAGTTGCGCGCACTGCTCGGCTTCGCACGCCAGAGTGCCATTGCGCTGCATCAGGAAGTGACGCTGTGCGGAACCACCGACGGCAGCAGCTGCACGCGCGACTGGCAGGGGCAGCCGACACTGGTGTTTCTCGATGCCAACCACAACCGCAGGGCCGACGCCGACGAGCGGGTTCTGCTGCTCTCCGAACTGACCCGCAGCGGGCGCATCCGCTGGAGTGCCTCGGGCGCACGTGCAATGCTGCGTTATCGAGCCGATGGCAGCGTGGGTGAGTTCGGAAACTTCATCTACTGCCCGGCGGACAGTGATCCACGCCACGCGCGTCAGCTGATCGTCGCGATGACCGGCAGGCCACGTGCCGCACGCGACACCAACGGTGACGGCATCGTGGATGATCCCAACGGTGAGCCGTTGCGCTGTGACTGAACCCTGCCGCTCACGATGGGCGCCGGTGCACGGCGGTGCCCTGTCTCATTTGCGAACATGCCAGTACACGCGAATTCTGGGTCGAAGGGCGCCTTCGGATGGCACCGGATCGACTGCCTCCAGCGCGGAGCGAGCGCTGGCACCGACCAGGAACGGCACTGTCCGGCCATCGTCCAGGCGAACTCTTCCCGCTCGTGGCGACGGTGGCAACCCACCCGTTGCAAGCAGCTGAGAACGCTGCTCACCGGCGACGAATGCGACACCGCTGTCGTAGCGCAGACTGTAGACCTTCGCCTCCCCGAGCGGCGACGGGCAGGCACGATCGCGAGGCGCTGGTCTGAATGTGCTGAAGACCAGCCGGTTCGATACGGTGAGAGCGGAAGTTACCACCGCCTCGGTTGCAGCAAGGGGCAGCCGCCAGCCCTTGCCGCCCTGCAAGCCGGGAGGAACACCAGGGGCCTGCACCTCCAGTTCGCTGAGCGATGCCATGCACAACAGCGCGGCTCCGCAGCGATCGGCCACCGCCTCATCGGCAAGCCAGTGTGGCTGCAGTGGCTGATCACGCAGCGCAAAGAACTGATTCTGAACCTGCAGCGCCGCTGCATGGCTCTCGTGTGGCTTCTCACGATCACCCGATCCAATCATCAGCCAGAAACCCTGCCCATCACGCACCACATCGGGTGGAAACAGGAACTTGCGCTGCTGGCTGCAGGGGGCCACCGTGTCGCAGCCAAGCGCGGCAATGCGGGTGATCGTCCACTGCGCCGGTGCCGTCTCCGCAATTGTCTGCTCCGGGCTCGCTCCCGAGATGCGATACAGGTTGCCTCCCGTATCGGCTGCATACACGAACTGGAGGGCAGCGCCCTCATCCAGACCTCCCACCGGCACCGGTGCGGCGGCAACCGCACGCAGCGTCTCGAACTCCCGCAGCAGCACACCGCTGTCGGCGTCGATGACATAGATCCGGTTGCCCCTGGTACTGGCGCAGTCGTGGGTGGCACCGCCGGTGCCTCCATCGAAATCCTCGCAGGAATCATAGCCGCCACCCATCAGCAACACCGGTCTCGAGCGCCCCTCGAGCGTCACCGCGACAGCCTCCGACCAGGTCTCGCCAATGCCACGCCAGTCGCCGTGCACCACGTCGCTGGTACAGCCAGCATCACTGTCGCGGGCCGGACAGCCGCGCTTCCACTTCAGCACGGGGACATCGGGAACCGTCACATCAAAGGCGTAGAGCGCCCGCCCGCCACGGCGCATGCCGACATACAGGAACACCTTGCGTACACCATCGATCGCCCCCTGGTAGGCGCTGATCGGACCATCCAGTGCGTAGGGCTTCGGCAAAGCGGGCCCCGGCGGCAGTCCGGGAAGATCGATGCGCACCGCATTCGTGTACAGCCGAGTGATGCTCGACCAGAACTCGGGTGCCACGAAGGACCACATCTCGGCACCCGGGGCGTGCGTTTCACGGGTGAGTGGCGCGCCGATGTCCGCATGCCGGTTGCCGTTGATCGCGCGCAGCATGCCGTCATTGGCCGCATAGAAGACGACGACCTGCGGGTCGGTGTCGGTTCCGTAATTGATCGCCAGGGGTTGTGAATGAAGCACGTCACCGTGCACCGAAGCGCGCACCTCGGCAGCCGTCACACCATTCACACGTTCATCGGCGGGGTATTCCCCAACGTCCAGCCCGCGCAGCCAGTCGATCATGCGCATGCGCGCGCCATCGCTCATCGTCGCATCACCGAGCCGTTCCTTGCTGATGGCACCATTGAGCACATCAAAGTCGGTGAGCGCCGTACAGGCAGCGAAATCCGGGGCACAGGTCTTCACGATCCGAGCCGTCGACTGACGCAGCATGAAGGCCTGTGCCCCTTTTTCCACCAGCGGGCCATCAGGAAAGTTCGACGCCCGCGAGGCTGTCACCGCCGCGCAGCCGCCCTGGGGCTGGTGTGCCCAGTAGTCATCGATGCGCGCAGGACTCCAGTAGCTGCGTGCGCAGGCTGCAATGGTTCCGGTAGTCGGATCGAGCGCATTCGCGCCATCGGCATCGACGAGCGCGATCCCCTCGGCAGTGTCCTCGAACCGATACTGTTTCAGGTTGCCGCGCCAGCGTGGCAGCGCACTGGCATCCGGGCGAAACATGCCGATGAACACCTGATTGAGGAACACGCCACGGGTATCCGTACTCGCCGGCAGGCTCACCGGCGCGAACACGCTGTCGGCTGCCAGCACATTGCCGATCAGGGTGTTCAGCGCAATGCCGATATCCGCCGCGGCACCCGTGCGAACGGTGACATGGCTGCCACCACCCACCGAGGCCACGCTGCGCAGCAAGGCACCCCGACCCGGCTCCCACCCATCACCGACCGTGCCGACATCGAGCGCATGAATCAGCAGTTCTGCAGAGCCCTGACGCATGAAGCGTGCCCACTCGTCGGCAACGCTGCCACCTGCTTCAGGCGGCGATAGCGGAATCGCCGTGGGATCCCCACCAAGCGCCTGCAGAAGCTCGGCCGCAAGGCGTGTATCGGCCTCACCGTCGTGTGCGTCACCGCTGCCGACCAGGATGACGTGGGTCTGTGCACACCCACCCTGCGCGGGGGCTTCACGGTGCGCGTCCGCGCCACGAAGGTGGGCATGTGCCGCTGCCATCGCGAGCCCTGCCCTGCCCTGCTGCGAGGACAGGCGGCCGCCATCGAGCGCATCGATCAGTACACCGAGCATTGCCTTGCCACGTGCATCCATCGGCTGCATGGCTGCAAGGATACGGCCGCTCTCGACATCGTCACCCGTTGCCTCGAGTGCCGACGACAGCACGACGCCGACATGGAATCTGGCTTCCCCATCGGGCGCTGTCGGCAGCCCCTCGATCACATCGAGCAAGGCAAGCTTCACGCCGGCAAATGCCGCCTCCCCGATGGCCGCATCATCGACGACCAGCAGTACCTTCGGCGCATCACGCGGTGCGTCCGACGACAACGAGAACACATCGATATCCTCGGCCCCGAGCGCTATCGCCCGCAGCGCGAACAGCATCACCAGCAGTCTCGCCACACATTGCCTCACCATGGCCAGCTCCCGCGCATCTCTCAGGGACAGGATCGATTCCTTTCGTCTTCGCTCAACAGTACGCGCACGCCCTGAACCACGGTGAAGGCCGCACTGCCGTGCAGGTCGGTCACGGTTGCGCGCAGCTCCCAGGTCGTGCGCCACAGGAGCGAAGAGCCGATTCCCGGCAGCGTCACACTGCTCGAGGCCACCGATGCCGATGCAAGTGCGCTCACGCACTCGGGCACGGCCAGCTCGACCCGGTAGTCGGCCGTGCCGTCCTCGTCCGTGTCCACGAATGCAGCCGGGCGTGCCTGCAGCGCATGATGAAACGGCTGTCCAAGCTCCGCTTCGAGAATCGACTGCGCGAGCGCAAGCGCCTCGACCCGCGTCTGGGAGTTGCCGACCGCACGCAGATTCGTCGTGCTCAATGTGAATGCAGCCACCACGACCGAGCTCAGCAGCAACAGCATCACCAGTCCCATGAACAGCGTGACCGCGCCGTGTTGTGCCCTGCCGACCGGCAAGTACCGCATCACGGCGTCTCCCTGCGTCCGGCCACGTTGGGCAGACGGACCGTGCCCGAGAAGACGTGGCGCCCGAAACCATCATTGAATGGCCCCAGGGTCAGGTCCCCGAGCCTGTATGTCGCACCATCGACGTACCCGGGTGTCCTCTCGATGGCACGTGCCAGCAGATGGATGCGCACGGCCACCGTGTTCGCGAACTGATCGACCGAGCAGTCATCTGCACAGTGCACGAAGGTATCGGGGGTGCCATCGCCGCGGTTGAGCGGTGATCTGCGCTTCAGTGCATCACCCCAGGCGATCGCTGCCGTATAGCGCCCTGTGGGATCCGCCGCCGTAATGACCTCGCCGCCACTGCTGCCGAGATGGTCGACGCCGATCTCGATGCGCAATGCCTCGATGCCCTCGACCAGCGGCACCGCCGGCTGCTGTGCGGGCACGCCCGCAGCCGTGTCGAAGGCCGAGCGCACCAGCGTCGGGATGCCATCGCCCTCGGTCACCGCCCAGTCACGGACATAGTAAAGATTCGATATATAACGGAACCGTGGTGCAGCAGCGCCGCTGACTGCAACGCCATCGGTACACTGGCGCGCATGCAGTTCGAGACCGGTCGCAGCAAGAACATGGTGGATGCCGCGCTCGATCTCGAAGGCGCAGCGTGATGGCTGGAAATACACCTTGCCGGCAACTTCCGTGGCGCAGCCCGTCTGCGTGGTGGCGCAGGTATCGGCGTGGCGCACCACCAGCACATCGCTGTGCTCGACCCTGCCGCGGATGAGTGTGCAACTCCCGGACGTACTGGCATGGCTCTGCACCGCCACGCCGATCAGTGACTGGATGTGCTCGGCATCCCAACCCACATAAGGCGCACAGGGATCGGGGATCACGACAGGCACATCGGATGGCGCCGCGTCGAAGTCGAGGTCGTCGAACTCAGGAACGAAACCACCCCAATGGCCCGCATGCTGCAGATCATCGCGCAGCAGCTGCATCGCCAGGCGAGCCCCCTCGACCCGGTCGTTCACCCGGGCCATCTCACGGTTGGCGCGCGAAACATCGACGAACAGCGCACCAAGCATCGCCATGAGCAGGAGACCGAGCGTCAGGGCAACCATCAGCTCGATCAGGCTGAAGCCCTGCATGCAGCGCGGATGCACCCTCACAAGCCAAGCTCCGCGATGCGTACCAGGGCACTTGCCGTGCGGCGGCACCGGTCACCGTTGCACACGGTACCCACCCGGTCGAATGCTCCCTGCCCACAGGCGATGCCCACAGAGGGTGTGTCGTGTGGCAGCAGTCCCTGCCAGGCGACCGTAACCCGGTACAGCGTCGCATCGATCGCCTCGACGCACGTCCGTCCGTGCAACAGGCCCACAGTCGTCGTGTCGGGCACAGGAGACGTTTCTGTGAGATGGTCTGGCGCCCGTCTGGAGTCCAGCCGGATGCGTGCACTCAGGTCATCGAGCAACAGCAACGCCTGGGTGCGCTGGTACGCCTCCATCTCCGAGGCCTGCAAGCGCAGCTGCAGCTGTGCCAGCCCCCACAGACCGATGACACAGACCACCATCGTGACCAGCACCTCGATCATCAGGCTGCCGCGCTGGGCACGTGCACGGGTTCCGGCAGCCATTACCACTCCTCCGCCGGTGCCCTGCTTCCGGTTTCGGTCAGGACCAGGGTGGAGAAACCCGCCGCATCCTGAATCGACTGTGGTGTGCAACGGATCTCGTAGCGCGGCACGCCGCTGTTGTCGACGCTGACCCGGCAGGAATAGCGTGCGGCAACATCGGCAGGCAGCACGTAGCCCAGCTCGGACAGCGCTGCCGTGTAGGTTCGCCTGGCAAGGAGATGCTGCTGTTCTCGATTGGCGATCGCAAGCATCTGCGCCTGCACGGCGGCACGGTGCACCTTGCGGGTCACGTGCTGATACGAGGGCAGCGTGATGCTCGTCAGGATCCCCAGCACCACCAGGGTGAGCAGGGCCTCGAGCAGTGTGAAGCCAGAGGCGACCAACGCCCGCCCCTGAGTGTTGCCAGCAATGCCGCGCATGCCCTTGCGTCCCTCCCTGGACTGATGACCAAGCTCGTGACCGAGCCTAGCGAGGGACTGTCAGGACACAAGACCGGTCCGACAAACGGTGCCTTTCGGCCGACGAAGAAGCATCATCCGTTGCGGCAGATGCGGCCCATGCCGCCGCCCTTCGTCCAGGCGAGATATGGTTTCCCGACTGGCTCCATTACCTCATCCCGCATTCCTTCGTCATCCCCTGCCCCCTCGTCACCCCCGTCACCCCGTCCTCTCGCCAGCCCGTCCTCTCGTCACCCCCCATCCTCTCGTCACCCCCGCGAAAGCGGGGGCCCAGAAATTCACAATGAACTGGCCCCCCGCTTTCGCGGGGGTGACGGTGGGTGGTGCGTCATTCCCGTCCACCTTGTCATCCCTGCCCCTTCCCGTCATTTCCGCGAAAGCGGGAACCCAGAAATTCACAATGAACTGGCCCCCCCGCTTTCGCGGGGGTGACGGTGGGTGGTGCGTCATTCCCGTCCACCTTGTCATTTCCGCCCCTTCCCGTCATCCCCGCCTCTTCCCGTCATTCCCGCGAAAGCGGGAACCCAGACAGGCTCAACGCCACGATGATGATCCGCCGCTTCCGCGGGGATGACGAAACCAGGTTTGCGGGGCAACACAGCAGCACTTCTGCGGGAGCGACACAACAGCACTTCTGCGAGGGCAACACAGCAGCACTTCTGCGAGGGCGATGCAACCGCGCTGTCACAGGGGCGACGGAGCAGGAGAACGGTACAATTTTGTCCCGCCGAAACGGCGCAGCAGCAGCCTGCTAGGGACGCAGCTCGCGCGGCATCGAGAAGGTGATGGTTTCGACCCGGCCGACCGCCTCCTCGGGTGCATCGGCACCGAGTTCCTGCAGGCGGGCAATGACACGCTTCACCAGCACCTCGGGTGCCGAAGCCCCGGCGGTGACCCCGATCGTGGATCTGCCGTCGAGCCAGTCGGGGTCGATGTCATCGGCGGAGTCGATCAGGTGCGCCTCGGCCCCCATGCGTCGGGCCAGTTCGGCCAGTCGATTCGAGTTGGAACTGTTCGGCGAACCGACGACCAGCACCAGTTCACAGTCGGCCGCGAGTTCCTTCACCGCGTCCTGGCGGTTCTGCGTCGCGTAGCAGATATCATCGCGGCGCGGACCGCGAATCTCGGGAAAACGCGCGCGCAGCGCGTCGATCACCGCACGTGCGTCGTCGACCGACAGCGTGGTCTGAGTGACATAGGAAAGCGCTGCGGGGTTGCGCACCTGCAGCGTGGCGACCTGCTCGACGCTTTCCACCAGATAGATATCGCCCCCGTTGGCCGTGTTGAACTGCCCCATCGTGCCTTCCACCTCAGGGTGTCCGGCGTGTCCGATCAGCACACATTCATGCCCCTGGCGGCTGTAGCGCGCAACTTCCATATGCACCTTGGTGACCAGCGGGCAGGTGGCATCGAACACCCGGAGCCCACGGTGCTCGGCCTCGAGCCGTATCGCCTGCGACACACCGTGTGCGCTGAAGATCACGATCGCGCCATCGGGCACTTCGTCGAGCTCATCGACGAACACTGCACCACGCTCGCGCAGATCATCGACCACGAAACGGTTGTGCACCACCTCGTGGCGCACGTAGATCGGTGCGCCGAAAACCTCGAGGGCACGATTGACGATCTCGATCGCACGATCGACACCGGCACAGAAGCCGCGCGGATTGGCCAACCTAACGCGCATCGTCGGAATCCTCCTCATCGAAGAACAGCACGTCGATCACCATCAGGATCGCCCCGATGGTGATCGCCGAATCCGCGACGTTGAACGCCGGAAAGTAGCTGTCATCCCAGTGAAAGAAGATGAAATCGACCACGTGCCCCAGCAGCACGCGATCGATCAGGTTACCGAGCGCACCGCCCAGGATCAGCGCCAGCCCCGCGGCCAGCCGGTGCTTGCCTGCAGGCAGACGATACAGCCAGAGCGCAAACCATACGCTGGTCACCGTTGCCACAATGGTGAAGAACCAGCGCTGCCAGCCGCCGGCATCGCTTAGAAAGCTGAATGCGGCCCCGGAGTTGTGCAGCAGCGTGAGGTCCAGCACGGGAAGCAGCGCCACAAGCTCGCCATAATTGAGCGAAACACTGGCCAGGTACTTGGTGATGTGATCGAGCACCACCACGGCGAGTGCCAGCACGTACCAGCCCAGCGCACGCCTGCCTGCGCCTTCACGCCACTCCGCCATGTCCATGCCTCCCGGTTTCATGAGCTGCTCAGGCATAACGACGAAGCTCTCCGGCACCATCGACGTTCTCGACACAGCGTCCGCAGAGCAGCGGATGTGCCGCATGCGTGCCGACATCGTGGCGGTGATGCCAGCAGCGCACACACTTTGGCGCCGTGGATGCATCGATGCGCAGCCTCAGACCGGCGATCGCCGTTTCGACGGCGTCGGCAGGCGCCTGCGTGCCGGACACGATATGCACCTCGGAGGTAATGAACACGAAGCGCAGCTCCTCGCCAAGGCGGGCAAGCTGGGCTGCAAGCCCCGGATCACACCACACCGTCACTTCCGCACTCAGCGTGCTGCCGACCACGCCCTCGTTGCGCCGGCGCTCGAGCTCGCGGTTGACCTCTCCCTTCACCTGCATCAGCAACTGCCAGAAATCGCGTCCGAGTTCCGCCTCGGCGGGCAGCTCGACCAGTTCGTCCCACCACAGCGAGGCAAACACCGGCTGCGAGCGTTCACCCGGCATGCAGCGCCAGATCTCGTCGGCGGTAAAGCTCAGGATCGGCGCGATCCAGCGCACCAGTGCCTCCAGCACGTGGTAGAGCGCGGTTTGCGCCGAGCGGCGTGCACGGCTGTCGGCGCGCGTCGTGTACTGGCGATCCTTGATCACGTCGAGATAGAAGCCGCCCAGATCGTTCACACAGAAGTTGTGCAGCTTCTGGTAGATCAGGT
>CAZSYV010000021.1:0-10779 GCA_964610955.1 uncultured Klebsiella sp. | reverse complement strand
TAGAAGCCGCCCAGATCGTTCACACAGAAGTTGTGCAGCTTCTGGTAGATCAGGTGGAACTGGTACGAGTCGTAGGCGTCGATGATCTCGCGCTGCAGCCGCGCGCTGCGATCCACCACCCAGCGATCGAGCGCCAGCAGCTCTGCACTCGCGAGTCGATGCACTGCCGGGTCGAAACCCGCCAGGTTCGAGAGCAGGAAACGCGCCGTGTTGCGGATGCGTCGATACGAGTCGGCAGTGCGCCTGAAGATCTCGTCGGAGACGGCCATCTCGGCACGGTAGTCGGTGGCAGCGACCCACAGACGCAGGATGTCCGCGCCGAGTGTCTGCATCACCTTCTGTGGCGCGATCACGTTGCCACGCGATTTCGACATCTTGCGTCCATCGGCGTCCACGGTGAACCCGTGCGTGAGCACCGCCCGGTACGGCGCGCGACCGTGAATGCCTGCGGATGTGAGCAGCGAGGACTGGAACCAGCCACGGTGCTGGTCGGAGCCTTCGAGGTACAGATCGGCGGGGAAGGCCAGCCCCGGGCGCCGCGTCAGCACGCAGGCGTGCGTGACGCCGGAGTCGAACCACACGTCCAGGGTATCGTTGACCCGTTCGTACTGCGCTGCATCATCACCCAGCAGCTCCACGGGATCGATTGCGAACCAGGCATCGACACCACCTTTTTCGATGCGCAACGCCGCCTGCTCGATCAACTGCGCCGTGCGCGGATGGAGCTCACCGCTCTGGCGGTGCACGAACAGAGCGATCGGCACGCCCCAGGTGCGCTGGCGCGAAATGCACCAGTCGGGGCGATTCTCCAGCATGCCCTCGATGCGCGCCCGCCCCCAGGCCGGCACGAACTGCACGTCGCGGATCGCCTCGCGCGCAGTGGCCAGCAGCAAGTTGGCCTCCATGGCGATGAACCACTGGGGCGTTGCGCGAAAGATCACCGGCGACTTGTGGCGCCAGCAGTGCGGGTAGCTGTGCTGGTACGCCACCTCGTGCAGCAGCGCGCCACGCTCGCGCAGCAGCTCGACGATCGTCGCGTTGGCCTTGAACACGTACTGGCCGGCCACGAACGGCGTGCCCTCGACGAACACGCCCTGCCCGTCGACCGGGTTCAGCACATCGAGGCCATACGCCTGCCCGACCAGAAAGTCATCCGCGCCATGCCCGGGAGCAGTGTGCACCGCGCCGGTACCCGCCTCGGTCGTGACGTGCTGCCCGAGAATCACCGGAACCTGGCGTTCGAGAAACGGATGCTGCAGCGCCAGGCTCTCGAGCGCCGCGCCACGACACTCGCCGAGGAACTCGAAGCGCTCGATGCCGAAGCGTGCCAGGGCCTGGTGTGCCAGCGCCTCGGCAAGCACCAGGTACTCGGTGTCACCCCCCTCATCGGCGCGCACCAGCACATACGCCAGCTCCGGGTGCAGCGCAACGGCAAGGTTCGCCGGCAGTGTCCAGGGCGTGGTCGTCCAGATCGGGACCGAAACCCGCGCATCACCACCCAGCTCGACGCCAAACGCACGCCCGAGGGCAGGCGCATCGAGCACACGAAAGCGCACGTCCACCGCAGGCGAGGTCCGCTCCTGGTACTCGACCTCGGCCTCTGCAAGCGCCGAGCCGCAGTCCATGCACCAGTGCACCGGCTTCACGCCCTTCAGCAGATGGCCATTGGCAACGATGCGCCCGAGCGCGCGCACGATATCGGCCTCGAAGGCAAAATCCATGGTGAGATAGGGATTCTCCCAGTCACCGAGCACACCGAGGCGAATGAAATCCTCGCGCTGGCGCTGCACCTGGCTGAGGGCATAGTCGCGACAGTGCGTGCGAAACTCGTGATGGCTGATTCGCACGCCCGCCTTGCCGACCTTCTTCTCGACATTGAGCTCGATCGGCAGTCCGTGACAGTCCCAACCCGGCACATAGGGAGCATCGTAGCCGTCCAGTGTGCGTGCCTTGATGATGATGTCCTTCAGGATCTTGTTCACCGCGTGCCCGATATGGATCTCGCCGTTGGCGTACGGCGGACCGTCGTGCAGGATGAATTTCGCTCGCCCGGCCCGTGCCGTCCGAATCTGTCCATAGACATCCTCGGCCTGCCAGCGCGCCAGCATCTCGGGCTCGCGCGCGGCCAGGTTCGCCTTCATGGCAAATCCGGTCTGGGGAAGGTTCAGCGTGTGCTTGTAATCGCTCATGGGCTCCATTGCTTTCCGTTACGGGCCGGCAGCGGCAAAATACGCCCGCGCCACGCCGATGTCTTCCATGATGTGCCTGCGCAGTTCGTCCAGCGAATCGAACCTGCGCTCTTCGCGCACCTGATGACGAAAGACCACCTCGATCGTTCGCCCGTAGAGGTTGCCGGCAAAGTCGAGCAGATGAGCCTCGAGGTTTGCCCGGGTGCCATCGCTCACCGTCGGTCGGGTACCGACATTGGCCACACCGGGCCACACACGATCCCCGACGCGCACCTCGACCACATACACCCCCGAGAGCGGCGAGCGGGTACGTCGCAGTTCCAGGTTCGCGGTGGGCACGCCGATCTCGCGTCCGATCTGGCGCCCGTAGACCACCTTGCCAAGCATGCTGTACGGGCGACCCAGCATGCGCTCGGCGGCAAGGAAGTCCCCCGCCCCGAGCAGCGCGCGCAGGCGCGTACTGCTGATGCGCTCGCCCTGCACCGCAACGGTGCTGGTCGAATTCACATCGAAACCCGCACGCTCGCCCTCGCTGCGCAGCAGATCGATGCAGCCCTCACGGTCATGCCCGAAGCGCAGATCATCACCGACCACCACATAGCGCGCACCAAGCCCGCGCACCAGCACCGTGTCGATGAACGCCTGTGCGGAGAGCCTGCTGAAGCGGGCATCGAAACGGATCCGCAGCAGACGGTGCACGCCAAGCCCGGCAAGCACGCCAAACTTCTCGCGAAAGCTCATCAGGCGAGGCGGGGCCTGCTTCGGTGCGAAATACTCACGCGGCAACGGCTCGAAGACGATCACGGTCGCGGGCAGCCCGCGCTCACGCGAGCGCGCCAGCAGGTCGACAATCACCGCCTGGTGCCCGCGGTGCACGCCATCGAAGGCACCGATGGTCACCACGCTGCCGCGATGGCGGTCGCGCAGATTGTGCAACCCCCTGATCAGTTCCAATATGCCGCTCCCGCACCCCACACCGGATCAAGCCGGCGAGTATAGCGCTGCGACCCGCCACACACTGTGGCCGCCTCAGTCGTTGGCGCGCCCCGAGCGGCTGATCTCGATCAGTGCGTTCAGTGCGTCGGTAACGGTGAAGATCCCGAGAAACTCGCCATCGTCCTCGTTGACGATCACGCTGCCGATCTTGCGCTCGGACATCATGAACGCCACCCGATCGAGCGGCATGGAGGCCGGCACCATCACCGGATCGGTACTCATGATGTCGACCGCCCGTACCTGGATCCTGTGCTCGGCCCCGAGCCCCTGTGCGAGACGCACGTCACGGTCACTGAGCACGCCGACCACCTTGCCGTCACGCACGATCGGCAGGTGACGCACACCGCAGTCCTGCATCATCTGTTTCAGCTCGTCGACGGAAAGATCCTCGGTCGCCGTCACGGGGTTGGGCGTCGTGAACTCATCGACGGGCAGGTTCCATTTCATCGTGTCGTCTCTCCGCTGCTGCGCCTGCCACGTAGCGGCCGGCAAGGTGTTTCGATTTGCGGCGATTATCGGTGGACAGCCCTGCCACCACAAGGCAGCACGGGCCGCTACGCGTCCTTCTCGCCACGATTTGCGCGCAGCAGGGTGCGGATCTGGCGCCGCTCCACGGGAAACAGCAGGGCCAGCACACCGAAATAGACCAACACCCCACCCACGCACACGGCGGAGAGCCGCGCGACACGCAGCTGCCAGCCGAGTGCAGCAAAGCCGTTCAGCCACGGGTAGGCCGTCACAAGGAACACACCGAGCAGCGCCACCGCCGCCATCATCCTGCCGACATCGCCCCGGAATCGCGGCTCCGGGCGGTACACCTCGCGGTGCACCAGCCCGCGTACCAGCAGCCCGGCATTCAGGTAGGCCGCCAACGTCGTCGCCAGCGACAGGCCCACGTGCCCGACCTGCCACAACAGGTGCAGCGGGATCACCAGCAACAGGTTCAGCACCATGTTCGCTACCATCGCCTTGATACCGATGAGCACCGGCGTGCGCATGTCCTGGCGGGAGTAGTACGCAGTCGCCAGCACCTTGATCAGCATGAACGCCGGCAGTCCGAGCGCCATCGCACCAAGACTCAGGGATGCCATCACGATGTCACGCTCGCTCATCGCGCCGTAGCCGAACAGCGCACCGAGAATCGGGGCCGCGAGCACCAGCAGGGCAAGCGTCGCGGGCAGTGCCACCAGCAGGATCATCTTCATTGCCCAGTCGAGGGTATGGCGAAACTCTTCGGGAGAGCGGGTCGAATACTCACGCGAGAGCCCCGGCAGGATCACCGTTGCCACCGCAATGCCGAATACACCGAGCGGCAGCTCGGTCAGACGCTCGGAGTAGTACAGCCACGACACGCTGCCAGTCGGCAGGAACGAGGCAAGCACCGTATCGAGCAGCAGGTTGATCTGGCTCACCGAGACTCCGAACAGCGCAGGCAGCATCAGCGTGAGGATGCGACGCACGCCGGGATGGCGGATATCGATGCGCGGGCGCGGCAGCAGCTGCAGCCGCGCGAGGAACGGCGCCTGGAACAGCATCTGGATCAGCC
The DNA here is from genome assembly GCA_964610955.1 of uncultured Klebsiella sp. Lineage (GTDB taxonomy): Bacteria > Pseudomonadota > Gammaproteobacteria > Pseudomonadales > UBA5518 > UBA5518. The sequence goes on along the minus strand of CAZSYV010000021.1, from coordinate 6,048 downwards.
CGGCCATGAATACCGCCCAGGCGAGTGCAAACACCGGCTCGTCAAACCAGTGCACGGCAAACAGTGCAGCACCAATCAACGTCAGATTGAGGAACACCGGGGTCAGCGCCGGCACGGCGAAACGCGAGTAGCTGTTGAGTACCGCTCCGGCAAAACCGGTCATCGAAATGAAAAAGAGGTAGGGAAAGGTGATGCGTACCATGCCGGCAGTCATCGCCAGCTTTTCCGGCATCTGTGCAAAACCCGGGGCAAACACCAGCGCCACCACCGGTGCACCCAGCACCGCGAGTGCCGTCACCGCCAGCAGCGCTGCACCCAGCACGCCCGCCACCGCATCCACCAGCGCCTTCACCTCGGCCAGGCTGCGCGTTGCGCGATACTCCGACAGCACCGGCACGAAGGCCTGCGAGAACGCGCCTTCGGCAAACAGCCGTCGCAGGAACTGCGGGATGCGAAAGGCGATGAAGAAGGCGTCCGCGTTGGCGGCAGCACCGAACATCGAGGCAATCACGATGTCACGCACCAGTCCGGCGATGCGCGAGATCATCGTCATCGCACCGACCACCAGGCTGGAGCGGAACAGTCGCCGCCCGGCATGCATGCGGGCTTCAGGTTCAGCCACCAGCGCCTCCTCGTGTGCATGCAGAGCTGAACAGTGCCTGGTAATGTCCGCCACGACTTTCGTAAAGGGTGACCGCCACAGCCTCGGCCTCCAGCCCAAGGCCAAGTCCCTGCTGCTGCGGACACGACGCGCGGCTCTTCCAGCGCCCCAGGCTGAGGTGCGGTCGATAGGGGCGATGCTCGGGCGCAAGGCCTGCCTCGGCAAGCGCGCAAAACAACGGCTGCTGCCAATGTCGGAAGGGTTGTGGGTCGGCAGGAAGCGCGGCTATCACGCGTGGCCTGTGGACATCCGGAAAGGCGCACGCCATCACCAGACGATAGCGAAACGGTTGCAGCTCAGGTGCAACCCCTGCGACACATTGGCGTATGACAACGATCTCGGCTGGCCGCACCTGACCGAGAAACACCAGCGTCAGGTGGTAGTCTCGCGGCTGCGTCCAGCGCAATGCAGGAAACGGAAAATGGGTGGCCAGCGCACCGTGCAGGCTGCCCAGCTGCGTGCGCAGATTCTCGCCAGGGTCGATCGCCAGGAAGCAGCGGATCAGGTCCACGCGCGGCGGATTCCGTCGCGTTCGATGCTGAGCCACTGCAGTGCGATCAGCGTATGTGCATTGTCGAAGCACCCGTCACGCTGCATCCCGGCGAGCTTTGCATACGGGATCACGTGCAGGCGGATGTCCTCGCCTTCGCTTTGCTTGCCGTGGAGCTCCTGCGCACCGGCCAGGCTCACGCGTGCGCAGAAGAGATAGAAATACTCGTTGCTGCCGCCCGGGCTCGAATGGTAGCTCGCCACCGGCAGCAGTTCGCGCACCGTGCAGCCCGACTCCTCCGCCGTCTCGCGCACTGCCACCTCGGCCGGCGTCTCGCCGGGTTCGACCAGCCCGGCAACCAGCTCGAGCAGCCAGGGGCTGCGGGCACGAAACGCCGCACCGATACGAAACTGCTCGACCAGGCCAACCGCATCGAGCGCCGGATCGTAGAGCAGCACACCTGCCGCCTCACCACGGCAGTGCAGCTCACGCGTGATCAGCTCGGACCAGCCACCCGCGAAGCGACGAAAGCGCAGGCGAAACTGCTTCAGTTTCCAGAACCCGCTCCAGACGGTCTGCTCATCGACAAACTCGACATCGTCACGGCCAAAGGATCGCATGGCTCACTCCCCAAAGCGCTTGCCGGTATACCAGCTCACAGGTGCCTCGTGGCGGCTCACCAGATGAACCACATCGAGCACCATCGCAAACAGCGCCATGCGCACCAGCACGCCGTTGTCGGTCTGGCGAAAGATCGCCAGGTTCGGGTTCTCGTTCAGGTCCGGGTCGAGCTCGTTTGCCTCGACACGCGAGTCGCGCGGCAAGGGGTGCATGATGACGGTGTTCGGCTCGCAGAACTGCGTGTAGACCGCCTGGTTCAGGCGGTAGCGTCCACGGAACAGGTTCGCCTCCTCGCGGCTTGCGAAACGTTCCTCCTGGATACGCGTCGAGTAGGCGATGTCGACGTGTGCGATCGACTGTTCCATCGTCTCGGACTCGACCACCGTATGGCCGCGCGAGCGCAGGAACTCGATGATCTCACCGGGCATGCGCAGCTCCGCCGGTGCAATGCAACTGAGATGCACCCGGTCGAAGCATGCCAGCAGCTTCGACAGCGAGTGCACGGTACGGCCGTAGCGCAGGTCACCGATCATGGCGATGCGCAAACCGTCGATGCTGCCACCACGGTGACGCACTTCCTTGCGGATCGTGTACAGATCGAGCAGTGCCTGCGTGGGGTGTTCGTTTGCGCCATCACCCCCGTTGACCACCGGCACGCGGCTTGCGGCGGCAAACTCGGCGACCGACCCGGAGACGGGATGGCGCATCGCGATGATGTCGCTGTAGCCACTGATGACGCGCGCGGTGTCATAGAGCGACTCGCCCTTGGCGATTGCCGACGATTCGAAGCCCGTGGTTTCACGCACATCACCGCCGAGCAGGTTGAAGGCACAGCCAAAGCTCACCCGCGTGCGCGTGCTCGGCTCGAAGAACATATTGCCGAGGATCGCCCCATCCAGAACCCGCGTGATGCGATGACGATGTGCGTACGGTTCCATCGAGTCGGCGACATCGAACACGCGCTCGATGTCCGTGCGCTCGAACTGTTCCACCGAGAGAATATGCGAGCCCGCGAAATCCATCTGTGCCGGTCTCCCGAGAAATGATCCTGCCCACGCATGACGCCGGGTTGCGCTCGAACGAGCGGGTGGCGCATGTTTTGCGCGCGCAGTCTACTCGCCCCCCGACGCGCTTGCCACGCGCGGCTTCAGTCGCCCCGACAGCGTGCCTCACCCCAGGCCGCACAGGTATCGAGCAGTTGCTGGGCACGTGCGTCGTCCGTGTGTTCGGTGCGCAGGGCCTCGATGTGCGCGCGCAGGCTTGCGCAGTCGAGACCGCCACGCAGCGGATGGCCATGCAGCCGCTCCTCGCAGTGCCTGCGCCAGCGCACCCGTTCCTCGCCATCCAGCGAGGACGGAAAGTTTCGTGCACGGTAGCGAAACAGCAGCTCCTGCAGACGCGCATCCGCAAAGACAAGGCCCTCCCGTGCCAGCTCATCCCCGCCAAGCGCACGAACTCGTGTGCAAAGGCGCCGGTCAGCGTCGGCGATGAAGCCATCGTAGAGTGCGAGTTCGGGGTCGAGTGCGGCGCGTGCGGGCACCTCAGCGTAGAGTGCGGCAAGCTTCTCGCGCAGGCCCGGTATTGCGGCGACGCGTTTGCGGTTGTCCTCGCAGGCAGCAAGGTCGATGCCGTAGCGTGCTGCGATCCCGGGCGTCAGCATTGCAGCCGGCGCGATCATCGGGCTGCGGTTCAGGTGCAGCTCCTTCAGCGGTATGCGAGAGACTCCCGCAGGCAGTGCGGCTTCCGCCGTATACAGCAGCTCGCGCAGGCCCGGCGCATCGAAGCGCTCGAGCGATGACGGATCAAGCGTGAGGTTGCATACGATCAGCTTGTTCGACTGCAGCGGATGCACCAACAGCGGCAGCACCAGCGCCAGATTGCCGTTTGCAGCCGGGAAGCGCGTCGAGACGTGCAGCAGCGGCGTATTGCCCGAAAGATCGATCTGGCTGCGCACCCAGTGCTTGTCACGCGTGCGCAGCGCGTACTCGAACAGCCTCGGCTGACGGGCGCGCAGCAGCCGGGCCATCGCCAGCGTCGCGCGCACATCGGCAAGCGCATCGTGGGCATTGGTGTGTTCGATGCCGTTGGCACGCGAGAGGTCCTCGAGACGAAAGCTCGGGCGCCCGTCCGGGTGATCCGGCCACTCGATCCCCTCCGGGCGCAGCGCACGCGCCGTGCGCAGCACATCGATCAGGTCCCAGCGCGAGTTGCCGTTTCGCCACTCGCGCTCGTAGGGATCGAAGAAATTGCGATACAGCGTGTGGCGGGTGAACTCGTCGTCGAATCGGATGCTGTTATAGCCAACCGCGCAGGTCCCCGGCCGCGCCAGTTCGGCATGGATGCGCGCGATGAACTCGCGCTCGCTCAGCCCGTGCGCGTTGGCGTACTGCGGCGTGATGCCGGTGATCAGGCAGGTTTCGGGGTGTGGCAGATAGTCCTCGGGCGGACGGCAGTAGATCAGCAGCGGCTCGCCCACCTCGCGCAGATCGGCGTCGGTGCGCAGCCCGGCAAACTGCGCCGGGCGATCGGCCGCGGGGTCGATGCCAAAGGTCTCGTAGTCGTGCCAGTAGAAGCTCGGCCCGGATGCCATTCATTCCCCTTCTACGCCAACGGTCGTAGGTTACACCACATCGGGGCGTTTGGCGGCGATGTGTGGGGCCGGGGAGTGTTGGGGGTTACACCACCTCGAGGCGCTCGGCAGCGATTCTCGAACGCCAGAGCTTCGGTCCGCTTTCATGCACCGACTCACCGCGCACGTCCACGGCAACCGTCACCGGCATGTCCTTCACCTCGAACTCGTAGACCGCCTCCATGCCGAGTTCGGGGAAGGCAAGCACCTTCGCCGCGATGATCGCCTTGGACACCAGGTAGGCTGCACCGCCGACCGCCATCAGGTAGACCGCCTGGCTGTCACGAATCGCCTCGATGGCCACAGGTCCACGCTCGGACTTGCCGATCATGCCGATCAGTCCGGTCTTCTCGAGCATCGTGCGGGTGAACTTGTCCATCCGCGTCGCCGTGGTCGGGCCCGCCGGTCCCACCACCTCGTCGCGCACCGGATCCACCGGGCCGACGTAATAGATGAAGCGATTCGTCAGATCGACCGGCAACGTCTCGCCGGCGGCGATCATGTCGGTCATCTTCTTGTGTGCCGCATCGCGCCCGGTAAGCATCTTGCCCGACAGCAGCAGCGTCTCGCCGCTTTGCCACTGTGCAAGCTCCTCGCGGGTGACCGTGTCGAGATTCACGCGCCGCGCATTCGCAGCCTCCCAGGTGATGTCTGGCCAGGCGTCGAGCGACGGCGGCTCCTGCAGCGACGGACCACTGCCATCGAGCACGAAGTGGGCATGGCGGGTTGCCGCGCAGTTCGGGATCATCGCCACCGGCAGGCTCGCCGCATGCGTCGGGTAGTCGCGGATCTTGACATCGAGCACGGTGCTCAGCCCGCCGAGCCCCTGGGCACCGATGCCAAGCTCGTTCACCCTGCGAAACAGCTCGATGCGCAGCTCCTCGATGCGATTCGCCGGCCCGCGCGCCATCAGCTCATGGATGTCGATCGGATCGAGCAGGGCCTCCTTTGCCAGCAGCGTCGCCTTCTCCGCCGTACCGCCGATGCCGATGCCGAGCATTCCGGGAGGGCACCAGCCCGCCCCCATCGTCGGCACGGTCTTCAGCACCCAGTCGACGATCGAATCGGATGGATTGAGCATCGCCAGCTTCGACTTGTTCTCGCTGCCGCCGCCCTTGGCAGCAACGTGCACCTCGACCGTTTCGCCAGGCACGATGCGGTGGTGGATCACTGCGGGTGTGTTGTCCTTCGTGTTGCGCCGCGCGCCGGCCGGATCGGCCAGGATCGAGGCGCGCAGCACATTGTCCGGGTTCAGGTAGGCGCGACGCACACCCTCGTTGACCATCTCATCGAGGCCCATCGTCGCACCGTCCCAGCGCACATCCATGCCCACGGTGACGAACACGGTAACGATGCCTGTGTCCTGGCAGATCGGCCGATGCCCCTCGGCGCACATGCGCGAGTTGATCAGGATCTGTGAAATCGCATCCTTCGCACCCGGGTTCTGCTCACGCTCCCAGGCCCTGTGCATCGCCTGGATGAAGTCCACCGGGTGGTAGTAGGAAATGAACTGCAGCGCATCGGCCACACTGTCGATCAGGTCATCCTGGCGAATCACACGCATCACCGATCTCCTCTTCCGTTTCGATTCATCCGGGTCGCACAGCCTGCGGCTTCATCACTCATGTCATGTGGTGACAGTATTCG
>CAZSYV010000020.1:0-30839 GCA_964610955.1 uncultured Klebsiella sp. | reverse complement strand
AGGTCATCGAGAACACCCAGCGCGACCTGAACATCGCGCTGATGAACGAGCTGGCACTGATCTTTCACCGACTCGGCATCGACACGCTCGACGTGCTGGAGGCCGCAGGCACCAAGTGGAATTTCCTGCCGTTTCGTCCCGGGCTGGTCGGCGGGCACTGCATCGGTGTCGACCCCTATTACCTCACCTACAAGGCGGAGGCCGAGGGACACCACCCGGAGGTGATCCTGGCGGGGCGCAAGACCAACGACGGCATGGGCAAGTTCATCGCCGAGCAGACGATCAAGGGACTGGTGCGTCAGGGGCATGCAGTCAACGGTGCGAAGGTCCTGGTGCTGGGGCTGACCTTCAAGGAAGACTGTCCCGACCTGCGCAACTCGCGGGTTGCCGACATCATCACGGAACTGAAGGAGTACCACTGCGATGTGACGGTGCACGACCCGCTTGCCGATCCCGCCGAGGCCCGGCACGAGTACGGTGTGGAACTGACACCCTGGGAAAGGCTGCCGAAGGCTCAGGCGGTGATCCTGGCAGTTGCCCACCGGCCGTATCGCGCGCTCGGGGTCGAGGAGTTCAATGCCCTGCTGTCGAACCCCGGTGTGCTGGTGGACGTGAAGTCGGTCGTCGATCGGACAGCATTCAACGGCAATGGCATCGAGGTCTGGCGCCTGTAGAGCTGCCCAGGAACTCCGCTTACAGGCGGCCCGTCTTGTAGAAGTGCTCGTAGCAGAAGTTGGTGGCCTCGACGAAGCCATCCACGCTGCCGCAGTCGAAGCGTCTGCCCTTGAACCGGTAGGCCATCACGCAGCCCTCACGTGCCTGGTGCAGCAGCGCGTCGGTGATCTGGATCTCGCCGTTCTTGCCGGGAGGCGTCTTGCGAATCAGCTCGAAGATGTCGGGTGTGAGGATGTAGCGGCCGATGATCGCCAGGTTGCTCGGTGCTTCCGCTGCGGCCGGTTTCTCGACCATATCGGTGACGCGATACAGGTCATCGCGGATCGCCTCGCCGGCAATCACGCCGAACCGGTGGATGTGCTCGGTCGGCACTTCCTCGATCGCGACGATGCTGCAGCGCACCTGACGGAAGATCTTCACCATCTGCGCCATGACGCTGTCGCCACCTTCGTTGAAGCACAGATCATCGGCAAGGATCACCCCGAAGGGCTCGTCGCCGATCAGCGTCTGACCGGTGAGGATCGCATGCCCCAGCCCCTTCATTTCCCGCTGGCGAGTGGTCGAGAACACGGCCCGGTCGATGATGTCGCGAATGCCGACGAGGTGCTGCTCCTTGTCGGTTCCGGCAATCTGGTGCTCGAGTTCGTAGCTGGTATCGAAGTGATCGTTGATCGTGCGCTTGCCACGCCCCGTGACGAAGGCGATCTCGTAGAGCCCGGCATCGAGCGCCTCTTCGACGCCGTACTGCACCAGCGGCTTGTTGACGATCGGCAGCATCTCCTTCGGCATGGCTTTCGTCGCAGGCAGGAACCGGGTGCCATAACCGGCGACGGGGAAGAGACATTTCTTGATCATTGCGCCTCCAGTGGCGATCCGTTTCTCATCGGTGGAGCAGACTTGAAGCCTCAGGCTTGCGGCGCACGTCCATATACATCGGTAAAGCGTACGATGTCGTCCTCACCAAGGTAGCTCCCGGTCTGGACCTCGATGAGTTCCAGCGGAATCTTTCCCGGATTCGCCAGGCGGTGCTTCGTGCCAAGCGGGATGTAGGTCGACTGGTCCTCGCGCAGCATGAGTTCCTGCTCGCCGCAGGTCACCAGCGCCGTCCCCCTGACCACGATCCAGTGCTCGGCACGGTGGTGGTGCATCTGCAGCGAGAGCTGGTGGCCAGGCTCGACAATGATGCGCTTGACCTGGAAGCGCCCTGCGACGACCAGGCTTTCGTAGGAGCCCCAGGGCCGGTAGACGCGCTTGTGGTTCAGCGCCTCGTCGCGCTGCTCGCGCTTGAGGTGCGAGACGATCTGCTTCACCTCCTGCGCCGCATTCCTGTCGGCGACCAGCACCGCATCGGCCGTTTCGACGATCACCACATCCTTGAGCCCAACGGCTGCGACCAGGCGCGATTCGGCACGCACATAGGTATTCGAGACCTCGTTCATGACCACATCACCACGACACACGTTACCGTGCTCATCCGCCGCACCGGTCTGCCACAGTGCACCCCATGAGCCGACGTCACTCCAGCCGCACTCGAGCGTCACCATCGCAGCGCGTTCGGTGCGCTCCATCACCGCGTAGTCGATCGAATCGCTCGGGCAGGCAAGAAAGGACTCGCGGTGCACACGGATGAAATCGAGGTCGTCGCTTGCCTGCTCGCAGGCCTTGCGGCAGGCCTCGAGCACAGCGGGTGCGTGGCGCTCGAGCTCCTCGAGGTAGCGGTCGGCCCGGAACACGAACATGCCGCTGTTCCAGAAGTACTCGCCACTGTCGAGGTAGGACTGCGCCGTCGCGAGGTCAGGCTTCTCGGCAAAGTGACTGACGGCAAACGCTTGCTCGCCGATCGCCGCACCCCGACGGATGTAGCCATACCCGGTCTCGGGCGTCTGCGGGACGATCCCGAAGGTCACCAGATGACCGGCGCCCGCCTGCACCAGGGCCTGCTGTGCTGCTTGCTGCAGTGCACCACGATCACGGATCAGGTGATCCGCCGGCAGCACGAACAGCACGGCATCCGCAGTCTGCTGCAGTGCATCGATCGCCGCCAGCGCGATCGCCGGTGCCGTGTTGCGTCCAGCTGGTTCCAGGATGATCGAACCGCCCTCGAGACCCATCTCGCGCAGCTGCTGTGCCACCAGGAAGCGATGCTCCTCGTTGCAGACGACGATCGGCTTGCCCAGGGAAGGCATGTCGCCGAGGCGCTCGAGCGTCTGCTGGAACAACGAAAGACGCTCGTCGGCAAGCGTCAGGAACTGCTTCGGGTACAGCTCGCGCGACACGGGCCACAGGCGACTGCCTACGCCACCAGACAGCAAAACGGGAATCAGCATGATTTCCTTGCCCTCGATAAGTTGATTGCCGCTTCAGCGGCCAGTCGCCATGGCAGCCGCGTTGCGTCGACCGATACCGTAGTAGGCGAAACCGTAGTCATCCATCAGCGTCGGGTCGTACTGGTTGCGTCCGTCAAAGATCACCGGCTGGCGCAGCAGGTCGCGCATTGCCTCGAAATCGGGCTGGCGAAAGCGTTTCCACTCCGTCACCAGCACCATGGCGTCAGCCTCACGCAGCGCATCGTACTGGTACTTGCTGAGCGCGAGGCGCCCCGATTCCAGCCACTCTGGCGGCACGCTCGCAAGGCCACTGGTGGAAACGACGGGATCGAAGGCTGCCACCGTGGCACCGGCGGCAAGCAGCTGCCCGATCAGCACCAGCGAGGGCGCCTCGCGCATATCATCGGTATTGGGCTTGAAGCTCAGTCCCCAGACACCGAAGTGCAGCCCACTCAGGTCGGCACCGAAGTGTGCGCTGATCTTGTCGAACAGCACACGCTTCTGGCGCTCGTTGCGCGCCTCGACGGCCGCGAGGATGCCGGGTTCGAAACCACGGGAGCGGCTCGTCTGCATCAGCGCCTTCACGTCCTTGGGAAAGCACGAGCCGCCGTAGCCGCAGCCCGGGTAGATGTAGGAATAGCCGATGCGCCCATCCGAGCCGATGCCCTTGCGCACGTTCTCGACATCCACGTCGAAGCGATCACAGAGACTGGCGATCTCGTTCATGAACGAGATTCGCGTGGCCAGCATCGCGTTTGCCGCGTACTTGGTCATTTCGGCGTCGCGCACTCCCATGAACAGCAGTCGGTCGTGGTTGCGCAGCAGCGGGCCATAGAGCTCACCCATGCGCCGGCGCGCCCGCTCGGAATCGGTACCGACGATCACGCGGTCGGGACTGCGGAAATCGGCGACCGCCGCACCCTCCTTGAGAAATTCAGGATTGCTCACGACGTCGAATTCGATTGCCGCACCCCGCGCCGCGAGCTCCTCGGCGATCGTCGCCTCTACCTGTTCGGCGGTGCCCACCGGCACCGTCGACTTGTCGACCACTACGGCGTAGCGCTGCAGCGCACGGCCGATGTCACGCGCCACCGCAAGCACATGGCTCAGGTCCGCCGAGCCGTCCTCGCCGGGGGGCGTGCCGACCGCGATGAAGATGTACTCGGCACTCTGGAGCGCCGCAGCCGTATCGGCACTGAAACTCAGCAGCCCCGCCTGCACCGCCTGCTCGACCATCGACTCGAGCCCAGGCTCGAAGATCGGTATCTCGCCGGCTCGCAGGCGCTCGAGTTTTGCGGTGTCCTTGTCGACGCACACCACGTGGTTGCCCATCTCCGCGAAACATGCGCCCGTGACCAGACCCACGTAACCGGTACCAATGACAGTGATCCGCACGATGAATTCCTTTCTGCCCTGTTCAACCCCGGGAAGTCTAGTGGAAGGGTTCGGGGTTGTCAGATTCGCCATCTGTGCACCCACCCTCCGCGTGCGGGTGACGGACATGGGCAAACTCTCTACAATTCATCTGCACTCATTCTTTCAGAGAGCCTGCATTTGAGCACCGCCACTGCGCCACGCAAACGCTGGACCCAGTCCTCGTTCACCAAGGAAGAGCTCATCGCCTGTGGTAACGGTCTTCTGTTCGGCCCCGGCAATGCACAACTGCCGACCGACGAGATGCTGATGGTCGACCGGATCACGCACATAAGCACCACGGGTGGTGCTTATGGCAAGGGTGAGATCGTCGCCGAACTGGATATACACCCCGGGCTGTGGTTCTTCGACTGTCACTTCAAGGGCGACCCGGTGATGCCCGGCTGCCTCGGACTCGACGCGATGTGGCAGCTGATCGGCTTCTATCTCGGCTGGAAGGGCAACCCCGGGAGGGGTCGCGCACTCGGTGCAGGCGAGATCAAGTTCACTGGCCAGGTGCTGCCAAGTGCACGCTGCGTCGAGTATCGTATCGATCTGAAGCGAGTGATCGAACGCAAGCTGGTGATGGGCATCGCAGACGCGAGTATGGCCGTGGATGGCCGGGCCATCTACACGGCAAGCGATCTGCGGGTCGGATTGTTCACGCGCGTCGGCGAAATCCTGAGCTGAAGCGCGCCACGCTGGAGATGGGTTTGCATATGCGCAGAGTCGTCATTACCGGCATGGGCATCGTGTCCTGTCTCGGTAACACCAAGGAAACCGTCACCGCCGCGCTGCGCGAGGGGCGATCGGGAATCAGTCTTGCGCCCGATTACGCAGAGCACGGTTTCCGCAGCCACGTTGCCGGGCGGCCCCAGGTCGACTTTGCAGCCCGAATCGATCGCAAGCAGCTGCGATTCATGGGCGACGCCGCCGCCTACGCCTACATCGCGATGAAAGATGCCATCGCAGACGGCGGGCTCGAGGAGTCGGAAGTCTCCAACGAACGAACCGGAATCATCGCCGGATCGGGTGGTGCCTCCTCGTCGAACCAGGTCGAGGCGGTGGATATCCTGCGCGAAAAAGGTCTGAAGCGCATTGGCCCCTACCGCGTCACGCAAACCATGGCCAGCACTGTATCCGCCTGTCTGGCGACACCGTTTCGCATCAAGGGCATCAACTACTCGATCGCCTCGGCATGCTCGACCAGCGCGCACTGCATCGGTGCGGCAATGGAGCAGATCCAGCTCGGCAAGCAGGACCGGGTATTTGCCGGTGGTGCAGAGGAAGAACACTGGACGATGTCGTGCATGTTCGATGCGATGGGCGCCCTCAGCTCGAAGCGCAACGCGACTCCGACGCTGGCCTCGCGCGCCTACGACGCCGATCGCGACGGCTTCGTGATCGCCGGTGGCGGCGGCATGCTGGTGGTGGAGGCGCTGGATGTCGCACTGGCGCGTGGAGCGCGCATCTACGCCGAGATCGTCGGCTACGGCGCGACCTCCGACGGCTACGACATGGTGGCACCCTCGGGCGAGGGTGCCGTGCGCTGCATGCGCCAGGCGATGAGCACCGTCAGTGCACCGATCGACTACATCAACGCCCACGGCACCAGTACGCCGGTCGGCGACATCCAGGAACTGAAGGCCGTCACCGAAGCGTTTGCCGGCAAGGCGATCCCGAGAATCAGCTCGACCAAGTCACTGTCCGGCCACTCGCTGGGTGCCGCCGGCGTGCACGAGGCGATCTATTCACTGCTGATGATGCAGCACGACTTCATTGCCGCCTCGGCCAATATCGACACGCTCGACGAGGCAGCCACCGGCCTGCCGATCGTGCGCGAGCGCATCGATGCCGCAGGGCTGCAGCGCGTGATGTCGAACAGCTTCGGTTTCGGTGGCACCAACGCCTCGCTGGTCCTGCAGAAGTTCAGCGGCTGAACCTGCTCAATCGGTCGGCACCACGCCCACATCGGCACAACCGGGAATCAGGATGTGCGCCGTGGGCAGTTCATGGGCCAGTGCCACTGCAAGCGCCCGTCTTGCGTGCAGATCACCATGCACGATGCGGATTTCGCCGGGAGCGCGGCGCATGCCACGCACGAAGAGCAGCAGGTCCTCACGATCGGCGTGCGCCGAATAGCCGCCGATCGTATGCACGCCGGCGCGGATCGTGAAGCGCTCGCCGTCGAGTTCGACCCACCCTCCCTGTGGCCCGTACTGCTGGATGGCACGCCCGGGGGTTCCCTCTGCCTGGTAGCCGATGAAAATGATGTCGGTCGCCGGTTCGGCAATCAGCGCCTTCAGGTAATTCACGATCCGCCCACCGGCACACATCCCACCGGCAGCGATCACGATCGCTGGGTAACGGGTCTCGCGCAGGTGGCGCACCACGCGCAGGTGATCCTCATGGCTGTCGACGGTGCGCACCTGCGTGAATGCCAGCGGATCGCGCCCCGCCGCAAGGCGCTCGCGCGCCTCTTCGTCCCAGAATGACTTGAGCCTGCGATAGACACGCGTGAAGCGCGCGGCGAGCGGTGAGTCCACCACGACCTCGAGCTCATTCCACGGCAGGCCCGGTGCAGCATCCTCGCTGCGGCGCCTGTGCATGATCTCCTCGATCTCGTAGAGCAGCTCCTGTGTGCGTCCAATGCTGAACGCGGGGATCAGCACGGCGCCGCGATCGCGCAGGGCGTGCTCGATCACCGCCTCCAGCCGTCGCGCACGTTCGACTCGCGCCTCGTGTACGCGGTCTCCATAGGTGCCCTCGATCACCAGCGCATCGCAACCAATCGGAGGCACCGGCTCGGGCAGCAGCGGAGTATGCGACGCCCCCAGATCGCCGGAAAACACCACGCGTCGACGCTGGCGCTGCGCCGTGGTGATGCGGCACTCGACGTACACCGACCCCAGAATATGCCCGGCACGCTGCAGGCGGATTTCCAGTTCCACGCCTCCACCGGTGTCGATCCGCTGCCAGCGCCTCCATAGCAGGGGACGCAGCTGTGACTGCATGCGCTCGATCATGCGTGCGATCAACGCTCGATCGTGCGTCACACCAACGGCAAGGGCATCCTCCATCACCAACGGCAGCAGGACGGCCGAAGGCAATGAGCAGAACACCGGGCCGTCGAAACCCGCTGCCAGGAGGTAGGGCAACCGCCCGACGTGGTCCAGATGCACGTGCGTGAGAACCAGCGCGCGAACTTGCTCGATCGGGAACTCGATTGCGAGGCGATCGTGCCGGGCACCACCGTCGGAAGTCTCGGCCCCCTGAAACAGACCACAGTCGATCAGGATCGAAGGCGCCGCCTCATCATCACTGCGGCCAAGGCGCAGTTCGTGACAGGATCCGGTGACGCCGCAGATGGCACCGTGGTGGACGATGGTGAATGGTGGTGCGGCATCCATGCGGCGCGAAGGTTACAGCAACAGGGTGCGTACCGGATCACCACGGGCAACGGTACTGTTGGGCGGCACCAGAACGAGACAGTCCGCCCATGCGACCGAGGACAGCACGCCTGAACTCTGGTTCGAGTACAGCTCGGCACGTGCCCCGTCACCGCTGCCGACGATGCGTGCACGCAGATACTGCTGACGGCGGTTCGGCCGCGGGCACTCGAATGCCGCAGGAACGAGCACCTCGCGCAGCACGACACTGTCGGTGACTCCCTGCATGCGCTGCAGGTATGGCCGCGCGATCACCTGATAGGTCACGAACGCCGAGGAGGGATTTCCCGGCAGTCCGAAAAAAGGCTTGCCGAGCACGCGCCCGTAGGCAAGCGGTTTGCCGGGCATGATCGCGAGCTTCCACAGCTGCAGGCTGCCAAGCGCCTCGACTGCCCCCTTCACGTGGTCTTCCTCGCCAACCGACACGCCGCCACTGGTGATCAGCACGTCGGCACGCTCCGCCGCCTCGCACAGAGCGGCACGCGTTGCCTCGGGGGTGTCGGCGATCGCCCCGAAGTCGATGACCTCGCAACCGAGCTCGCTGAGCATGCCGCCCATCAGGTAGCGGTTCGAGTTGTAGATCTGGCCGGGACCCACACTCTCGCCGGGTTCGACGAGCTCGTCACCCGTGGCAAGGATGGCGACCCGCAAGCGCGCATGGACCGTTGCATGGGCCCTGCCGACCGAGGCAAGCAGGCCGACGTGCCCGGCCCCGAGTCGCGTGCCGCGCGCAATCACCACGCTCCCGGCGGCAACATCCTGCCCACGCCGGCGGATGTTGTCGCCACTCGGCCCCGCCTTCAGCACGGTGACCGTGCCCTTTTCGGCATCAGCGGTACAGTTTTCCTGGATCACGATGCAGTCGGCACCGGGTGGCACCTCGGCGCCCGTGAAGATGCGTGCCGCCGTGCCCGGCGCAAGCTCGCTGCCGACATGGCCCGCCGGGATGCGCTGGGCGACCACGAACTCGCGCTGCCCTGCCTGCAGATCCGCATGCCGCAGCGCGTAGCCATCCATCGAGCTGTTGTCGGCCGGCGGCACGTCGATCGTCGATACCGCATTTTCCGCCAGCACGCGCTTGCGCAGCTGCGCAAGCGGCAGCACCTCCGTCGAATCGAGCGCCTTCGCATCGGCGAGTATGTGGGCGAATGCCTCGTCGACCGGCATCAGCGCGTCGTGTCTGCTCCCTGCACTCATGGCACTGCTCTCAGTGTGCGTAGCGCCCAAGCAGCACCGACACGAAGTTGCATGGGCCGAAGGTGCTGTCGAGCTGTTCGCGGATGATGTGCTGCCACGCCGTGCGACAGGCACCGGTAGAGCCGGGCATGCAGAAGATCACCGTGCCGTTTGCCATCCCGGCAATGGCGCGAGACTGCAGCGTCGAGCTGCCGATCTCGGCAAAGGAGACGGCACGAAAGGTTTCGCCGAAACCTTCGACCTGCTTGTCGAACAGCGGTGTCAATGCCTCCGGCGTGGTGTCGCTGCCGCTGAATCCGGTACCCCCGGTCACCAGTACCGCGTGCACCGCGGGGTCGGCAATCCAGCGCGAGACGATCGCACGCAGCTGGTAGACATCGTCCTTCACGATCGCCTTTTCGGCCAGGGCATGACCTTCCGCGACCACGCTTTCGGCAAGGTAGTTGCCGGAGGTGTCATTGTCCGCGTTGCGCGTGTCGGAGACGGTGAGCACGGCAATGTTCAGGTACTTGCGCTCGAGAATGGCAGGCATTGAATCGGTTTCCCTCGATGACGCGCACATGGTCGCGCGACGCCCGGCGCAGGTCAACCGCGCCGCCGTGTGCCCGCGCACTCAGCCACGGCAGTATTCGGCAGTCACTGCGGGCAGGGCACTGCGCCACGACCGCTGCTTGATGCCAAAGGTCCACAGGATCTGCTGGCAGTTGAGGATCAGGTGCCGCCCCGTTCCCGGGGTGGCCTGCAACTGCACACTGGCGCTGCGGATCCGTCCATACTGCGTGGCCAGCGCAAGCACCGCTTCGGCAAACTTGTAATGCGTGGCAACGTCCGAGCAGCAGTAGTTGTAGGTACCCCACGGGCTGGCACCGCAGTCGAGCTGCAGGATCATCGCAACGACGACGCGCGCAATGTCGTGTGCGGGCGTGGGGCACAGCTTGTCTTCCGAGAACTCGAGCACTCCACCGCCCTCGAGCTGATGCATGAGCTGCGTGAACACATTGCTCCCGTTCGGCGCGATCAGCGGACCACAGCGCAGCACGATGTGCTTCGGCGCGCGCTTCCTGACATAGCTCTCGGCCTTGAGCATGCGCGCGCAGCGCGGGTGGGCGCTGTCCGGGCGGTCTTTTTCACTGTAGGCACCACCACGACGTCCAGCGTATATACCATCGTCGGCAAGGTGGATCAGCACCGCATCGTGGGCGCGGCAGGCCTTCGCCAGGTTCTTGGTGATCAACAGGCTGCGCTTGTACGCCAGTGGATCCTCGCCATTGAACAGCTCGTGCGAGAGTACGTTGATCACCTGTGTGGCGCCGTGGAAGGCAAAGGCGTGCAGCAGCAGCTTGACGCTCTCGAGCACCGGATCATGACTGGAAATGGACACGAACGGGATTTCGCGCCCCTGGAGGCTCACGGCAAGTTCGCGCCCCAGATGACAGTCGGCACCGATGATGACGGCTTTCATGCCATCGTCACCGCATTTCGCCGGGTGCGGTATTGATGGTCAGAAGGGTATATCGTCATCCCAATCGTTGTTGACCGGGGCTGATTGCGGTTGTTGGCGCGGTGCCTGCTGCGGCTCGCCGCCATAGCCACCAGCTGGCTCGTAGCTGCGATCCGACCCGGCGCCACCTCCAGCGCTGCGGCTGTCGAGCATCTGCATTTCGTTGGCAACGATCTCGGTGGTGTACTGGTCACGCCCCTCCTTGTCCTGCCACTTGCGGGTACGCAGCGCTCCCTCGATGTAGACCTTGCTGCCCTTGCGCAGGTATTCGGCAGCGATCTCGGCAAGTCGACCGAAGAACACCACACGGTGCCACTCGGTGCGCTCCTGCATCTGACCGGTATTTCTGTCCTTCCACGCCTCGGAGGTCGCGAGGCGAAGGTTCGTCACCTGCCCACCCGCAGCGGTGGCACGCTGCTCCGGATCGGCGCCGCAGTTGCCGATCAGGATGACCTTGTTGATGCCCCTGGCCATGTTCACCTCCTTGAGCGTGCAAATTCGACGGCGGGCGCGCGACTACATCACGCCCCCAACCGAGTGTCAATCAGAGTGCTCGCACCGGTAGTCCGCTCAGCCGCTCCCGGTCGAAACGCTCATCGACCTGGATATAGGCGATGCTCTCGCCAGCCACCACCATCACTTCACGTACACCGGGAATGTTGCCGAGCCGTTCCGCAAGGGTCGCAGGCGAGGCATCATCGGCAATGCTCAGCGTGATCGAGTGCAGGTATTCGGGGCCGCGCATGCCGATCGACCACAGAATCCACGCCGTGGCCAGTACCGCGCACAGCGCGAACACACCGGGCACGCCCGCATGCGCAAGCGTCCACCCGCCCAGGCTGCCACCACAGAACGCCCCGAAAAACTGGAAGCTGGAGTAGACACCCGAGGCCGTGCCCCGGTTCTCGCGCCGCGTGGAGCGCGTCAGCAGCGAGGGCAGCGTTGCCTCGAGGAAGTTGAAGGCAAGGAAGAACAGCCACAGCGACACGAACACGGCGTAGCGCGAGACACCGGCACCGGCGAGCGCCACGAGTGCCAGTGCGATCAGCGCCACGGCGCCGATGAAGAAGGCCTTGACGTGGCGGCGACGCTCGGCGATCACCATCAACGGGGCCATGACGAGAAACGAGGTACCGAGCAGCACGCCGTAGATGCGCCCGTGCGTCTCACGCGCGATTCCCAGGGTGTCGGCCAGTACGGCGGGAACCGCAAGAAAGATCGCCGTCATGATGAAATGCAGCACGAAGGCACCGGCATCGAGGCGCTGCAGCTGCCGATCGAGCAGCGCGCCACGCAGCAGGTGCAGCAGGGGCGCAATGCGCTCGGCTGCGTGCGGTGCCGCAACCGGTGTGGGCACCACATAGATCGTGAGCAGCATGCCGAGTGCTGCCAGCAGCGCAATCACCAGAAACAGCCCCTTCAGCCCGCCCCAGGCGGCAATCGGCGGCCCAATGACCAGCGACAGCGCGAACGAGAGCCCGATGCTGACGCCGATCGACGCCATTGCCTTGCTGCGGTTCTGCTCACGCGTCACATCACCCAACAGGGCCATCAGTGTGCTTGCGATCGCCCCGCAGCCCTGCAGGGCACGCCCGACGATGATCCCGTGGATGCTGTCGGCAAAGGCCGCAACCAGGCTGCCGGCCAGAAACATGGCCAGCCCGCCGAGGATGACCGGCTTGCGCCCGAGGCGATCGGAGAGCACGCCCAGCGGCAGCTGCAGCGCGGCCTGGCTCAGCCCGTAGATCCCCAGCGCGAGCCCGACCAGTACCGGCGTGGTGCCCGGCAGGTCACGCGAATACAGTGCCAGCACGGGCAGCAGCATGAACAGGCCGAGCATGCGCGCCATGTAAAGGCTGGCGAGCGAGACGACGGCACGGGTTTCAGTGGCTGAGAATCCGGTACGGGACAACGGTGGTGGGTCCGACAACGGCACGATGCAAGGAGCGCATGCTAGCAATATCCGGTGCACGGTGTCACCGGAGGAAATGCCGTACGGAGGATTGGGAAAACTCGCATGGTGCCGGCTCGGGTCGAAGCACGATAGTTGCCGTGAGCCATGAAGGCAGGGACCCAGCCATGGACGGCTACTTCATCTTCATCGTCTCCGGCCCCGGTGCGCAGGGATTGCGCACCGGGCTGACCCGCGACCTACAGCTGCGCTCACGCTGCACCTTTGCAGCCGAACGCCTGCTCTACTTCGAACTGTGCCAGGATGAGGAGCTGGCGCTGCGGCGCGAACGCCAGCTGCGCAGATGGAACCGCAGCCGTCGTGAGCGTCTGGTCAGCACCATGAACCCGCTGTGGCACGATCTGCGCAGCCTGTGGTAGCTCCTGCGACGATCAGGCCCGCACGCGGGCCAGCAGCTCGTCACGTTTCGCCTGCATCAGCGCCACATCGCCACGCGACTCCACGTTCAGGCGCACCACCGGTTCGGTGTTCGACATGCGCACGTTGAAGCGCCAGGCATCGAACTCCACGCTCAGACCGTCGGTGTGATCGACCCGCCGTGCCGCCGCGCCGTAGCGCGACTCAAGATCGGCAAGCAGCGCCTGCGGATCCGCGACACGGCTGTTGATCTCACCGCTGCAGGGGAAGCGTGCAACACGTTCGGCAATCAACGCCGACAAGGGCTTGCCGCTCGTGCAGACCAGGCCGGCAACCAGCAGCCACGGGATCATGCCCGAATCACAGTAGGCAAAGTCACGGAAATAGTGGTGTGCGCTCATCTCACCACCGTAGATCGCATTTTCCGCGCGCATGCGCTCCTTGATGAAGGCATGGCCGGTCTTCGAACACACCGGCACCCCGCCCATCGCCTGCACGATATCGACCGTGTTCCAGGTCAGGCGCGGATCGTGCACGATGCGCTCCCCC
The DNA here is from genome assembly GCA_964610955.1 of uncultured Klebsiella sp. Classification (GTDB taxonomy): domain Bacteria; phylum Pseudomonadota; class Gammaproteobacteria; order Pseudomonadales; family UBA5518; genus UBA5518. Next base: position 17,399 of record CAZSYV010000020.1, on the reverse strand, counting down.
GGGTGGCGGCGCAGGAACGCCTCGGCGAGCAGGCCGACGATGTAGTAGCCCTCGATGAAACTGCCGTTCTCATCGAAGAGAAAGCAGCGGTCGAAGTCTCCGTCCCACGCAACACCGAAATCGGCGCCCTGGGCACGCACTGCCCCGATCGTCGATGCACGGTTCTCCTCGAGCAACGGGTTCGGCACACCGTGCGGGAAGTTTCCGTCCGGCTCGTGATGCACTTTCGTGAAACGAAACGGCAGCTGCGGCTCCAGCGCATCGACCACCGCACCCGCTCCCCCATTGCCGGCGTTGACCACGATCTTCAGCGGTTGCAGCGCGGTGCGGTCGACGTAACCGAGCAGGTGCTCGACGTAGCGGGAGCGCGCATCGACGACCCCACGCAGCGCGCCGCGCCTGGCGGATGGTGCGAAGACGTTGCGCTCGGCCTGTGCCTTGATCTCGAGCAGGCCGGTATCGCTGCTGATCGGACGCGAGCCTTCGCGCACGAACTTCATGCCGTTGTAGTCCTTTGGATTGTGGCTGGCTGTGACGACAATGCCGCCATCGACACCCTGATCGAAAGTCGCGAAGTAGACCTCCTCGGTGCCGCACTGGCCGATGTCGAGCACATCGACTCCCGAGTCACGCAGCCCCTCGACCAGCGCAGCACAGATCTCGGCACTGCTCAGGCGGATATCGTGCCCGACGATCACGCTGCGCGGCGTCATCACCGCCGCGTAGGCACGCCCGATGCGATAGGCGATCCCGGGGTTGAGCTCGTCCGGGATGCGCCCGCGGACGTCATACGCCTTGAAGCAGTTCAGTTCCATGCCTGTCATGAATGTCCTCCGTCGGTTGTGAAGGCCCGGCGCCGGGCACGGCACCCGCCGCTGTCCCGAGCGCGTATACTCGCTCTCTTGTCGACCATGCACTGATGCCAATGGCCATGATACAGGTGCGCGGTGCGCGCACCCACAATCTGAAGAACGTCGACCTCGACATTCCACGTGAACGACTGATCGTGATCACCGGGCTGTCAGGCTCGGGCAAGTCCTCGCTTGCCTTCGATACCCTGTATGCCGAAGGGCAGCGACGCTACGTCGAATCGCTGTCGACCTACGCCCGGCAGTTCCTGTCGGTGATGGAAAAGCCCGATGTGGATCACATCGAGGGTCTGTCACCGGCGATCTCGATCGAGCAGAAATCGACCTCACACAACCCGCGCTCGACCGTCGGCACGATCACCGAGATCCACGATTACCTGCGCCTGCTGTTTGCACGCGTCGGCGAGCCACACTGTCCCGAGCACGGACTGACGCTCAGCGCACAGACGGTGAGCCAGATGGTCGATGTGGTGCTTGCACTGCCCGAAGGCTCGCGACGCATGCTGCTCGCACCGGTGGTGCGTGAGCGCAAGGGCGAACACGCCCAGGTTCTCGAACAGCTGCGCAGCAGCGGTTTCGTGCGTGCACGCATCGACGGCCGTGTGCTCGAGCTCGAGGAGGTGCCTGCGCTGCACAAGGCGCGCAAGCATACCATCGAGGTGGTGATCGACCGCTTCCGCGTACGTGCAGACCTCGGGCAGCGGCTCGCCGAATCCTTCGAGACGGCACTCGCGCTCGGCGACGGGCTGGCAATCGTCGCCCCGATGGACGAGCCGGGCGAGGAGCAGCTGTTCTGCGCACGTTTCGCCTGTCCGCAGTGCGGCCACAGCATCGCGGCACTCGAGCCGCGGCTGTTCTCGTTCAACAACCCTGCCGGGGCCTGTCCGGAGTGCGACGGCCTTGGCGTACAGCAGTTCTTCGACGTCGAACGCATCGTGCGCAATCCGGCCGCAAGCCTCGCACAGGGTGCGATCCGGGGCTGGGATCGACGCAACGCCTACTATTTCCACATGCTGCAGTCGCTGGCACGTCACTACGGCTTCAGCATCGACACGCCGTTTCAGGAACTGACACCGGCACAGCGCAACGCCATCCTCCACGGCAGCGGTGACGAGCCCATCTGCTTCGACTACCTGAACGAGCACGGCGAGGTGGTGCAGCGCAGCCATCGCTTCGAGGGCATCGTGCCGAACATGGAGCGACGCTACGCCGAGACGGAATCGGCGCTGATACGCGAGGAGCTGGCGCAATACCTTGCCACACGCCGCTGCTCGGGCTGCGACGGCGCTCGACTGCGCACCGAGGCACGCCACGTGTTCATCGACACCCGCTCACTGCCCGCGCTGTCGAGGCTCCCGGTCGAGGAGGCGTACCGTTACTTCGAGTCGCTCGAACTCGGGGGGCGTCGTGGACAGATCGCCGCACCGATCCTGCGCGAACTCCACAGCCGCCTGGGCTTTCTGATCAACGTCGGGCTCGACTATCTCACGCTCGATCGCAGTGCCGAGACGCTCTCCGGTGGCGAGGCACAGCGCATCCGCCTTGCGAGCCAGATCGGTGCCGGCCTGGTCGGGGTGATGTACATCCTCGACGAACCCTCCATCGGGCTGCATCAGAGAGACAACGCACGACTGCTGGCAACACTCACGCAGCTGCGCGACATCGGCAACACGGTGATCATGGTCGAGCACGACGAAGAAGCGATCCGCAGCGCCGACCACCTGGTCGACATCGGCCCCGGAGCGGGCACTCACGGCGGCGAGATCGTCGCCAGCGGCACGATCGACGACCTCATGCATGCACCACGTTCGATCACCGGCGACTATCTTGCCGGGCGCCGCCGGATCACCGTCCCGCGCCAGCGCACTGCGCGCGACCCACAGCGCCAGCTCGTGCTGCGCTCCGCCTGCGGCAACAACCTGAAGCACATAGATGCCGCCTTTCCGATCGGGCTGCTGAGCTGCGTGACCGGCGTGTCGGGCTCGGGCAAGTCCACGCTGGTGAACGGCACGCTGCACCCGCTCGCCGCCACCGCACTGAACGGCGCCGCAACGCTGCGTGCTGCGCCACACGGTGCCATCAGCGGCCTGGAGCACTTCGACAAGTGCATCGACATCGACCAGAGTCCGATCGGACGCACGCCGCGCTCCAACCCCGCCACCTACACCGGGCTGTTCACACCGATCCGCGAGCTGTTCGCCGCCACACCGGAGGCCCGCTCACGCGGCTACGGTCCCGGGCGCTTCAGCTTCAACGTCAAGGGGGGGCGCTGCGAGGCCTGCCGCGGGGATGGCGTGACACGCGTCGAAATGCACTTTCTGCCCGACATCTACGTTCAGTGCGATGTGTGCAAGGGCCAGCGCTACAGCCGCGAGACACTGGATGTGCGCTTCAAGGGGCGCAACATCCACGAGGTGCTCGAGATGACCCACGAGGAGGCGCTGGCCTTCTTTGCCTCGATCCCGGCGATCGCGCGCAAGCTGGAAACACTGATCGAGGTCGGCCTGTCATACCTGCGCCTGGGACAGGCAGCGACCACTCTCTCCGGCGGCGAGGCACAGCGTGTCAAGCTCGCACGCGAGCTGGCGAAACGCGACACCGGAAAGACTCTCTACATTCTCGATGAGCCAACCACCGGACTGCATTTCCACGACGTTCAACAGCTGTTGAACGTACTGCACCGTTTGCGTGACCATGGCAACACCGTGATCGTGATCGAACACAATCTCGATGTGATCAAGACCGCCGACTGGATCATCGACCTCGGACCCGAAGGTGGTGAGGGTGGGGGAAACATCGTCTGCGAAGGTACGCCGGAGCAGGTGGCAGCAGACCCACACTCACACACCGGGCGCTTCCTGGCGCCGTTGCTGACACAAGCCGGCGCGACCGGCACCACACCATGAAGCCCTTGCAGATGGAGCAGGCATGAAGATTCTGGTTACCGGAGGCGCCGGCTACATCGGCAGTCACACCTGTGTCGAACTGCTCGACGCCGGGCACGACATTGTCGTGATCGACAACCTCTCGAACAGCAGCGAGCTGGCACTCGAGCGTGTACGCACGATCACATCATGCGATTTTCCCTTCGTGCGCGCCGATCTGCGCGACACCGCTGCGATGCAGGCGCTGTTCGCCACGCACACCTTCGACGCAGTCATCCACTTTGCCGGCCTGAAGGCGGTCGGCGAGTCCGTGCAGAAACCCCTGCTCTACTACGACAACAACATCAATGGCACGGTGCGCCTGCTCGAGTGCATGGCCGCGAGCGGTGTGCGCCGTCTGGTATTCAGCTCATCGGCAACCGTCTATGGCAACCCGGCAACGGTGCCGATTCGCGAGGACTTCGCACTCGGCGCAACCAACCCCTACGGGCGCACCAAGCTGTTCATCGAGGAAATCCTGCGCGATCAGCAGCGTGCGGATCCCGCCTGGGACATTACGCTGCTGCGCTACTTCAACCCGGTCGGAGCGCACGCGAGCGGACTGATCGGTGAGGATCCTGCCGATATACCCAACAACCTGATGCCCTACGTGAGCCAGGTCGCCGTGGGCAAGCTCGAGTGCCTGAACGTGTGGGGAAACGATTACCCGACGCCCGATGGCACCGGTGTGCGCGACTACATCCACGTGGTCGATCTCGCGCTCGGGCACCTGGCGGCACTCGCACGCGCGCCCGAAGCGGGTATTCGCGCCTACAACCTGGGAACCGGCCGGGGGCACTCGGTGCTCGAAATGATCAGCGCCTTCGAACGCGCCTCTGGGTGCGAAATCCGTTACCGCTTCGCCCCCCGCCGTCCGGGCGATGTCGCGAGCTGCTACGCAGACCCGACACTGGCGAGGCGTGAGCTGGGCTGGGAGGCCAGCCGCAGCGTCGATGCAATGTGCCGGGACGCCTGGAACTGGCAGGAACGCAATCCGCGCGGTTACCTGGAGTGATGGCCGCCTCGCTGACCGGTGTGAATCCCTGGACTCGAGGCGGTGCTGACGGGGCCCTGGGCGGCGAACTACTCGTCGTCGTCGTCGCTGCTGGCGGAGCGCGGCCGATCGACAAGCTCGACGAAGGCCATGGGTGCTGCGTCCCCGGGACGGAAACCGCACTTCAGGATGCGGATGTAGCCACCCGGACGGTCCTTGTAGCGTGGGCCCAGTTCGTTGAACAGCTTGCCGACAGCTTCCTTGCTGCGCGTGCGGTTGAAGGCCAGACGCCGGTTGGCGACCGAATCGGTCTTCGCCAGCGTGATCAGCGGTTCGGCAAAGCGGCGCAGCTCCTTGGCCTTCGGCAGCGTGGTGCGGATCAGCTCATGCTCGACCAGCGACGTGGCCATGTTGCGCCACATTGCCGTACGGTGCGGGCTGTTGCGGTTCAGTTGTCGTCCTGAGGTGCGGTGACGCATTGTCGTATCCTGTGTCAGCGGGTGTGGCGCGCACTGCTCAGTGCGTGCGACTTTCGGTCTTCAGGCTCGCCGGTGGCCAGTTCTCGAGGCGCAGGCCAAGCGAGAGTCCACGTGATGCGAGCACGTCCTTGATTTCGGTCAGTGATTTCTTGCCGAGGTTCGGAGTCTTCAGCAATTCGACTTCGGTGCGCTGCACCAGGTCGCCAATGTAGTAGATGTTCTCGGCCTTCAGGCAGTTTGCCGAACGCACGGTGAGCTCCAGGTCATCGACCGGACGCAGCAGGATCGGGTCGACCGGCTCGTTGCCCTGGCCTGCCTGTGCGACCGGCTCGCGGTCCTTCAGCTCGACGAATACCGACAGCTGCTCGTGAAGGATTGTCGCTGCGCGACGGATTGCTTCCTCCGGATCGATGGTCCCGTTGGTCTCGAGATCGATCACCAGCTTGTCGAGGTCGGTACGCTGCTCGACCCGGGTGGCCTCGACGTTGTACGCCATGCGACGGATCGGCGTGAAGCTGGCGTCGAGCTGCAATTTGCCAATGGCACGCGTCGTCTCTTCTGCAGCGATTCCGCGCACCTCGACCGGAACATAGCCCCGCCCGCGCTCGATCTTGATCTGCATGCGCAGCGTGGCCCCGGCATTCAGGTGGGCGATCACGTGATCGGGATTGCGGATCTCGACATCGTGATCGAGCTGGATATCCGCCGCCGTGACGACGCCCGGCCCCTTGCCGTTCAGCGTGAGCGTGGTCTGGTCTCGACCGTGCATGACCACCGCCAGCCCCTTGAGGTTCAGCAGGATGTCGATCACATCCTCCTGCACGCCCTCGATGGCGCTGTACTCGTGCAGCACACCGTCGATCTCGACCTCGGTGACGGCACAGCCAGGCATCGACGAGAGCAGGATGCGGCGCAGAGCATTACCCAGGGTATGCCCAAAACCGCGCTCGAGCGGCTCCAGCGTCACGCGCGCCCGGGTGGGGGCGACCTGCTGGACGTCGATCAGACGCGGGGTGAGGAATTCACTGACATTGGCTTGCATATGACACCTGCAGACTGGTTCCCGAACACAGCTCTTACTTCGAGTAGAGCTCCACGATCAGGTTCTCGTTGATTTCGGGAGAGAGATCGGCACGATCCGGCACCCGCTTGAAGGTACCTTCGAGCTTGTTTGCATCGACCTCGATCCACTCGGCGGTGCCACGCTGCGCGGCCAGCGTCATTGCCGACTGGATGCGCAGCTGCGACTTCGAACGCTCACGCACCGAGATCACGTCCCCGGCCTTGACCTGGTACGACGGAATGTTCAGCTTGCGTCCATTGACCAGGATTGCACTGTGCGCCACAAGCTGACGCGCCTCGGCACGGGTGGCGCCAAAGCCCATGCGGTAAACGACGTTGTCCAGGCGCGACTCGAGCAGACGCAGCAGGTTCTCACCGGTTGCCCCACGCTGGCGCGCGGCTTCCTTGTAGTAATTGCTGAACTGCGTTTCGAGCACGCCGTAGGTACGACGCACCTTCTGCTTTTCCCGCAGCTGCACACCGTAGTCCGATAGCCGAGTGCGACGTTGACCGTGCTGCCCAGGTGCCGTTTCGGTCTTGCATTTCGTGTCGAGTGCGCGCACGCCACTCTTCAGAAAGAGATCGGTACCCTCACGACGCGAGAGCTTGCAGGTCGGTCCGAGATATCTCGCCATTCCAGTTACCCTGATCTGCTGATGTTACACGCGACGCTTTTTCGGTGGCCGGCACCCATTGTGCGGGATCGGCGTCACGTCGTTGATGTTGGTGATCTTGTAGCCACAGGCGTTGAGCGCGCGCACGGCGGACTCGCGCCCCGGCCCCGGACCCTTGACCTGCACGTCGAGGTTGCGCAGCCCGTACTCGAGCGCGATGTTTCCCGCCTTCTCTGCAGCAACCTGTGCGGCGAACGGAGTGCTCTTGCGTGAACCGCGAAACCCTGCCCCGCCCGAGGTCGCCCAGCTGAGCGTATTGCCCTGGCGGTCGGTGATCGTGACGATGGTGTTGTTGAAAGAGGCATGGATGTGCGCCACACCGTCGGCCACCTGACGGCGGACCTTTTTCTTGACAACCTTCGCTTGCGATGGCTTTGCCATGTTCTGTTCCCGTGATTCCCGGTTCAGGCCGCCACGGCGGCCCGGATGATGCTGTTACTTGCGGATCTGGCGGCGCGGTCCCTTGCGGGTGCGCGCGTTGGTCTTGGTGCGCTGACCACGTACCGGCAGGCTCCTGCGATGACGCAGGCCGCGGTAGCAGCCAAGATCCATCAGGCGCTTGATGCTCATGTTCACTTCGCGGCGCAGGTCACCCTCGGTCGAGTAGTGCGCCACGGCGCCACGCAACGCCTCGATCTGCTCCTCCGACAACGAGGAGATCCGTGCCTCCCGGGCCACGCCGGTCGACTCACAGATTTTCTGCGCCGTGTTGCGACCGATCCCATAGATATAGGTCAGCGCAACCACCGTGTGCTTGTTGTCCGGTATGTTGACTCCCGCAATACGAGCCATTCAGTTCACTCCGTCAATTGCCGGTTCGGTGGGCACATGAAAAAGCGCCGCAGTGTATGCCTGACCGGGCATCAAATCAACCGCGACGCGTTGCGCCGCGCACTATTCCCGCTCAGCCCTGGCGCTGCTTGTGGCGTGGCTCGACCTTGCAGATGACGTGCACGGTTCCCTTGCGGCGCACGATCTTGCAATTGCGACACACCTTCTTTACCGAAGCCTGTACCTTCATTTCCCTTCTCCCGCGCAGGCTCGCCTCAACGGCGGCCGTAACTCTTCAGATTCGCCTTCTTCATCAGCGACCCATACTGGTTGGACATCAGGTGTGACTGCACCTGTGCCATGAAATCCATCACGACCACCACCACGATCAGCAACGAGGTGCCGCCGAGGTAAAACGGCACGTTCCACAACACGACCAACGCCTGCGGCAGTAGACAGACGATCGCGACATAGGCAGCACCAAACAGCGTCAGCCGTGTGAGCACCCCGTCGATGAAACCTGCCGTCTGCTCGCCCGGGCGAATCCCCGGCACATAGGCCCCCGACTTCTTCAGGTTGTCTGCCACTTCCTTCGGGTTGAACACCAACGCTGTATAGAAAAAGCAGAAGAACACGATCAGCACGGTAAACAGCACGATGTTCAACGGCTGGCCCGGCCCGATCATGAACGCCAGATTCTGCAGCCATTCCATACTCTGCGTGGACTGCCCGAACCACTGGGCGATCGACGCTGGAAACAGCAGGATGCTGCTCGCGAAAATCGGCGGAATCACTCCCGACATATTCACCCGCAGCGGCAGGTGACTCGCCTGCCCCTGCATGACTCGCCGTCCGACCTGACGCTTGGCATAGTTGACCGTGATCCGGCGCTGCCCGCGCTCGATGCGCACGATCAGGAACACCACCCCCACTGCCAACGCCAGGATCACCAGCATCACCAGCACGTTCAGCTCACCCTGACGCGCCTGCTCGAGCGTCTGTCCCAGCGCTCCCGGCAGACCAGCGACGATGCCCGCGAAGATCAGCATCGAAATCCCGTTGCCGATGCCACGCTCCGTGATCTGCTCGCCAAGCCACATCATGAACATCGCACCGGCAACCAGTGCCACCACTGCGACGAACACCACACTGAAACCCGTGCTATAGAACAGCCCCTGTGCTGCCATTCCCACCGACATGCCGCTCGACTGTACCACTGCGAGCGCGAGCGTTCCCCAGCGCGTGTACTGCGTGATCTTGCGCCGCCCCGCTTCGCCTTCCTTCTTCAGTGCCTCGAGCTGCGGCGTCACCGAAGACATCATCTGCACGATGATCGACGCCGAAATGTACGGCATCACACCCAGCGCCATCACGCTCATGCGCTCGAGCGCACCGCCCGAAAACATGTTGAACAGCCCGACGATCGTTCCCTGGTTCTGGTTGAACAGCGCGCCAAGCTGGTGCGGGTCGATCCCGGGAACCGGAATGTGGGTTCCGATCCGGTAGACGATCAGCCCGAGCAGCAGGAAGCGCAGCCGCGCCCAGAGCTCCCCGAGACCCGCCTGATTGACTCCACCGACCGGCAGCCTGGCCATTCAGTCCTCGATCTTGCCGCCAGCGGCTTCGATTGCTGCACGTGCCCCGCGCGTCACTGCGATTCCCTTGAGGCTCAGTGCCCGATCAACCGTGCCGGAAGCAAACACACGAACACGTTCGATGTTGCGCGAGATCAGGTTCGCTGCCTTCAACGTATCCAGGTCGACGACATCGGCCTTGACGGCATTCAGCTCCGAGCTGCGCAGCTGGGCTGTCACACGGGCAATCCGCGACGTGAAGCCATACTTGGGCAGGCGCTGCTGCAGCGGCATCTGACCGCCTTCGAAGCCCGGACGGACGTTGCCGCTCTTGCGCGCCTTCTGCCCCTTGTGACCACGGCCCGCGGTCTTGCCCAGCCCGCTGCCCATGCCCCGTCCGACGCGCTTGGGCGCGTGACGATGTCCGGGAGCGGAGACGAGCGTATTCAGACGCATGTTCTCATCGCTCATGTCATACACCTTCGATCTTCAGCAGGTACTCGACCCTGTTGATCATGCCCCGGTTCGCGGGCGTGTCCTCGACTTCGACCACATGGCCGATGCGGCGCAGCCCGAGCCCCCTGACGCAGGCGCGATGGCTCGCGAGCCTGCCCACGGTGCTGCGTACCAGCTTCACCTTCAGTGTCCTGCCCTGATTCGTCATCCCACATATCTCCCGCTTCAGCCGAGGATGTCGGCCACGGCCTTGCCGCGTTTGGCAGCCACTTCCTCGGGCGTGTGCACCGATTTCAGCGCTGCAATCGTCGCACGCACCACGTTCACCGGATTCGTCGATCCGTAGCACTTGGCAAGCACGTTCTGCACACCGGCAATCTCGAGTACGGCACGCATCGCCCCCCCGGCGATGACACCGGTACCCTCGTTCGCCGGCTGCATGAACACCTTCGAGGCGCCATGAGCCGCGCGCACCGGGTACTGGATCGTGCCGCGATTCAGTTCGACCTGAATCATGTTGCGCCGCGCCGCGTCCATGGCCTTCTGGATGGCCGCCGGGACCTCGCGTGCCTTGCCGCGCCCGAAACCGACCTTGCCCTTGCCGTCACCGACGACCGTCAGTGCGGTAAAGGCGAAGATGCGTCCACCCTTGACGACTTTCGCTACCCGATTGACCTGAACGAGCTTCTCTTGGAAGCCCTCGTTGGCACCTGAATCCTGCTGCTCGAACGCCATAATCTTGTCCTAGAATTCCAAACCGCCTGCGCGCGCACCATCAGCCAGAGCCTTGACGCGCCCGTGATACCGGAAACCGCCGCGATCGAAACCAACGCGAGTGATTCCCGCCGCCAGCGCCCGTTCGGCAATCAGGCGTCCCACGTTGGCTGCGGCATCCGTGTTGCCCGTGGCGCCGCTGCGCAGCTCCTTCTCCAGCGTCGATGCACTCGCCATCACGCGATCGCCCGCCGGCGAGATGACCTGCGCGTAGATGTGCTGCGGCGTGCGGTGCACGCTGAGCCGGAACACACCCAGTTCGCGGATCTTCGCGCGGCTGCGCCGTGCGCGACGTACTCTTGCTGCCTGCTTGTCGCTCATGTCTTTGGCCCTACTTCTTCTTCGCTTCCTTGCGAATCACATTTTCATCCGAATAGCGCACACCCTTGCCCTTGTACGGCTCCGGTGGACGCAACGCACGGATCTCCGCCGCCACCCGCCCGAGAAGCTGCTTGTCGGCACTCTTCAGCACGACTTCGGTCTGCGTGGGCGTTTCTGCGCTGACACCGGCCGGCAGTGCGTACTCGACCGGGTGCGAAAAGCCCAGCGTCAGGCCGAGCGTGTCGCCCTTGGCCGCTGCGCGGTAACCAACGCCGATCAACTGCAGGCGACGCTCGAAACCGTTCGACACGCCGGTGACCATGTTGCCGACGAGCACCCGGGTCGTACCCGCCAGCGCATCGGCCGAAGCGTCCGCACTGCGCGGCACAAAGGTCAACAGGTTACCCTGTCGCTCGATCTGCACGGATTCGTGCACTGTCATCTCCAGGGAGCCCTTGCCCCCCTTGACCACCACCGCATTACCCTCGAGCGTCACGTCGACGCCTGCAGGCAGGACTACGGGGTTCTTGGCAATTCTGGACATGGTTATTACCCGTCGATCAGTTCTTCACATCAGAACACGGTGCAAAGGATCTCGCCGCCGATGCCTGCCGCACGCGCCGCCCGATCGCTCATCACCCCCTTGCTGGTGGAGATGATTGCGACGCCCAGGCCATTGCGCACCTTCGGCAATGCGTTGCGACCCGCGTAGCGACGTACGCTGGAGCGACTCACGCGGTCGATCTCGGCGATGACCGGCTTTCCTTCGTAGTACTTCAATGTCACTTCCAGGACCGGCTTGCCGTCTTCTGCGGCCACCTTGAACCCGGAAACGTAGCCCTCGTCACGCAACACGCGGGCAATGGCCAGTTTCAGCGAGGACGAAGGCATCTTCACCGTTGCCTTTGCCCGTGCCTGCGCATTGCGGATGCGTGTCAGCATGTCCGCGATTGGATCCTGCATGCTCATATCGATTCAACCTCGCCTGCCACTACCAGCTCGACTTGACCAGCCCGGGGATGTCCCCGCGCATGGCTGCCTCGCGCAGTTTGTTGCGCCCGAGCGCAAAGCGCCGGTACACGCCCTTCGGACGGCCCGTGAGCTCGCAGCGCGTGCGCAGGCGCACGGGATTGGCGTTGCGCGGCAGCTTCTGCAGCGCGACGATCGCATCCCAGCGCGCATCGTCGTCGAGCTTCGGATCACGGATCCGCTCCTTCAGCTCGGCGCGCTTCTTCGCATATTTCGCGACCACGCGCTGACGCTTCTTTTCGCGCTCGATCATTGAAGTCTTGGCCATCTGAAATCAGCCCCTGAAAGGAAAGTTGAATGCCCGCAACAGCGCGCGCGCCTCATCATCGGTACGTGCGGTCGTCGCGATCGCGATGTCCATGCCACGCAGGGCGTCGATCTTGTCGTAGTCGATCTCCGGAAAGATGATCTGCTCGGAGATGCCCATCGAGAAATTGCCACGTCCGTCAAAGCTTTTTGCACTGATGCCGCGAAAGTCGCGCATGCGCGGAATCGCGATATCGATCAGTCGCTCGAGAAACTCGTACATCCGATCACTGCGCAGCGTGACCTTGCAGCCGACCGGCCAACCCTCGCGGATCTTGAACCCGGCGATCGAGTTCCGCGCCTTGGTCGCCACCGGCTTCTGCCCGGAGATCAACGCCATGTCGTTCATCGCATTGTCGAGGATCTTCTTGTCACCCACCGCCTCGCCGACGCCCATGTTCAGCGTGATCTTGCTGAGGCGCGGGACCTCCATCACACTCTTGCAGCCGAGCTCGTCCCGCAGCTTCGGAACGATCTCGTTCTTGTAGAGCTCCTTGAATCTCGCCATTTCTGTCACCCGTCGATGAGTTCGCCCGAGGAGCGGAACACCCGCACCTTGGTATTGTCCGCGAGCGTCCGGTAGCCCACGCGATCGGCCTTGCCCGTTGCCGGATTCAGCAGCGCCACATTGGAGATATGCAGCGCCGCCTCCCTTTCGATGATGCCGCCGGCACTGCCGAGCTGCGGATTGGGTCGCGTGTGGCGCTTGATCATGTTCACGCCGGAAACGATCACCCGATCGTCAGCGAGCACGCTCACGACGCGGCCACGCTTGCCCTTGTCCTTGCCCGCGATGACGATCACCTCGTCGTTGCGCCTGATCTTTGCCATTGCTCTGGTCTCTCGTGTCTTTTCCCGTCCCCGCGCCCCGTTCAGAGAACCTCGGGGGCCAGCGAGATGATCCGCATGAACTTCTCGGTACGCAATTCACGCGTTACCGGCCCGAAGATGCGCGTACCAATCGGTGCCAGCTGGTTGTTCAACAGCACGGCAGCATTGTCATCGAAGCGGATGATCGATCCATCGGCACGCCGTACGCCCTTGCGCGTACGCACCACCACCGCGTTCATTACCTGTCCCTTCTTCACCCGGCCGCGCGGAATGGCATCCTTTACCGTGACCTTGATCACGTCGCCAACACGTGCATAGCGGCGGTGCGAGCCACCAAGCACCTTGATGCACATGACGCGACGTGCACCGCTGTTGTCCGCCACTTCGAGGTACGATTCTGTCTGAATCATGTTCTACTCCAGTTCGCCTGTGCCGCCGTCACCCGCTGCGCCATCTCACGCCTCGACACGGACCGGGCGCTCGTCGATGCGCACCAGCGTCCACGTCTTCGTGCGCGACAGCGGACGCGTCTCGCGCACCGTGACCAGGTCACCCGTGCGGCACTCGTTGTTCTCGTCGTGGGCGTGCAGCTTCGATGAGCGCGTGATGTACTTGCGATACACCGGGTGCTTCACGCGTCGCTCGATCAACACCGTGATCGTCTTGTCCATCTTGTCGCTGACTACGCGACCCGTCACCGTACGTACGTTCTGTTCCGGCTCAGCACTCATGCTCACTTACCTGCCTTTTCCCGGAGAATGGTCTTGACGCGCGCGATGTCGCGCTGCTGCAGCTTCAGCAGGTGCGTCTGGCCGAGCTGCCCGGTCGCCTTCTGCATGCGCAGCTTGAAGCGTGTCTCAAGCAGGCGGAGCAACTCCTTGTCCAGGTCATCGACCGACTTGTCACGCAGTTCGCTTGCGTTCATCACATCACCGTTCTTTTCACGAATACCGTCGGAATCGGCAGCTTGGCTGCAGCCAGCGCCAGGGCCTCGCGGGCAAGCTCCTCACTGACACCCTCGATCTCGTAGAGCACCTTGCCCGGCTGGATCTGCGCCACCCAGTACTCCACGCTGCCCTTGCCCGAACCCATCCTCACCTCGAGGGGCTTCTTCGAGATCGGCTTGTCCGGGAACACGCGGATCCAGATCTTGCCGCCACGCTTGATGTGACGGGTCAGCGCACGGCGTGCCGCCTCGATCTGACGCGCGGTCAAGCGCCCCCGATCGGTGGTCTTCAACCCGAACTCCCCGAAGCTCACCTTGCTGCCACGCTGGGCAAGGCCACGGTTGCGCCCCTTGAACTGCTTACGAAACTTGGTCCGTTTCGGCTGTAACATCGCTGTCTACTCTCGTCTCGCAAATGTGTCGCGTGACCCTTAACGCGCCGCCGCCTGGGCTTCAGCCGGACGGCCAATGATCTCGCCCTTGAACACCCATACCTTCACGCCGATCACACCGTAGGTCGTCTGCGCCACATGGGTCGCATAGTCGATGTCGGCTCGCAGCGTGTGCAACGGCACGCGCCCCTCGCGATACCACTCGGTACGCGCAATCTCTGCGCCACCAAGACGACCGCTCACCTGGACCTTGACGCCTTCGGCACCGGCGCGCATCGCGCTCTGCACGGCGCGCTTCATCGCGCGGCGAAACATGATGCGCCGCTCGAGCTGCTGCGCCACGCCCTGAGCGAGGAGCTTGGCATCGAGATCGGGCTTGCGCACTTCCTCGATGTTGATCTGTACCGGCACACCCATGCGCCGGCTGAGTTCCTTGCGCAGGCGATCGACGTCCTCACCCTTCTTTCCGATCACGATGCCCGGGCGTGCCGTGTGAACCACGATACGTGCCGTCTGCGCCAGACGCTCGATGACCACACGACTGACCGAGGCGTTCGCGAGGCGCTGTTCGATGTACGAGCGCGCGCGCAGATCCGTGATCAGGTTCTTCGCGTAGTTCTTGCTGTCCGCATACCACACCGAGTTGTGCTTGCGGACGATTCCGAGCCGTATCCCGGTCGGGTTTACTTTCTGACCCATCGTGTCTCCCGTTGTGCCTCAGCGATCGGCAACCTTGACCGTAATGTGACAGCTGCGCTTCATGATGCGATCGGCGCGGCCCTTGGCGCGCGGCATGATGCGCTTCAGTGTTGCTCCCTCATCCACGAACACCGAGCTGACCCGCAGCTCGTCGACGTCTGCACCCTCATTGTGCTCGGCGTTGGCGATTGCCGAGTTGAGCACCTTGCGCACCAGAACGGCCGCCTTCCTGGTGCTGAACGCCAGCGTGCTCAGCGCCTCGTCGACCGGTTTGCCGCGGATCTGATCCGCCACCAGACGAGCCTTCTGGGCGGAGATGCGCGCGCCCCGGAGTATTGCCATGACTTCCATCTTCAGGAACCTCGTCCGTCCGCTTACTTCTTCGCCTTGCGATCCGCCGCGTGCCCTTTGTAGGTACGCGTCGCCGCAAACTCGCCAAGCTTGTGCCCAACCATTTCCTCCGACACGTGCACCGGCACGTGCTGGCGTCCGTTGTGCACGGCGATCGTCAATCCGACCATGTCAGGAGAAATCATCGAACGGCGCGACCAGGTCTTGATCGGCCGCTTGTCACCCTTGGCGGCTGCCGTCTCGACCTTCTTCACGAGATGCAGGTCGATGAATGGTCCTTTCTTCAGCGAACGTGGCACAGTCTGAGTCCTCTTGATCCGTTTGGCGCGGAATCGCTGCCCTTATTTCTTGCCGCGGGCCCGCACGATCATGCGATCGGTGCGCTTGTTCGCGCGTGTCTTGTAGCCCTTGGTCGGAATCCCCCATGGGGTGACCGGATGACGACCACCGCTGGTACGCCCCTCACCGCCACCATGCGGGTGATCAACCGGGTTCATGACGACACCGCGCACCGTCGGGCGAACACCGCGCCAGCGCCGCGCACCGGCCTTGCCAAGCGAGCGCAGGTTGTTCTCTGCATTCGACACCTCCCCGAGCGTTGCGCGGCAGTCCACCAGGACCTTGCGCATCTCACCCGAGCGCAGCCGCAACGTTGCGTACTGCCCCTCGCGCGCGACCAGCTGAACACCTGCTCCGGCACTGCGCGCGAGCTGCGCACCCTTGCCGGGTTTCATCTCGATGCAGTGCACTACCGAACCCAGAGGAATGTTGCGCAACGGCAGCGTATTGCCTTCCTTGATCGGTGCCGCCTCTCCCGATACCAGCTCATCGCCGGCCTTCATGTTGCGCGAGGCAATCACGTAGCTGCGTTCACCGTCCCGGTAGAGCAGCAGCGCAATGTGTGCACTGCGGTTCGGGTCGTACTCGATTCTTTCCACGCGTGCAGGAATCCCGTCCTTGGCGCGCTTGAAGTCGATCAGTCGGTAGTGCTGACGGTGTCCGCCACCACGATGGCGTACCGTGATGCGCCCGGTGTTGTTGCGCCCGCCATGCCTGCCCTGCTTCTCGAGCAGGGCACGGTGCGGCGCGCCCTTGTGCAGGTTCGCATCGCTGACCTGCACGACGAAGCGCCTGCCCGGCGAAGTCGGCTTCTTCTTTACGACTGCCATCTTCCCAGCTCCCGTTTAATCCGCGACCGTGAAGTCGATTTCCTGACCGGCCTCGAGCCTGACGTAGGCCTTCTTCCAGTCGGAGCGCTTCGCCACGCCGTTGCGATTCTGCTTGACCTTGCCCTTCACGTTCAGGACGCGCACATCGAGAACCTTCACCCTGAACAACTGCTCGACCGCGGTGCGGATCTCCGGCTTGGTCGCATCACGCGCCACACGAAACGCGTACTGGCTGGCGCGTTCGGCCGCGGCTGCCGTCTTTTCCGAGACGTGCGGCCCGAGCAGGACGCTGAACACTCTCTCCTGATTCATCCCAGCATCTCCTCGAACTTGCGCAGCGCCGGCACGGTGACGAGCACCTTTTCGTATGCCACCAGGCTCACCGGGTCGACCCCAGCCACATCACGGACCTCGACGTGCGGGATGTTGCGCGCGGCAAGGTACAGGTTGCGATCGACCTCCTCGGCAACGATCAACGCCTCGCCCAGCTGATACCCGGCAAGCTGCTGCGCCAGCAGCTTCGTCCTGGGCTCGGCCACGCCGAAGGACTCGACGACCACGAGACGCTCCTGGCGCGCGAGCTCGGAGAGGATCGAGCGCATGGCGGCGCGATACATCTTGCGGTTGAGCTTCTGCGAATGGTCCTGCGGCACGGCGGCAAAGGTTGTGCCCCCCGTCCGCCACAGCGGGCTGCGGATCGATCCGGCCCTGGCGCGCCCCGAACCCTTCTGCTTCCACGGCTTGCGGCCGCCGCCGCTGACTTCCGAACGCGTCTTCT
>CAZSYV010000019.1:19070-31422 GCA_964610955.1 uncultured Klebsiella sp. | reverse complement strand
CCTGCACATCCTCGATGGCCTGCTGATCGCGTTCCTGAACATCGACGAGGTGATCGCCATCATCCGCAGCGAGGACCGGCCAAAGCCGGTGCTGATGGAACGCTTCGGGATCAGCGATGAACAGGCCGAGGCGATCCTCGAGCTGAAGCTGCGCCACCTGGCGAAACTCGAGGAAATGAAGATTCGCGGCGAGCAGGATGCGCTCGCCAGCGAGCGCGACACGCTGCAGAAGACGCTCGGTTCCGAGGCTCGGCTGACCGCGTTGATGCGCACGGAACTGCTGGCGGCTGCCGAAGAGTTCGGCGATGCACGGCGCTCGCCACTGGTCGAGCGCGAGGAGGCACACGCCTACAGCGAGGCCGAACTGGTGTCATCCGAGCCGGTGACGGTGGTGCTGTCCGAGAAGGGCTGGATACGTGCCGCCAAGGGCCTGGATGTCGACGGGGAGAAGCTCAGCTACAAGGCGGGCGATGGTTTCCTGTGCGCGGCGCAGGGCCGCTCCAGCCAGCAGGTGGTCCTGCTCGATTCGACGGGACGCAGCTACGCACTTGCGGCTCATGCGCTGCCGTCGGCGCGAGGTCAGGGCGAGCCACTCACCGGACGGCTCAACCCGCCCTCCGGCGCGCACTTCGTCTCCGCCCTGATGGGCGAGGAAGCCGAGCTGTACCTGCTGGCGAGCGATGCCGGCTATGGTTTCATCACTCGCCTTGCCGATCTGCTCAGCAAGAATCGGGCAGGCAAGGCCGTGCTGAGCCTCCCCGAGGGCGCCGAGGTGCTGGCGCCCGTGAGGGTGCGTGACGCCACCCGCGACCTGCTCGTTGCGGTCAGCAACGAAGGACGCATGCTGGTGTTTGCTGTCGCCGATCTGCCCGTGCTCGCCCGCGGCAAGGGCAACAAGATCATGGGGATTTCTGCAACCCTGCTGCGTGCACGGGAGGAGTTCATGATGGGGGTGACAGTGATGGCCGGGGATGCAACCCTCATCGTGCACAGCGGCAAGCGTTACCTGAAACTGAGGGGGGCGGACCTGGACGTATACCGTGGCGAGCGGGGACGTCGTGGCAACAAGCTTCCGCGCGGATTCCAGAAGGTCGAGCGCATCGAGATCGCCACGGATTGAGGGGCATGCAGAACATCCTGTTGATCAACATCTCGGGCGAGGACCGTCCAGGCATCACCTCGATGGTGACGTCGATCCTGGCCACACATCGCGTCGATGTGCTCGATATCGGGCAGGCGGTGATCCACAGCCACCTGTCGCTCGGCCTGTTGGTCGAGATTCCCGAGGGACAGGAAACCTCTGCTGCGCTGAAGGACCTGCTGTTTCGTGCCCACGAGGCGGGGTTGCAGGTGCGCTACACGCCGATCAGTACCGACAGCTACCGCGAGTGGGTTGCCGGTCAGGGCAAGCCGCGCCATATCGTGACGCTGCTGTCGCGGCGGCTGCGCAGTGAGGAGATTGCACGGTTGACGGCGATCTTCGCCCGTCACGAGCTCAACATCGACAAGATCAATCGGCTCTCGGGACGCGTGTCGCTCGACGGTGCCGATGACAGCGAACGGGCCTGCGTCGAGTTCTCGGTGCGCGGCGATCTGGTCGATGCCACCGCGGTACGCCGTGACTTTCTGCGGCTCGCCAGTGAGCTGGGCGTCGACATTGCCTTCCAGGAAGACAATATGTTCCGCCGCAACCGGCGTCTGGTGGCCTTCGACATGGATTCGACGCTGATCGAGGCGGAGGTCATCGACGAACTGGCCAGACGTGCCGGGGTTGGCACCGAGGTCGCTGCGATAACCGAGCGTGCGATGCGCGGTGAAATCGATTTTTGCGAGAGCTTCCGGCGTCGCGTGGCGCTGCTCGAGGGCCTCGACGAGGCGGTCCTGGAGGAGGTTGCAGCAGAGCTGCGGCTCACCGAGGGGGCGGAGAAACTGGTGTCGACGCTGCGCCGCATCGGCATGCGCACCGCGATCATTTCAGGGGGCTTCAGCTACTTCGGCCGTCGCTTCCAGCAGCAGCTCGGCATCGATTACATGTTTGCCAACGAGCTCGACATCGCCGACGGGAGGGTGACCGGACGCGTCGTCGGGCGCATCGTCGACGGCGCGCGCAAGGCCGAGCTGCTGCGCGAGATCGCGGCGCGTGAGGGCATTGCACTGGAACAGGTGGTTGCCGTCGGCGACGGTGCCAATGATCTGCCGATGCTCAGCATCGCCGGACTTGGCATCGCGTTCCGCGCCAAGCCGATCGTGAAGGAATCGGCGGCGCATGCGATCTCCACGCTCGGACTGGACGGAATTCTCTACCTGCTGGGAATCAGTGACCGTGAGACGGCATTGATCTGAGCCTTCAGTTCAGATCGGTGAACTCGTAGCTCATCTGTGACTGTGGTGGCTGCAGGTAATTGCCCTGGATGAAGTTCACCCCGAGCTGCCACAGCATGGCCAGCGCACTTGCACTGTCGACATTCGGCATGACCGAGGCGATCTGTTCGCCGTGCAGCGCTTCGATCAGCGGCTTGAGCAGCGTGTTCCTGCTCTCCGTGTCGTCGAGTACCTGGCTGAGCTCATCCGCGATGCGCACCAGCGCGGGCCGCAGATGCGCGAGGTCGGGCATCGGGTTCGCACCGCTGTGCACCTCCGTGATGCACAGGCGAGCCCCGAGCGTGCCCAGTTGTGCGGCGAACTCCTTGGCGTGCTTGAGGTTGGCCGCCGCAATCTGGTGATCGACCGCGATCGTGATGCTGTCCGCACTCAGCTGCAGGGCCTGCAGTTTCCCTTGCAACGACAGCACATAGTCTGGGTCGAGCACGCTGCCGACACCGACCGGCACGATCAGTCGGGTCTGCGGGTGTCTCGCGCGGTGCTTGTCCAGCGCATGCAGCGCCTGTGCGGTGATGAGCTGGTCCAGTTCCACACTGCTCGTGCCGGCATAATGCTCTGCGAGCCAGTCCCGGGCAGGCTTTGCGGAAGGCTCATGCCGGGCGAAGACTTCGTAATACTCGTTGGTGTCACCACGCAGGCTGACGATCGGCTGGAACAGCAGGCGGAGTTCGCCGGCACGCAACGCCTCCTCGAGTGCGGGTCTGGCGATCGTTGCCGTGGTGCCGACGACTGCGGGTGGTGCATTGCGGTTGATGCTTACCCGTGCCGGATCGCTGGCGCGCAGGCTGACGGCACGCGCCGTCGCATCGTCAAGGCCGGACCAGCAACGATCGAGCAGCCCTTCCGCACCTTCCCGGGACTGCGGGTCGATCGGGCAGATATGGACACAGGCCGTGCAACTGACACTCTGGCTGCCGATCTCATGGATGTGGTGAGCGAGCGCACCAAGCGCCTTGCGTGCCTGCTCGGCGGTGGCATCGGCATCGTCGCTCGCAAGGTGCCAGGCAAGCACGGCGTCTGCCGTACGCCATGGGTGCGTCTTCCAGCCGGTTTCCTGCGCGATGAAGGCGCCGAGTTTGTTGATCAGCCGATCGGCACCGCTCACTCCGAGCTTGTGACGGTGCTGCGTGAAGGCGTCGATCGCGAGCAGCACCAGCTGCCCGCCCGCGGCATTGCCCAGGGTGCCGATGAGCGCCTGCAGGTCGTCGCCACCTGCTGGGCGGGGTACGCCTGCGGCAGGGCTCCCGTTGTGTTCGTGCACGACGACCTGCATGCAGCGTTCACCTTCGAAGCTTGCCGTGGACAGCACCAGCTCGGCTTCGAAGGTCGTGCCATCGCTGCGGTGGCCGCTAAATGAAATCGCGGTTTCTGTGTCGGGGGACGCACGGTAGCGCTTCAGTGCTTCCTTGAACTCCTGTTGGTCGGGGCCGTCGATGAGATCGATCAGCGGCACCGAGGCGAGTTCTTCCACCTCGGTGAACCCGAACAGCGCCGCGTAGCGCGCATTCGCGTGGATGTGCATGCCATCGACGATGTAGCCGATCGCCTCGCGTGCCGTGCCGAGCAGCAGCTCGCAACGCCGGGCAACTTCTTCATATTGGGTCTGCAGCGTGGTGAGTGCACGCAGGGTGCGCAAGGCGTCGATTTCGCGCCTGGCCGTGAGTGGCAACACCTCGTCCGCCCCGATTGGCAACACCTCGCGCGCACCGGCGTGGCGCCACGTCAGTGCATCGGGGGAGTACGGATCCGCAGTGCGTACCAGAGCCGGGACATCGTTGCCGGTGGCGGCGAGTGTGCCCAGCGCATCGGCCGGTGAAAGCTCCGGGTGATCGTCGTCGATGACCAGGAGATCCCATTGGCGATCGCGCAGCGCGTCGAGCAGATCCTGTTCCGAGGCCACACGGTGGGCACGCACGATGTGTTCCGTGTTGCGGAACAGTGCAAGGCATGCCTCCAGACCCGCCTGTGAAGCGCAGCTGATCAGGATCCGTATGGTGTCGTTGTGCTGCATCCAACCCGGGCCTTGAACGCCGCGCCTCCCGTGTCGCATAAGGTGGTCTGGGGATTGTAGAAGAGCGCTGCAGCGGGCGCCAATTGCGCGGAGTGCGCTGTTTGGCATATCTGACGTGCCGGTGGTGAAACGGGGTATCATGCGCGCCGTTCATTTTCGTGGGTACCCAGCAGAGGTTCACATGGCGACGTTTTCAACCAATGAGTTCAAGGCCGGATTGAAGGTCATCCTGGATGGCGACCCCTGCTCGATCCTCGAGAACGAGTACGTCAAACCCGGCAAGGGCCAGGCATTCAACCGTGTGAAGCTGCGCAACCTGAAGAATGGACGGGTATGGGAACGCACCTTCAAGTCGGGGGATACGCTCGCCGGCGCCGATGCGGTCGACAAGGAACTTCAGTATCTCTACAACGACGGTGAGTTCTGGAATTTCATGGACCCGGAGAGTTTCGAGCAATACACGGCATCCAGGGATATCGTCGGCAGCGCCGGTCAGTGGCTCAAGGAGCAGGACCTGTGCACCATCACCCTGTGGAACGATGCACCGCTCACGGTGACACCGCCGAACTTCGTCGAGCTCGAGATCGCCGAGACCGACCCCGGCCTTCGCGGTGATACCGCGACTGGTGGCACCAAGCCGGCAAAGCTCTCGACGGGTGCGGTAGTGCGTGTGCCGCTGTTCCTCGATGTGGGTGACGTGGTTCGTGTGGACACCCGGACCGGCGAGTACATGAATCGCGTGCGTTCCTGATCCGATGCGCCGCAGCGCCAGCGCATGGCGCCCCGGCGCCTCGCTTGCCACCTTGCGCCGGCGTGCGCAGATTCTGGCGACCATCCGCGCGTTCTTCTGCACGCGTGGCGTGCTCGAGGTGGAGACCCCACAGCTTGCGCCGGTCAGCGCCACCGATCCGTTGCTGGCGAGCGTGACGGCGAATCCGGGGCTCGATGATGCACGGTGGTTTCTGCAGACCAGCCCCGAATTTGCGATGAAGCGACTGCTGGCTGCCGGCGTCGGGCCGATCTACCAGATCGTGCACGCGTTCCGTCACGCCGAGCATGGCTCGCGCCACAACCCGGAGTTCAGCCTGCTCGAGTGGTACCGGCCGGGTTTCGACGTCGCGCAGCTGGCGGCAGAGGTGGCCGAACTGGTGAGCGCGGTGATCGGTGAGCGTCCGGTGCGCTGTGATGCCTGGGCGGAGCTGTTCCGCGCCGCCACAGGACTGGATCCATTTGCGGCGAGTGATGCGGAGCTGCGTGCCTATGCGGGTGTGATTGGCGCCGATGCGCCCGATGCCTGGGCTCGGGACGAACTGCTCGACCTGCTGTTCAGCGAAAAGGTCGAGCCGCACCTCGGCGAGGGGTGCCTGCATTTCGTCGATTCCTTCCCCGCCACGCGGGCGTCGCTGGCACGCATCGTTACCGATGCCCGTGGACACCGGGTTGCTGATCGCTTCGAGCTGTTCATCGACGGCCATGAGATCGCCAACGGCTACAACGAACTCCTCGACGCAGGCGAGCTGCGTGAGCGAATGCTTGCGGACAACGCGCAGCGTCGTGGGCGCGCTCTCGAGGAAATCCCGCTTGACGAGCGGCTGCTTGCTGCCATGGAGCACGGCCTGCCGGAGTGTGCCGGCGTTGCACTCGGCCTGGATCGCCTGGTGATGATCGCCGTCGGTGTGCGCGAGATCGATGCGGTGCTGGCCTTCTCGGCGCTGCGCGCGTAGCGTGTCGAGCCTGAGCCCAGGCGTCAGCGATCCGTCTGCATGGGTGCCAGCGTGCCGATGTGCTGCCCCATGCGCAGTGGCGAACCGGCGCTGAGTGTGTCGTTCCAGCGCACCCCGTTGCGCGGCAGCAGCACGATGACGGTCGAGCCGAGCTGGAAGCGCCCCATTTCGGCGCCCTTGGCGAGCGAGCGCGCCTGCACATCCCTTGCGTAGTCCAGGGTGAGCACATCATGTCCGGCGGGTGCGATGGGGCCGGTCCAGACCGTCTCGATTCCGGCCACCACCATCGCACCGACCAGAACCAGTGCCAGTGGTCCGTGACTGCTGTCGAACAGGCATACGACGCGCTCGTTGCGGGCAAACAGCGCGGGTACTGCGCCAGCAGTGACCGCATTCACCGAAAACAGGCTTCCCGGCACGTGGCGCAGCCTGCGCAGTGTGGCATCGAGCGGCATGTGCACGCGGTGATAGTCACGTGGTGAGAGGTAGATCGTCGCGAAGGCGCCACCGTCGAACAGGGCCGCATCGGCGCTGTCGGCGAGCAGTTCGGCAGTGCTGAAGGCATGCCCCTTGGCCTGGAAGATGCGGCCGCCCTCGATCGTGCCGATCTGGCTCACCGCTCCGTCGGCCGGTGATGTCACGGCATCGGCACGGGCATCGACAGGGCGCACACCGGGGCGCAGTGCCCGCGTGAAGAATGCGTTGAAGTGTGGGTAGTGGCTGGCGTTCGGTTGCGCCGCCTCGCTCATGTCGACGTCGAAGCGCCGGATGAAGCCGCGGATCAGTGCGTTCTTCAGCAGCGGATGGCGTACCTGGGCCAGGCGGGCGCCGAGTCGCGAGACCAGATGCTGTGGCAGCAGGTACTGCAGCAGCAGAAACAGACGTGTGCGCAGCGTGCCCCAATGCCCGTTCATGAATCCTCTCCGATGATCTGCAGGTAACTTGCGTAGCGTTGCGCATCCACCCCATGACGTGTGAGCGCCTCGCGCAGCGCACAACCTGGTTCGTCGCGATGCCGGCAGTCGCGAAAGCGACAGCTGCCGAGCCAGGGGCGAAATTCGATGAAGCCACGGGCGACACGTCCGGCCTCGAGGTGCCCCAGGCCAAATTCGCGGATGCCGGGCGAGTCGATCAGATCACCACCGCCAACAAGGTGGTAGAGGCGCGCGGTGGTGGTCGTGTGCCGGCCCTTGGTCGCTGCGTGCGACAGCGCGCCGATGCGGATCTCCTCGTGGGGCAGCAGCGCGGCGATCAGGGAGGATTTGCCGACTCCCGACTGACCGACGAATGCGGTGGTGTGCTGCGACAGTGCCGCAGCGAGTTCGTCGATGCCGTGTGCAGCGTGGGCGCTGGCGCGCAGCACGGGGTAGCCGATCGCCCGGTATGGAGCGAGCAGCGCATCGAACGCGGCCGGGTCGCTGATCAGGTCGGTCTTGTTCAGCAGGATCGCTGCGCGCAGGTCGGCGTCCTCTGCCGCGGCGAGATAGCGATCGAGCAGGTTCGCATGCGGCTGTGGCTCGGCAGCGATCACGATCATGATCTGGTCGAGGTTTGCGGCAGCCGTACGCAGCACGCCCTGCGCGTCCGGGCGCTGCAGTACGCTGCTGCGCTCGTGACGGGCCACGACCACGCCGAGTCCGTCGGTGCCGGCCTGCCATGTGACTCGATCGCCGGCAACCAGTGAGTCGATGTTTGCCCGGATATGGCAGCGCTGCACCATGCCCGGTGTCTGGGCATCCTCGATCTCGACCTGCTTGCCGAAGCGTGCAATCACGATACCGGTGCGCAGTGCGCCGGTGTCATCATGCTGAGCTTCGTTCTGCTGGCGCAGGCGCAGCGCCTGCACGCGCCGCGCCTGGTTCTGGCTCAGCCTGCGGGCGGCCATGTACGTGCAGTGCCGGGGGCGTGTTGCATAATGTGCGCTGTGGTGGAAGGTGTCGCGGGGGAGTCTAGCATGGTGTCCGATGGTGCACTGGTATGGGTCGACATGGAGATGACCGGACTCGATCCCGAGCGTGACCGCGTGCTGGAAGTGGCCATCATCATCACCGATGCAGCGCTTGGCGTGCTTGCCGAGGGTCCGGTGATCGCGATCCACCAGGATGATGCGGTCCTTGCGGCGATGGATGAATGGAACACGCGTACACACTCCGCCTCGGGCCTTGTCGAGCGCGTGCGTCACAGCCACATCGACGAGCGCGAGGCCGAACGGCTGGGGCTCGAGTTTCTGGAGCGCCACGTTGCAGCCGGCAGTTCGCCGATGTGCGGCAACAGCATCTGTCAGGACCGGCGCTTCATGGCACGCCACCTGCCGCGGCTCGAGGCCTTCTTCCATTACCGCAACCTCGATGTGAGCACCATCAAGGAGCTGGCACGCCGCTGGCGCCCCGAGGTGCTGGCAGGGGTTGCGAAGCAGGGCGGTCACCGTGCGCTCGATGATATCCGCGAATCGATAGCGGAACTTCGCCATTACCGCGACACGTTCTTTCGCATCGGGGACGGAGAGGCCAACTGAGGCCCTGCGTCGATCAGGATGGTGTTTCGTCGCGTACTGCGCGCGCGGCCAGTTGCTCCACCGCCCACTGCACGTGTTCGCGCACCAGTGCGGACGGGTGCTCCGCACGCGCAGCGAGTGCCGTGCGTGCGGCTTGCGTCGGCGGGCCGTTGCCGAGCGCAATGGCGAGGTTGCGCAGCCAGCGCTCGTGGCCCAGCCGGTACAGTGGCGTGCCGGCCGCACGCTGCTGGAACTCCTCGGTGCTCCACAGGAACAGTGTGACCAGGTCGCTGTCATCGAGACGGTTGCGCGGCCGGAAATCGTCCTCGCAACTGGCTTGTGCGAACTTGTTCCATGGGCAGACGAGCTGACAGTCGTCGCAGCCGAATACGCGGTTGCCGATCAGCGGTCGCAGCTCTTCATCGATCGAACCCTGCAGTTCGATCGTCAGGTAGGAGATGCAGCGTCGTGCGTCGAGCACGAAAGGACCCACGAAGGCCTGTGTCGGACAGGCACTGAGGCAGGCAGTGCAGCTGCCACAGTGCACACCGGTGAATTCTGCATCGGTCGGCAGCGGGATGTCGGTGTAGATCTCACCGAGGAAGAACAGTGAGCCCGCCTTCGGGTGGATCAGCAGTGTGTTCTTGCCGATCCAGCCGAGCCCGGCCTTCTGTGCCACGCCGCGCTCGAGCACGGGCGCGCTGTCGACGAAGGCGCGAAGCGCGCTGCCGGGGCGACGCTGCATGATGCGATCGGCAAGCCGGGCCAGGCGCGAGCGCATCAGCTTGTGATAGTCGCGTCCCAGGGCATAGCGCGAGACATAGGCCTTGCCCGGATCCTGCAGGACGGAGAGCGGGTCGGCGCCGCCGTGGCTGTAGTTCATGCGTACCGAGATCAGGCGCAGTGTCCCGGGGATCAGTGCATCGGGGCTCCAGCGCTTCTCGCCGTGGCGCTCCATGTAATCGAGTTCACCGTGCAGCCCGGCGTCGACCCAGTCGCGCAGGCGCTGGTCGTGTGGCGCCAGTGTGGCCGGACTGATGCCGATCGCCTGGAAGCCAAGCTCACCCGCCCAGCCGCGGATGTCATCGGCCAGCCTGGCGAGTGCCTCGGGTGTGTCTGCGTGTGCGTTGTCGTGGTCTGACATGGACGGAGTTGTGCATCGGCGGTTTCGCTGTCCGGTCCCGGATGCGTACGAGGGATCAGCTAAGATGAATGATACGGGTTTTCACGAGGATCGTGCGCCATGGCGGAAGGTACCGCACTGGATTTGCCGCTCTATACCGCCGCGCAGGTGCGTGCACTCGATCGCTGTGCGATCGATGGACACGGCATTCCCGGGATCACGCTGATGGCGCGCGCCGGGCGGGCGCTGTTTGCGGTATTGCGCCGGCACTATCGCAATGCGCCGCTGCATGTGCTGTGTGGCACCGGCAACAACGGTGGTGATGGCTTCGTGGTGGCGCGCCTTGGTCTGGATGCAGGTTGGCCAGTCGAGGTGCTGCTGGTCGGTGCGCAGGAGCGGATCTCGGGCGATGCCCGCCTTGCCTTCGATGCGGCGCGCGATGCCGGCGTTTCGATCCGTCCCTTCGACGCTGCACGCGGCTTCGAGGGTGGCGTGATCGTCGATGCGCTGCTCGGCACCGGTCTTGGCGGGACGGTACGCCAGGATCATGCCGAGGCGATTGCGGCGGCCAATGCCAGTGGGTTGCCAATCATGGCGGTCGACATCCCGTCGGGCCTGTGCAGCGATACGGGGGCGGTGCTCGGCTGTGCGATTCGCGCCACGCACACGGTGACGTTCATTGGCCGCAAGCGCGGGCAGTTCACCGGAGCGGGGCGAGAGCACTGCGGCGAACTGCACTTTACCGACCTCGGTGTACCGTCTGCAGTCCAGGATCAGGTTCGTGCCGAGGCAGGGCTGCTGACATTCAGGCCTTTGCCCCCCCGCGCGCGCGGTGCACACAAGGGGCTGTTCGGACATGTGCTGATCGTTGGTGGAAATGCCGGCATGGGTGGGGCGGCAGCGATGGCTGCGGAGGCTGCCGCCCGTTGCGGTGCCGGACTGGTATCGCTTGCCACCGTACCTGGCAACGTTGCAGCAATCATTTCCCGACGTCCCGAAATCATGGCGCACGGAGTCGAGCATCCCCATCAGCTCGAGCCCTTGCTTGCACGGGCAACCGTGCTTGTGGTCGGTCCTGGCCTGGGGCGGGGCGCCTGGGCGGAACAGATGCTGCAGCGTGCGCTTGCCTGTGACAAACCGATCGTGATCGATGCCGATGGCCTGAACATGCTGGCCGATGGGTTTCCGCTGGTAGAAGGATTCCGCAGCAAGTGGTTGCTCACTCCTCATCCGGGGGAGGCCGCTCGGCTGCTCGGGGGCACCAGTGCGATGGTCGAGGCGGACCGCTTTGCGGCACTTGCCGCACTGCGTGAGCGGTTCCCTGGTGCAATCGTGCTGAAGGGGGCGGGCACCCTGGTGGCGGATGCCCACTCCGCGGTGATCGGTGTATGTCCTTATGGCAATCCGGGAATGGCGAGCGGTGGCATGGGCGATGTGCTGAGCGGTGTGCTGGGTGCAGCGCTTGCGCAGGGGGCGACACTCGGGGAGGCAGCGCGCCAGGGCGTGTGCCTGCACGCGCGTGCGGCGGACTGTGCGGTGGCAGCCGATGGCGAGCGTGGCTTGCTGGCAAGTGATCTGTTTTTCTGGCTGCGGCGCCTGTCGAACGGGATCGGTGACGCAGGAGCGCAGTGATGGGCTCTGTCGGTGAGTGCTTACTGCGCGACGAGGCCGCCACTGAGATGTCGGGTATCGTGCTGGCCAGCGCTCTTGCAGGGGCTGCCGTGATCTACCTGTACGGTGATCTGGGTGCCGGCAAGACCTGCCTTGCGCGTGGCATCCTGCGTGGACTCGGGTACACGGGTGCCGTGAAGAGCCCGACGTACACGCTGGTCGAACCGTACACGGTTGCGGGGCGTACGCTGTATCACTTCGACCTCTACCGTCTTGGGGATCCCGAGGAACTCGAGTTCATCGGCATGCGCGATTATGCACACGCCGATGCGATTCTGCTCATCGAATGGCCGGAGTGCGGTACCGGGCATCTTCCGGCGCCCGATCTCGAGATCCGTTTCAGCGAGCCTGCTGACGGCGGGCGTTTACTGTGCTGGCGTGCATGCAACCCCCGTGGTGAGGAAATAGTTGCGCGATGGCATGTGAATCCCGACGTGCGTAATGGAGAAGCGTTGCTATAGTTTGGAACGGGGTGGTCCGCGAGCGTTGGAATTCATGAGGTTACTGCCGCTTCTTCTGTCAGTTTCACGAAGTGTCGGGTTCGTCCTGGCGCTCGTGCTTGGCAGTGCGC
Source organism: uncultured Klebsiella sp. (assembly GCA_964610955.1). Lineage (GTDB taxonomy): Bacteria > Pseudomonadota > Gammaproteobacteria > Pseudomonadales > UBA5518 > UBA5518. The sequence goes on along the minus strand of CAZSYV010000019.1, from coordinate 19,446 downwards.
AGGTGTTTGCGGCCGTGGCAGTCGAAGGCCTGCGTCTGTGGCATGGTGAGGACAGGACACGGCTGGTATTCGATCTCGACGCACCGGTACGCCATCAGCTGTCGACGATGAGCGGTCCCCATCGGCTGGTGATCGACCTGGAGCAGGGGCGTCTGGCGACGGCGCTGCACGAGGTCGGGCTCGAAGGGACCCAGATCCGCAGCATCCGCAGCGGGCGCTATGGCAACGGCCAGTTGCGCATCGTGCTCGACCTGTACGGCGAGGTTCGCGTGAGCAGCTTCGCACTTGCACCGAGCAGCAGCCTCGGGCATCGGCTGGTCATCGACCTGGTTGGCGGAATGCCGGCACCTGCTGCTGCCCGCACCGAGCCGTTGAC
>CAZSYV010000019.1:0-18970 GCA_964610955.1 uncultured Klebsiella sp. | reverse complement strand
GATCTGGCCCGTGCGCAGGGTGCCGACCTGTTCGTATCGATACATGCCGATGCGTTCACGCATCAGCGTGCGCGTGGTGCCTCGGTCTACGCATTGTCCCAGCGTGGTGCAACGAGCGTATCGGCGGCGTTTCTTGCCCAGCGCGAGAATGGCGCCGACCTGATCGATGGTGTCGATCTGGGTGCGAAGGATCCGGTGGTTGCCGGCGTGCTGACCGATCTGTCGATGACTGCGATGCTCGATGCGAGTCTCGGAGCCGGATCGCGCGTGCTGGACTCGGTGGGCCGCATCGCGCACCTGCACAACACGCGCGTCGAACAGGCCGGTTTCGTGGTGCTGAAGTCTCCTGACATGCCATCGATCCTGGTCGAGACGGGCTTCATCTCGAATCCGCTGGAGGCGCAGCGCCTTGGCAATCCCAGCTACCAGCGCAACATGGCGGCAGCCATCTTCACCGGACTGGCTGACTATTTCCTGATGAATCCGCCACCGGGGACGCAGATCGCGCTGAGCGTGCGTGCGGGGGCACGCCCCTCGCAGTACACGATCACGCGCGGCGACACGCTGTCTGGCATCGCCGAGCGCTATCGTGTTAGTGTCGCCGACATCGTCAGAACCAACGGGTTGGGCGGTGGCAATGACATTCGGGCGGGACAGACCATCGTCATCCCGCAGATCTGAGCGATCATTACTCGCACCCCACCGCAGAATGCAGTGATACCGCAATGGGGCGCATCAGACAGCTCAGCGACTCGCTGGCAAACCAGATCGCGGCCGGTGAGGTCGTCGAGCGACCAGCCTCCGTACTCAAGGAACTGCTCGAGAACAGCCTCGACGCGGGTGCGACCCGTGTCGACATCGAACTCGAGGACGGCGGGATGCGCCTGCTGCGCATCCGCGACGATGGCGAGGGCATCGCGGCCGAAGATCTGCCCCTGGCCATCACGCGCCATGCAACCAGCAAGATCCGCACGCTCGAGGATCTCGAGCGTGTGCTCAGCCTGGGATTTCGTGGGGAGGCGCTGGCGAGCATCGCCTCGGTATCGCGCCTTGGTATCCTCAGCGCGAGTGCCGATGCTCCCCATGCAAGCCGCCTCGAATGTGCAGTTGATGGCGGGGTGCGGATCGTGCCGGCTGCGCATCCGCGCGGAACCACCATCGAGGTCTTCGAGCTTTTCTTCAACACACCGGCACGACGCAAGTTCCTGCGCTCTGCACGCACCGAATACGGACATTGCGAGGAGGTCGTGCGTCGCATCGCGCTTGCGCGCTTCGACGTGGCGCTCTCGCTGCGCCACGATCGGCGCAACGTGTTCATGCTGCGCGCCTGCACGACGCAGGCTGAACGTGAACAGCGGCTGGCGACACTGTGTGGAACGGCATTTCTCGACAATGCGCTTTCAATAGAGACCGAAGCCGCTGGCCTGCGGCTGTCCGGCTGGGTGACGCAGCCGACCTTCTCGCGTTCGCAGGCGGATCAGCAGTACTTCTATGTCAACGGTCGGGTGGTGCGCGATCGCGTCGTGACTCACGCAATACGGCAGGCGTACCGCGACGTGATATACGGGGACCGACACCCGGCCTATGTGCTCTACCTCGAGCTTGACCCCGAACTGGTCGATGTGAACGTGCATCCGACGAAAAGCGAGGTACGGTTTCGGGAGTCACGGCAGGTGCACGACTTCCTGTTTCGCACGCTGCATCGGGCGCTCGCAGAGCTGCGACCCGCGCAGCAGCCGGTCGTTGCCAGTGAGCAGCCTGTGGGTCGCCATGAATTTGCCCGGGTGCCAGCGCATCCGCAGCACCCGCTCTGGACGCGCAGCGAACCTGACGCGATTGCCGAGACGCTGTCGGCCTATCAGGCGCTGAGTGCCGGGCCCGGGCCGCTGCCGGGCGAGGAGCACGGCAGTGAGGGTGACGACGATGTGCCGCCCCTCGGCTATGCGCTCGCGCAGCTGAAGGGTGTCTACATCCTGGCGGAGAACCGCGACGGCCTCGTGCTGGTCGACATGCACGCGGCCCATGAGCGCATCACCTACGAGCGAATGAAGGCGGCCCATGCCGGCGAGGGAGTGCGTGCACAGCCCTTGCTGGTGCCCCAGGTGGTCGCCTTGAGCCGGCGCGAAGCCGACTGCATCGAGGGTCACGCCGAGGAGCTTGGCGCGCTTGGACTTGGGCTCGTGCGTTCCGGCGAGGAGGCAGTGACCGTGCGGCAGGTACCGGTGCTGCTCGCCACCGGCGATATCCCGGCACTGGTACGCGATGTGGTGGCCGATCTGCTCGAGCACGGCGACAGCACGCGCATTGCCGCAAGAAGTGACGAAATCCTTGCCACGATGGCCTGCCACGGTTCGGTGCGCGCCAATCGCCAGCTCAGCCTGGGAGAGATGAACGCTCTGCTGCGTGACATGGAGCGGACCGAGCGCAGCGGACAGTGCAACCATGGGCGCCCAACCTGGGCGGTGCAGCCACTCGCCGAGCTTGATCGCCTGTTCCTGCGTGGCCGATGAGCGAACGCCCGTGCATGCATATAAATGAGGGGACTGCGCTGGCAATCTCCCTGATGGGGCCGACCGCATCGGGCAAGACGGCGCTTGCACTGGAGATTGCCGAGCGACTCGACTGCACGATCATCAGTGTGGACTCCGCGCAGGTGTATCGCGGCATGGATATCGGCACGGCCAAGCCCGAGCCTGCCCTGCTTGCGCGTCATCCCCATCGCCTGATCGATATCCGTGATCCGAGCGAGGTGTATTCGGCGGCGGAGTTTCGTGTCGATGCATTGGCGGCGATCAACGATGCGCTGGGTGCGGGGCGCATTCCGCTGCTGGTCGGGGGCACCATGCTGTACTTCCGCGCGCTGCTCGGTGGGCTGGCCGAACTGCCGGCAGCCGATGCACGGATTCGTGCCGATATCGCGGCGCTGGCCGCTCGCGAGGGCTGGACGGAAGTGCATCGGCGTCTCGCCGAAGTCGATCCTGCGAGTGCCGCACGGATCGGCCCGGCCAATCCCCAGCGGCTGCAGCGGGCGCTCGAGGTCTATCTTGCCAGTGGGCACGCCCTGAGCAGCCTGCATGCACGGCAATCGAGACAGGGCGACCTGCCGTGCCGGTTTCTGCAGCTGGCCCTGGTGCCACAGGATCGGGAGCTGCTGCACCGGCGTATCGCCAGCCGCTTTCACACCATGCTTGCGGCCGGTTTTCTGGATGAGGTGGTGGAGCTGCGCGCCCGTGCCGATCTGCACCCTGACCTGCCATCGATGCGCAGCGTCGGCTATCGCCAGGCCTGGGAGTACCTGGAGGGGCAGGGTGACCACGCGCGGTTCATCGAGCGGGCTGTTGCCGCAACGCGCCAGCTTGCAAAACGGCAGCTGACCTGGCTGCGCAGCTGGCCGGATGCGGTGGTCCTGTCGGGCGAAGAGCCGCCCGGGAATGCATTGCTGGCGGCTGCCTTGAAATCGATCACGGCCGCCTCCACTTAAGCAGGGAAAGGGAAATCCAGCATTCTTTTAGAATGCACTTTCAAACTGCGTCGGGATAGCATCCGCCACACTTGGATGCCTGCCGGCGATCCGGAAACGATTGATATACGTAATGGGTCCGAGCGGACCTCACTTGGAGAACCTTGAAATGTCAAAGGGGCATACCTTACAAGACCCTTTCCTGAACGTGCTGCGCAAGGAGCGCATTCCCGTATCGATCTATCTGGTCAACGGGATCAAGCTGCAGGGCCAGATCGAATCTTTCGATCAATTCGTCATCCTGCTGAAGAATACCGTCAGCCAGATGGTCTACAAACACGCGGTGTCGACGGTCGTGCCGTCGCGGCCCGTGCGTTTTGATGCGGACGGTGGCGACGAGAGCACCGGCTGAGGTGTTTTTCGATCGCCCGGCAAGTGGAGAGCGGGCAATACTCGTTCACCTGGACCTGGGTTCCGGCGCGATTCGTGACGACCCCCGTGAGCTCGAGGAGCTGGTGCTCTCGGCGGGTGGGGATCCGGTCGAGTACATTTTCGGCCAGCGAGACCACCCTGATCCGGGGCATTTCGTGGGCAGCGGCAAGCTGGCCGAAATAGCCGCTGCAGTGACGATGCACGATGCCGCGCTGGTGATCTTCGATCATGCACTGTCGCCGACCCAGGAGCGCAATCTGGAGCGGGCGCTGAGTTGCCGGGTCGTCGACCGCACTGGGCTGATTCTCGATATTTTTGCGCAACGTGCACGCTCGCACCTCGGGAAGCTGCAGGTCGAGCTGGCGCAGCTGCGCCATATCTCCACACGTCTTGTGCGTGGCTGGACACACCTCGAGCGACAGAAGGGTGGAATCGGTCTGCGTGGTCCGGGCGAGACCCAGCTCGAAACCGATCGCCGGTTGATCCGCGATCGGATCCGGCTGTTGACCCAGCGGTTGAAAAAGGTGCATTCGCAACGCGAACAGGGGCGTCGTGCGCGCAGCCGTGCCGAGATGCCGACGGTGTCACTGGTCGGTTACACGAACGCGGGGAAGTCGACCCTGTTCAACGCACTGACCGGTGCCGGTGTCTACGTCGCCGACCAGCTGTTTGCAACGCTCGACCCGACGATGCGTCGCTGCACTCTGGCCGAGGGGCGTGCCGTGGTGCTGGCCGATACGGTTGGCTTCGTGCGTCATCTGCCGCATCAGCTGGTCGAGGCCTTCCGGGCGACACTCGAGGAGGCACGGCTTGCCGACCTGTTGCTGCACGTCGTCGATGCCAGTGCCGAGGATCGTGACGACACCTCCTTCGAGGTGGAAAAAGTGCTGACCGAGATCGGCGCCGAGAAGGTGGCACGACTGCAGGTCTACAACAAGATCGACCTGCTCGAGATGCAGCCACGCGTGGATCGTGACGAAAACGGCAGGCTGGTACGGGTCTGGGTGTCGGCGCGTGATGGCCGAGGCCTTGATCTGTTGCGTTCGGCAGTCGATGAATTGCTCGAACACGATGTCGTCCACGAGTGGCTTGAACTGACTCCGCAGCAGGGGCGTCTGCGTGCGCAGCTCTATGAAAAGGGGGCGGTGCTCGGCGAGCAGACCGAATCCGACGGTCTGATCCGACTCGAAGTCCGCCTGCCGCGTGCACAGCTCGCCCGGTTGATTGCCGCAGAGACCGGGGCATCAGCTCGCGGGATCAGCGGAGACATCTGCTAGAATTCGCCCCGCCGTGCAGTGGGTGCGGAAATCGTTTGGAGAACACCATGGCCTGGAACGAACCAGGAGGAAACGGCAAGCAGCGCGACCCCTGGGGAGGGGGAGATCAGGGACCACCCGATCTGGATGAGGCGCTGCGCAGATTCAGGAAGAAGCTTGGCAGCGCACTCGGTGGCGGCAATGGATCAAGCCCCGGGGGAGGGGGCGACCTGCGTCTGAACGCCGCACTGCTGGGCCTGATCGTACTGCTCGTGCTGGGCGTGTGGTTCTATCTCGGCATCTACGTGATCGACGCCCAGGAACGCGCCGTGGTGCTGCGTTTCGGGCGCTATCACCAGACACTCGACCCGGGGCTGAACTGGAGGCCGCGGGTCATCGATCAGGTGATTCCGGTGAACGTCACGCGCGAGCGTCAGTATGGAACCGAGGGGCGCATGCTCACCCAGGACGAGAACATCGTCGAGCTGCAGCTCGTGGTGCAGTACAACATTGCGGATGTGAAGGCCTTCGTTCTCAATGTACGCGAGCCCGAGTTCAGCCTGCGCCAGGCGACAGAGAGCGCACTGCGCCACGTCGCCGGCAGCAGCAAGCTCGATCAGATACTTTCGGAAGGCCGCGGCCAGATCAGTGATGACGTCAAGATCAAGCTGCAGAGCTATCTCGACAACTACGGTACCGGTATCCAGGTGGTGAAGGTGACGATCCAGGAAGCGAAGCCACCGGTGCAGGTCAAGGCGGCGTTCGATGATGTCATCAAGGCGAAGGAAGACGAGGAGCGTCTGAAGAACGAGGCGAGCGCCTACGCCAACGGCATCGTTCCCGAGGCGCGCGGCCGCGCGCAGCGCATGCTCGAGGAAGCGGCCGCGTACCGTGGCAAGGTGGTTGCCGAGGCGCAGGGCGAGGCGCAGCGCTTCGAAAAACTGCTGGTCGAGTACACCAAGGCACCGGAGGTCACGCGCGAGCGCCTTTACCTCGACGCCCTGCAGCGGGTGTTTGCCGACAGCGCGAAGGTTCTGGTCGATGTCGAAGGTGGCAACAACGTGCTGTACCTGCCACTCGATCGACTCGGCAGTGCGGCTGCGCCCGCACAGGGGGCGGGCCAGAGGCCCTCGACGACCGTGCTCAGCGCCGATCAGGTTGCCGAGGAGGTGGTTCAGAAGCTGCGCACCGAAGCACACCAGCAAGCCACGGGTCGTGAGAGGGGGCGTCGCTGATGAACGGGAAAATCCTGCTCTATCTGGTGCTGTTCATTGCCTCGCTGACGATGGTCTCCGGCTCGCTCTACGTGGTGCGCGAAACCGAGCGCGCGGTGGTGTTGCGCTTCGGTGCCCTGCTCGCGGTCGACGACCAGCCGGGGCTGCACGTGAAGGTGCCGCTCGTCGATGAGGTGCGCAAGTTCGACGCGCGGGTGCTGACGCTCGACATCCCGCCGGAGAGTTTCTACACGCTGGAGAAGAAGCGCCTGATCGTGGACTCGTATTCGAAGTGGCGTATTGCCGATGTGGAGGCCTATTACCGCGCAACGGGAGGAGACGAGGCCGTCGCGATGGCGCGGCTTGCCGCGCGCGCCAACGATGGGTTGCGCAACCAGTTCGGCAGACGCAACCTGCATGAGGTGATCGCGGGTGAGCGCGAAAAACTGATGGCCGATCTCACGAGCGAGCTGAACGTGGCCGCACAGCGGACCCTGGGCATCGAGGTGATCGATGTGCGCGTGAAGAAAATCGATCTGCCCGAAGAGGTCAGCGATGCGGTATTCAATCGCATGTCTGCCGAGCGTGAGAAACTGGCGCGCGAGTATCGATCGCAGGGCAAGGAAGAGGCCGAGAAGATTCGTGCCGATGCCGATCGCCAGGTCACGATCATCGAGGCGCAGGCCTACCGCGATGCCGAACTCGCCCGCGGGGAAGGGGATGCCGAGGCTGCGGCGATCTATGCTGCGGCATACAACAGAAACCCCGAGTTCTATGCGTTCACGCGCAGCCTGAAGGCTTATGAAAGTGCTTTCGACAACCGGCAGGATCTGCTGGTACTCGATCCGCGCAGCGACTTTTTCCGTTACCTGAAGGACTCCCACGGCAAGCGCTAGTGCGAACTTTCAGCCGTGGGCTTTGTGATAGGATGCGCCGCGCCTGCCGGGGCGCAATCTGTGGCGATCTGAGCGGATTCAGCGCTGAATGTGGCACGATCTCGCAATAGCCTGCTGCCTGGTGCTCGTGATCGAAGGGTGCGTGCCGTTCCTGTCACCCTCGGCATGGCGCTCGATGGTGCTTGCCGTGGCGCGCATCGACGATCGCGGCCTGCGTGGCGCGGGCCTGTGTGCAATGCTGCTCGGCACGGCACTGCTGTATGTGATCAACTGAGACGACGGGCGCTGGAATCGCGATGAGCACAATCGATACGTCGAGCGCTGGGGAGCGCTGGCTGCTGCCCGAGGGGGTCGAGGAACTGCTCCCGGTCCAGGCGGCACGGGTCGAGCATCTGCGTCGTGAACTGCTCGACCTCTTTGCGCGCTGGGGCTACGAACTGGTGATCCCTCCGCTGATCGAATATACCGACTCGCTGCTGATCGGTCTGGGGAAGGATCTTGGCCTGCAGACGTTCACTGTGACCGACCAGCTCTCGGGCCGACTGCTTGGCGTGCGACCCGACATCACTGCGCAGGCGGCGCGCATCGATGCGCACAGCCTGCTGCGCGAGGGTCCGACGCGTCTGTGCTATGCGGGCAGTGTGCTGCATACGCGCAGACGCTCGCCGTTCGCATCACGTTCGCCGATCCAGCTGGGTGCCGAGCTCTACGGTGATGCGAGCGCCGAAGCGGACCTCGAGGTGGTCTGCCTGATGCTCGAGGCATTGCAGCGCATCGGTATTCGTGGGATCACACTCGATCTGGGCCATGTCGGCATCTTTCGTGAGCTGATGCGCGAACTCGCATTGCCTGTCGAGGTGCGTGAGGCACTGTTCGATGCGCTGCAGTACAAGTCGGTGCCGGCCATCTCCACCTTGGTCGATGCTGCGGGGCTCGCTGGCGCAGATGCCACGCTGCTGCGCCAGCTCGCTGGTCTCAGCGGCGGGGAGAGTGTTCTCGAGCAGGCCAGGGAGCTGTTTGCCGAGCGCGCACCGGGGGCCTGTGTGGCGATCGACGAGTTGGGGACACTGGCGCGGCGTATCGCGGTACGTGCGCCCGGCGTGACCCTGCATTTCGATCTCTGCGAGCTGCAGGGCTACCACTATCACACCGGTCTGGTATTTGCGGCCTATGTGCGCGGCCAGGGCGAAGCGATTGCCAACGGTGGCCGCTACGATGACATCGGACGCGTATTCGGGCGTGCACGCCCGGCAACCGGGTTCAGTTTCGATCTGAAGACCGTGCTTGGTGCACTGCCTGCGGAAGTGGGCACACTCCCCAACGGGATCTTCGTTCCTCATGCGTTCGCCGACCAGGCCTGGAGCGAGGTGTGCCGGTTGCGGGAGGCAGGCGAGCGGGTGCTCGTCGGCCTGCCCGGACAGGAGGCAGGCACCTGCTGTGATCGCCAGCTGCGTCGCGACGCGGGTGCGTGGCGTATCGATACCCTCTGACAGGTAAAGGGAAATGGCAAACAACGTTGTGGTTCTCGGCACTCAGTGGGGCGACGAGGGCAAGGGCAAGATCGTCGATCTGCTGACCGAGAACGTCACTGCGGTGGTGCGCTTTCAGGGCGGGCACAACGCAGGGCACACCCTGGTGATCGATGGTCAGAAGACGGTGCTGCATCTGATTCCCTCGGGTGTGCTGCGCGCGGACGTGCTTTGCCTGATCGGCAACGGCGTGGTGCTCTCACCCGAGGCGTTGCTTGCGGAAATCGCTGCCCTCGAAGGGCGCGGCGTGCCGGTGCGCGAGCGCCTGCGACTCAGCCCGGCGTGTCCCCTGATCCTGCCCTACCACGTTGCGCTCGATGTCACTCGTGAAAGCGCCAGCGGCAATGCCAGGATCGGCACCACCGGACGTGGCATCGGTCCCGCCTATGAAGACAAGGTGGCGCGGCGTGGGTTGCGCCTGGGTGATCTGCGTGATGCGGGGCGTTTCGAGCTGAGGCTGCGCGAGGTGATGGACTACCACAACTTCGTGTTGCGTGAGTACCACCACGCCCCCGTGATCGACGTCCAGCAGACGCTCGATCGGGCGATCGCTCATGGCGAGGCGCTGCTGCCCCTGATGGCCGATGTTCCGGCGCTGCTGCACGAGTATCGTCATGCCGGCAAGCGCATTCTGTTCGAGGGCGCACAGGGCGCCCTGCTCGACATCGATCATGGTACCTATCCTTACGTGACCTCCTCGAATACCACCGCCGGGGGTACTGCCACCGGTAGCGGTTTTGGCCCGCTCTACCTCGATTATGTGCTCGGCATCACCAAGGCCTATACCACGCGTGTGGGTTCGGGTCCGTTCCCGACCGAGCTGTTCGACGAGGTGGGCGCCCATCTGGCACGCCGTGGCCAGGAATTCGGTGCAACCACCGGGCGGCCGCGCCGCTGCGGATGGTTCGACGCGGTGTCGTTGCGCGAAGTGGTGCGCATCAACAGTGTGAGCGGACTGTGCATCACCAAGCTCGATGTGCTCGATGGGCTGGAGTCGATCAACTTCTGCATTGGCTATGAAGATACTTCCGGGCGGATCGTCGGAACACCACGCGACAGCGCCGATTTCGAGCATCTCGTGCCGGTCTATGAAACGGTGCCAGGTTGGCAGGAATCGACGCTTGGTGTCACCGCATGGGAGAGACTGCCGCGGGCAGCGCGCAGCTACCTCGAGCGCATCGCCGAATTCGTCGGTGTCGGCATCGACATCGTATCCACCGGACCGGACCGTGAAGAGACCATCGTGCTGCATGATCCCTTCGAATAGCTGGGCCGACATCGATGCTCTGCGAGCTCGAATGAAGCTGGTGGACGGCGATATTTTTTCAGTTAGAATGCGGCGGCCGGCTTCATCGTGAATCCGGTTTTCCAGTGGTGCCAACGCTTTTTTCGGCGTCTGGGTATTGGCACTTCAGCTATGCAAACGGCGCCAGGATGATTAATCGAATGAATATCTACGTTGGAAACCTGCCCTACAGCGTTCGCGACAACGACCTGCTCACGTTGTTCCAGGAATTCGGAAATGTTTCGTCGGCCAAGGTCGTCATGGATCGGGAGACCGATCGTTCGAAGGGGTTTGGTTTCGTGGAGATGCCGTCAGACGACGAAGGCAGCACGGCGATCAACAAGCTGAATGGCCATGAGATCAATGGCCGTGCGCTGCGCGTGAATGAAGCGCGTCCGCGTGAGGATCGCCGTCCCGGGGGCGGCGGTGGTGGCGGTGGCGGTGAGCGTCGCCCCAAGCGTTGGTGATTGCTGACGGAGCGGCATAGAGTCGCTTCCGTGTGCGACCGTGGATCCCGGTGATCCACGGTCGTTGCATCCAGGATGCACGCCCATGCTTGGGCGGTGTACCTGTTTCTCGAATCATCTTTGCCCTTCATGGGCAAGGGTTGGTTTTCCGTTGCCATGATGCAGCCAGGCTGCAGCTCGCCTCTTTGCTCATGCCTCAGTCCGACGGGTAGCACCCCAGGCTGTAGAACGCCGCAATCTCGGACCAGGCCTGTTCTGCCGTCTCGACGAAGCGAAACAGATCAAGATCCTTCGCATCGATGTGGCCTTCCTCGACCAGCAGGTCGAAATCGATCAGGCGACGCCAGAACGCTTCGCCGAACAGCAGTACCGGCAGGCGCTCGGTCTTTCCGGTCTGGATCAGCGTCAGGGTTTCGAACAGCTCATCGAGCGTGCCAAAACCACCCGGAAACGCCACCAGCGCCCGCGCCCGCATCAGGAAGTGCATCTTGCGTGCGGCAAAGTAATGGAACTGGAAGCACAGCTCCGGCGTGATGTAGGGGTTTGGCTCCTGCTCGGCAGGCAGCACGATATTCAGGCCGATGCTCTTGCCGCCGGCTTCATGGGCACCTCGATTGGCTGCCTCCATGATTCCAGGCCCACCGCCGGTCACCACGAGCAGCCGGCAGCCCTCGATGCATTCGCTGTTCTGCGTGATCAGCGCGCCCAGGCGTCGGGCTTCCTCATAGTAGCGGCTGTTGTGCAGTCGCCGCTCGGCGCGCACCAGCGCAGCCTGTCGCAGGCTGTCGTGGGGGTCGTGCTCCAGCGCGGCGCGCGCCATCTCGAACTGCTCGTTCGCCTTCTCCTGAGAGATGTGGCGTGCACTGCCATAGATGACGACGGTCGAATGGACGCCGTGCTCCTGCTGGATCAGGTCGGGCTTCAGCAGTTCGAGTTGCAGTCGTATCGGACGCAGCTCTTCACGCAGCAGGAAGTCCGTGTCGGCGAAGGCGAGGCGGTACGATCCGTTGCGATGGAGGCTGGCGCGCGCGAGGTCTTCGCGTGCGCTCGAAAAGGATTTTTCACGCAGACTGCGCTTCCTGCGAGTCATTCCGCCTCCCCAGATGCCATGCCGCCACCCCCAGTGCTGAGCGAGCTGGTTTCCTGTCCAGTCTAGCCTGCGCTGGGGGATTGTGTCCGAGTAGTGTTGGCGCCGTGCGTGTAAATCCCGCCAGGCCAGTGTCGATATCAGAGAAGAATGGTGCCCAGGAGAGGACTTGAACCTCCACTACCTTTCGATAACTAGCACCTGAAGCTAGCGCGTCTACCAGTTCCGCCACCTGGGCAGGGGGCTGCGGGAAGCTCTCCCGCGAACAGGCCGCGCACTCTACGTGAGGGCCATTCCTGATGTCAATCCCTGCGTATAATGTCGTCCCGATTCCGCAGAGCCACCCTGGCCCTGCATTCCCGGAGCAAGCACAGTGTCCAGCAAATCCAAGGGGAGCCGCGTGCTCGAGCGCGATCCGCGTCGTGCCGATGAGGCTGCCCGCTACGAAAACCCGATTGCGAGCCGCGAGTTCATTCTGGCGACGCTCGAGCGCGCTGGTGTGCCGCTTTCGCTGGACGAGCTTGCCGCCAGGCTCGATCTCGAGGCCGAGGACCGGTACGAGGCATTGCGCCGGCGCCTGCGTGCAATGGCGCGCGATGGCCAGTTGGTGTGCAACCGTCGTGGCGCCTGGGGTGCGGTGTCGCGCATGGCGCTGGTGCGCGGTGTCGTGCAGGCGAGTCGCGAGGGGTACGGCTTCCTCATCCCCGCAGAGGGTGGCGAAGACCTGTACCTGCACGGGCGCCAGATGCGGCGCGTGTTCCACGGTGATGAGGTATTGGCGCGCATCACCGGGCTGGATCATCGGGGCCGGCCCGAGGCGACGATCGTCGAGGTGCTCAAACGCAACACCGAGCTGATCGTCGGGCGTATCCGCCGCCAGGCCGGCGTGAACTATGTCGTTGCAGAGAATCCGCGCATCCAGCACGAGGTACTGGTGCGTGACGCCGACTGCGCCGATGCGCACGAGGGCCAGTACGTCACCGTGCGTATCCAGACGCCCCCTGCCGTCGATACGCCGCCCACGGGTGTCGTCATCGAAGTGCTTGGGGACCACCTGGCTCCCGGCATGGAGATCGAGGTTGCGCTGCGCATGCATCACGTCCCGTTCATCTGGCCGGAGGATGTATGTGCCGAGGCGGCGCGTCTTGCCCCTGAGCCAGGACGTGCCGACAAGGCGCGGCGCAACGATCTGCGCGAGCTGGCGTTCGTGACCATCGACGGCGAGGACGCCAAGGACTTCGACGATGCGGTGTATTGCGAAAAACGGCGGGGTGGCGGGTGGCGGCTCTGGGTTGCGATTGCCGATGTCTCGCACTACGTGATGCCGGGCACGGCGCTCGACACGGAGGCACGCCGCCGTGGCACCTCGGTGTATTTCCCGGGTCGCGTGGTGCCGATGTTGCCCGAAGAACTATCGAATGGCCTGTGTTCCCTGCAGCCTGAAGTCGATCGCCTGGCGCTGGTGTGCGAGATGGAGATCGCACGCGACGGATCACTGGGTCGTTTCTGGTTCTCCGAGGCGGTGATTCGCTCTGCGGCGCGCCTCACCTACACGCGCGTGGCCACCACGCTCGAGGGTGAGGACGCCGGGGTTGCGCCCGTGCTCGAGGCGCGGCTGAAGGAGCTTCATGCGCTGTACGGGGCGTTGCGCGGAGCACGTGACCAGCGCGGTGCCATCGACTTCGAGACCAGTGAAACCCGTATCGTGTTCGGGCCCGACCGCAAGATCGAGGAGGTGGTGCCGGTCGAGCGCAACGATGCCCACAAGCTGATCGAGGAGTGTATGCTGGCGGCCAATGTCGCAACAGCGCGCTTCCTGGAGAAGCACCGCTTGCCTGCGCTGTATCGGGTGCACGAGGGGCCATCGGGTGAGAAGCTGGAGGCGCTGCGCAAGTTCCTCGGTGAGCTTGGCCTGTCGTTGCGTGGTGGCGACAAGCCGCGGCCGGGTGACTATCAGGAACTGATCGCCTCGGTCCAGCAGCGTGCCGATCGCCACGTCATCGAGACCGTGATGCTGCGCTCGTTGAGCCAGGCACGCTACCAGCCGGAAAACCTCGGGCACTTCGGGCTGAACTATCCGGCCTACGCACATTTCACCTCGCCGATCCGACGCTACCCCGACCTGCTGGTGCATCGGGCGCTGCGCTCGGTCATCCGCTCGGAGGTCGGCAGCACTCAGGTGCGGCGTGTCGAGGGCGCGAAGCCGCTCGTGGCCGCCAAGGCCTACCCTTATGACCTCGCCGCGATGACCGAGCTTGGCGAGCACTGCTCGATGACCGAGCGGCGCGCCGACGAAGCGACGCGCGATGTGATGAACTGGCTCAAGTGCGAGTACCTGCAGGATCGGATCGGTGACGTGTTCGATGGCGTGGTCAGCGCGGTGACCAGCTTCGGACTGTTCGTCGAGATCCAGGAGGTCTATGCCGACGGCCTCGTGCACGTGGCCACCCTGCAGAATGACTACTATCACTTCGATGCCTCCGGGCGTCGTCTGATCGGCGACCGTACCCGCCGGGTCTATCGGCTCGGCGATCACCTGCGGGTGAGGATTGCCCGTGTGGATCTCGACGAGCGCAAGATCGACCTGCTGATCGACGAGGACAGTGCCAGTGCGCAGCGCAAGACCCGCGTGGGGAAGGGTGGCTCGACGAGCACCGTGCGCCGTCAGCGGCGCTGAGGGGGTGGCGTGAAGGAGCGCGAACGTATCCACGGCATTCATGCGGTCGGCACCGTGCTGCGCCGCAGTCCCGAGCGGGTCGAGTCGCTTGCCGTGCTGCGCGGTCGACGTGACGGCCGGCTCGAGGAGTTGTTGCAGGCCGCACGCCTGCACGCGATCGCCGTGCGCGAGTGTGCGCGTGAGGAGCTCGATCGGCTGGCCTCGGGTGTGCATCAGGGAGTGGTGGCCGAGGTGCGTGTCGCCATGGCGCTGGGTGAGGACTTTCTGTTCGAGACACTGCTCCCTGCACTCGAGGAGCCTCCGCTGCTGCTCGTGCTCGATGCGATCACCGATCCGCACAATCTCGGCGCCTGCCTGCGTTCGGCGGACGCCTTCGGTGCGCACGCGGTGATCGTGCCGCGTGACAACGCGGCACCGCTGAATGCGACCGCCCGCAAGGCAGCCTCGGGTGCGGCGGATCTGGTGCCGCTGGTGGCCGTCACCAATCTCGCCCGTACACTGCGTGCCCTGCAGCAGGCGGGTGTGTGGATCATCGGTGCCGCGGGCGAGGCCGCCGAAACGCTGACCGCCGTCGACCTGGGCGGAGCGGTTGCGCTGGTGATGGGAGCCGAGGGCAGTGGCATGCGCCGCCTGACGCGCGAGCACTGTGACCATCTTGCGGCCATCCCGATGTGCGGTGAAGTCGCCAGCCTGAACGTCTCGGTTGCCACCGGTGTGTTCCTCTATGAGGCGAGGCGCCAGAGGCGCACGTAGCATGCAGATATGCACAATCCGGTGGTTGTACATTGCACCGGCGTGTGCACTTCTCTAGAATTCGCCCTCCCTTGCGCCAGCCGCAGGGAAACCTCCTTGCCTCACCGCATGCTGCGGGAGGCTGTTCAATCCGTGGGGAGTGAAGATGCGACACTATGAAATCGTGTTCCTGGTCCATCCGGACCAGAGTGAACAGGTGCCTGGCATGATCGAAAGGTACACCCAGGCAGTGACCCGCGACGGCGGCAAGATCCACCGTCTGGAAGACTGGGGCCGGCGCCAGCTTGCCCACCTGATCGACAAGGTGCACAAGGCACACTACGTGCTGATGAATGTCGAGGCCTCGAACGCTGTGCTGCAGGAACTGGAAACCACGTTCCGCTACAACGATGCCATCCTGCGCCACCTGATCATTCGCCGTGACGAGGCGGTCACCACCGAGTCGCCGATCATGCGTGCCGAGCGCGAGGGTCGGGATCGACGCAGCCGTGGTGACGATGGCGAGCGCCGCCGTCCACGTCCCGAGCGTGAGGAAGAGCCGGCCGAGGAGGAATCCGAGTCCGCCTGATGCGGGTTCGGATCGATATTCAGGAATCTGTCGAATCGAGGAGTCTGGACGATGGCCCGTTATTTCCGTCGCCGCAAGTTTTGCCGTTTCACCGCCGAAGGCGTCAAGGAGATCGACTACAAGGATCTCGACGTGCTGCGCGAATACATCAACGAGACCGGCACCATCGTGCCGAGCCGCATCACGGGAACGAAGGCAAACTACCAGCGCCAGTTGTCGGTTGCGATCAAGCGTGCCCGCTTCCTGGCACTGCTGCCCTATACGGATCAGCATCGCTGATTCGTACCGGCCCCGTCTGAGCGGGGTGGGAGAGGGCCGATCATGCGTGCGCTTGCCCAGTATGTGATGCGCGGCCGCCGCGAGGCGCTGCTGGTCGCGGTGGCTGCCGCCACCGTACCGATGTTCTTCTGGCTGAGTGCGGCGGTGATCGGTCTGGTCACCTTGCGCAAGGGCGTGCGTGAAGGTGGGCTGATACTGCTGTGGGCCCTGCTGCCAACCATCGTGGCGGCATATTTCGGCGAAATCATGCCGATGGCAGCGCTGCTTGGGGTTACCGCTGCAGCGTGGGTCCTGAGATTGACGGTCTCCTGGCCGTGGGCACTGTGCAGTGCGAGCGTGGTGGGGCTGATGCTTGGCGGCGGGATGATCACGGTTGGGCGTGGCTATGTCGCAGGCATCGAGAAGCTCTTCGCCGAGCTGATGCGCAACATCGCGCAGCAGGCAACGGTCGATGCGCCAGTGCATGCGCTGTTGAAGGTGCCCTCTGCGGGGGATATTGCGGGCATGTTTGGCGTGGTTCTTGCTGTGGCCGTGGTGCTTGGGCTGATCCTGGCGCGGTGGTGGCAGGCGACGCTCTACAACGCCGGCGGCTTTCGCCAGGAGTTCCACGCCCTGCGTCTCGAAAGACGCCAGGTGCTGGGTCTGCTGCTGGTCGCGTTCGGTTTTGTGGCACTTGGCGAGGGCTTTCGCTTCTGGGTCTGGATGCCACTGGTGCCGCTGATGTTTGCCGGCATCGGGCTGGTGCATGCGCTGCTCGCGCAGCGCGGCATGGGTATGTGGCTGGGGTTTTTCTATGCGGCGCTGCTGTTGTTCGCGCCGCTCAAGCAGTTCCTCGTGGTGCTTGCCGCGATGGACAGCTGGATCGATATTCGTGGCTGGGCGTCGCGCAAGCCGGGTGCCTGATGCCGCATAAAGCGGGAATCTGTTGAGGACGATTGCAATGGACGTCATTCTGCTCGAAAAGGTCGGTCGCCTGGGCAATCTCGGGGACCAGGTGAAAGTGAAAGGTGGTTTCGGCCGGAACTTTCTCATCCCCTACGGCAAGGCGGTTTCCGCGACGCCGGAGAACATCGCGCGTTTCGAGGCGCGCCGCGCCGAGCTCGAGAAGGCAGCTGCAGAACGCAGGAGTGCCGCCGAGGCACGTGCGGCACGGCTCGAGGGCTTTGCGGTCACGATCAAGGCAAACTGCGGTGAGGAAGGGCGGTTGTTCGGCTCGGTCGGGACTCGTGATATCGCCGATGCGATCACTGCTGCCGGTGTCGAACTTGCCAAGAGCGAGGTGCACCTGCCGACCGGTGCGCTGCGCAGCACCGGGGAGTACGAGATCGAGGTGCAGCTTCACCCGGAAGTCACGCAGACGATCAGGCTGAGCGTCGTGCCGCTCTGATCGTGCCCGGGAGTGGCTGTCGACCCCATACGGTTGACAGCCAATTTTCAGCAGTGGGAGTATCGCGGGCCCGACACGCGGACGCACGCGATGGCTGACCCCTTCTCCCAGCAGGCAAGGCATGGCATGCCGGCGCTCGACGTCGGCAACCTGAAGATTCCGCCGCATTCGGTCGAAGCCGAGCAGTCGCTGCTTGGCGGCCTGATGCTGGACAATCAGGCATGGGACGGGGTCATGGAACTGGTCTGCGCGGCGGATTTCTACCGTCACGAGCACCGGCTCCTCTTCGAGGCGATGACCGCGCTCTCGGCCGCCAGCCAGCCCTTCGACGTGATCACGCTTTCGGAGCATCTCGCCGGTACGGGTCAGCTCGATGCGGGTGGCGGACTCCCCTATCTCGGCGAACTGGCGACCAACACCCCGAGTGCTGCCAACGTCACTGCCTATGCGCGGATCGTGCGTGAGCGCTCGACGATGCGCCAGCTGATCGCGGCAGCAGGCGAGATCGCAACACTCAACTTCAACCCCGAAGGCCGCAGCGGCGAAGAACTGCTCGAGGCAGCAGAGCGGCGCATTGCCGAGATCAGCGAAAACCGGGTCACGCGTGGTGGCCCAAGGTTCGTCACCGAGCTGCTGCGCAACACGATCAACCGCATCGACGAGCTGGCCAAGAGCAAAAGTGCGCTGACCGGCCTCAGCACGGGCTACATCGATCTCGATGAGCGGACTTCGGGCCTGCAGCGTGCGGATCTGGTCATCGTTGCCGGGCGCCCCTCGATGGGCAAGACGGCGTTTGCGATGAACCTGGTCGAACACGCCGTGCTGGCGCAGAAGCAACCGGTGCTCGTGTTCTCGATGGAAATGCCGGCCGAGTCGCTGATCGTGCGGATGCTGTCATCGATCGGGCGCATCGATCAGCAGCGCCTGCGCAACGGGCAACTGCTGGAGGAAGACTGGCCGAAACTCACGGCGGCGGTGACGGCACTCAAGGACCGGCCGCTGTATATCGACGACACGCCGGCACTGTCACCGGCAGAGGTGCGCGCGCGTGCCAGGCGCCTGCGCCGTGAGCACGGTGAGGTTGCGCTGATCATGGTCGACTACCTGCAGCTGATGCAGGTTCCCGGGTCCTCGGAAGGGCGCGTGAACGAAGTCTCGGAGATTTCACGCAACCTCAAGTCGATCGCGAAAGAGTTCAACTGTCCGGTGGTCGCCCTGTCGCAGCTCAACCGCTCGCTCGAACAGCGCCCGAACAAGCGTCCGGTGATGTCGGATCTGCGAGAATCGGGATCGATCGAGCAGGATGCCGATGTGATCGCCTTCATCTATCGCGACGAGGTCTATCACGAGGAGTCGCCCGATAGGGGTGTCGCCGAAATCATCATCGGCAAGCAGCGCAATGGCCCGATCGGCACGGTGCGCCTGGCGTTTCGCCGTGAGTTCACCCGCTTCGAGAACCTTGCCGACTCCTCCTACGATTACGCGGCGGCTCCCTGAGCCGCCAGCGCCTGTGGCAGCAGGCCTGGGTGTCACAGGTTCTACGGGCACGCACCAGCCTTTCCCGATCGCTGCCCCGGTTTGCACGAGCCCGATGCGCCGGTAGAATGCGCCACACAGACGCGTCGCGCGCGGGTGTAGTTCAATGGTAGAACTGCAGCTTCCCAAGCTGCTAACGTGGGT
>CAZSYV010000018.1:0-31625 GCA_964610955.1 uncultured Klebsiella sp. | reverse complement strand
TCGATGGCGAGCGCGTCGATATCGTGCTCTGGGATGACAATCCGGCCCAGCTGGTGATCAGTGCAATGGCGCCGGCAGAAGTCGAGTCGCTCGTTGTCGATGAGGACAACAACACGATGGATGTGGCAGTCGCCGAGGACAACCTCGCGCAGGCGATCGGGCGCGGAGGGCAGAATGTGCGTCTCGCAAGCCAGCTCACGGGATGGAACATCAACGTGATGAGTCTCGAGGATGCCCAGACCAAGCAGGAGCAGGAATCGGGGGCGACGATCGAGCGCTTCATGCGTGCGCTGGATGTCGACGAGGACGTTGCCTTCGTGCTGGTGGAGGAAGGCTTCAGCACGCTCGAGGAAATTGCCTACGTCCCGCTCGAGGAAATGATGGCAATCGAAGGTTTCGACCAGGATACCGCCGAGGAGCTGCGTGCCCGTGCAAAGGATGCGCTGCTCACCCAGGCGATCGCCTCGGAGGAGCGCCTTGACGCAGCAGAACCTGCAGAGGATCTTCTGGGGATGGATGGCATGGATCGCCATACCGCTTTCCAGTTGGCCAGCCACGGCATCCTCACGATGGAGGATCTTGCTGAGCAGGGCGTCGAGGATCTGCTCGAGGTCGAAGGCATGGATGCCGAGCGTGCAGCGCAGTTGATCATGACGGCGCGCGCGCCGTGGTTCGAGTCGATGGCATGAGCCAGTGACCGTGTTGGCTGGCTCCGGTATCGGGTCGTGGCAGGAGAAGTATCTGATGGCTGAAGTAACCGTTGAAGAACTCGCGAAATCGGTCAACGTCACCGTGGAGCACCTGCTGCAGCAAATGAAGGAAGCTGGGCTTGCACACAGCAGTGCTGCCGAGGTGGTTTCGGACGAGGACAAGCATATGCTGCTGTCGCATCTGCGTGGTGCGCACGGCGAAGGCAGTGAGACGCCGAGCCGCATCACGCTGAAGCGGCGCACGATCACCAAGCTCAAGACCTCGGCCGGTGCGGGAAAGCGTACGGTAAACGTCGAGATCCGCAAGAAGCGCACCTATATCAAGCGCGATGCCGACGAAGACGTCGAGTCGAGTATTGCGGAAGATGAGATCGTCGAGCAGGAAGAGGCACTGCCGGCGGAGGCCGTGCCAGTCGCAATTGTTGAGGCGGCAGATCTGGATGCATTACCGGAGGCACCCGAGCCGGTCGAGACCGAGACCGAGACCGAAACCGAAACCGAAGAGCCTGAGCCACCCGTTGCCGAGGAAACCGAGTCGGTGGAGGTGTCGGTGCCGGAGGCTTCCCCCGCAGCGGTTCCTGGCGAGTCGATGCGCCGTGACGACAAGCGGATGATCGATCCGGAGCTGCTGCGCCAGGCGGCGGCGGTGCGACGCAAGGAAAAGGAAGCGGAGGAGCGCGCACGCAAGGAAGCCCTTGCCCGTGCGCGCAAGCAGAAGGAAGAGGAAGAGGCGCGCAAGCGTGCCGAACCACAGTCGGAACGTACCGAGGCTGGCACAGCTGCTCCCCGCTCAGCGACACCTGCAGCTGCGCGACCCGCACGCCCGGGTGTTGCAGCGACCAAGCCCCCTGCGCGTGGCGCGCGACGGCGCGAGGACGGGGGAGGCGAAGAGGACAAGCCGCGCAAGAAAGCCGCGAAGGGCGGTTCATGGGAGCGCGACGCGTTGCTGCGCCCAACGGCGGTTCCCTTGTCGGAATCCGAGTATGAGGCGGCCGAGGCGGCTGCACTGCGTCGTGAGCGCAAGAGTCGGGAGCTGAAGCCTGCGCACGCGGAGCACTTGAAACATGGCTTCGAGCTGCCTACGGACAAGATGGTGTACGAAGTTGCATTGCCGGAATCCATCACGGTCGGTGATTTGGCTCAGAAAATGTCGGTAAAGGCCACTGCCGTCATCAAGGAGCTGATGAAGCTCGGCGTGATGGCAACGATCAACCAGGTGCTCGATCAGGAAACTGCGACGCTGGTGGCGGAGGAAATGGGGCACACGGTGCGCCTGCTGCGTGAGGATGCGTTCGAGGAGGACGTGGAAAAGGTGGTCGGTGTCGAAGGAACGCCGGAGCCGCGTGCACCGGTCGTGACGGTGATGGGCCATGTCGACCACGGCAAGACCTCCTTGCTCGATTACATCCGCAAGACGCACATCGCACATGGAGAGGCTGGCGGCATCACGCAGCATATCGGTGCGTATCACGTCAATACCGACCACGGCATGGTGACCTTCCTCGATACTCCGGGGCACGCGGCGTTCACGGCAATGCGTGCACGGGGTGCACAAAGTACCGATATCGTCGTCCTGGTGGTTGCCGCCGATGACGGCGTGATGCCACAGACCGAGGAAGCCATTCAGCATGCACGGGCGGCTGGCGTGCCGTTGGTGGTTGCGATCACCAAGATGGACAAACCTTCGGCGGATCCCGAGCGGGTGCGCAGCGAGCTGTCGCAGTACGGGGTGATCTCCGAAAAATGGGGGGGTGACACGCAGTTTGCCGAGGTGTCGGCACATACCGGTCAGGGTATCGATGACCTGCTCGATGCCATCCTGCTGCAGGCCGAGGTGCTTGAGCTGAAGTCACCACGCGATGTGCCTGCCCAGGGTCTGGTGATCGAATCGCGACTCGACAAGGGTCGCGGGTCGGTAGCCTCGCTGCTGATACAGCGCGGTGTGTTGCGCCCCGGGCAGATCGTGCTTGCTGGCACATGCTTTGGTCGTGTGCGCGCGATGCTCGACGAAGCGGGGCGTGCGATCGAGGAAGCCGAACCGTCGATCCCGGTGGAAATTCTCGGCCTCGATGGAACACCGGATGCGGGTGATGCATTCACCGTGCTCGACAGCGAACGCCAGGCACGTGAGATTGCTCAGAGCCGTGAAATGAAGCGTCGCCAGTCCAAGCTGGCACGCCGCGAGGGCCCACGCCTCGATACCCTGTTTGCCGACAAGGACAAGGAAACGAAGACGCTCAATGTCATGGTCAAGGCCGATGTGCGCGGCTCGCTCGAGGCGATCCAGGCTTCCCTGCTGGAGCTTGGCAACGAGGAAGTGCGGGTGAACGTGGTGGCCGGTGCCGTGGGCGGGATTGCCGAAACGGACGTGAACCTGGCCATCACGACCAATGCAGTGATCTTTGGATTCAACGTGCGCGCCGACACGGCGGCACGTCGGCTCGTCGAGCGCGAAGGTGTGGATCTGCGCTATTACAGCGTGATCTACGATCTCATCGACGATGTGAAGAAGGCGCTGACGGGCATGTTGAGCCCGGAACTGCGCGAGGAGATCCTTGGTATCGCGGAGGTGCGCGATACGTTCCGCTCGCCGAAATTCGGCACGATTGCCGGTTGCATGGTCATCGAGGGAACGATGCACCGCCACAAGCCGATTCGCGTGCTGCGTGACAACGTTGTCATCTACGAAGGCGAGCTGGAGTCCCTGCGTCGCTTCAAGGAAGACGTTGCCGAGGTGCGCCATGG
The DNA here is from genome assembly GCA_964610955.1 of uncultured Klebsiella sp. Taxonomy (GTDB): domain Bacteria; phylum Pseudomonadota; class Gammaproteobacteria; order Pseudomonadales; family UBA5518; genus UBA5518. The sequence goes on along the minus strand of CAZSYV010000018.1, from coordinate 28,170 downwards.
TTTCGAGTGCGGCATTGGCGTGCGCAATTACAACGATGTGCGCGTGGGTGACAAGATCGAGGTCTACAGCGTGCGCGAGATCGCCAGGACGCTGTGATGGCGTTGCGAGGGAGCAGCGATGGCGCGGGAGTTTGGTCGTACACAGCGGGTTGCCGACTATCTGCGCCAGGAGCTGGCGCGTTTGCTGCAGCGTGAGATGCGCGATCCGCGCATCGGCATGGTCAGCGTGAACGAGGTGCAGGTGAGCCGCGATCTGGCACATGCGACGGCATTCGTGACGTTCATGCAGTACGACTCGGCGCACGAGGCTGCCGAGGCGCTGGATGTGCTGAACCACGCGAGTGGATTCCTGCGCAGCCAGATCGCACACGGGGCGCGCATGCGTACGGTACCGCAGCTGCGTTTCGTCTATGACGCGGGCGTGGTGCGCGGGCGGATGATGTCGGATCTGATCGAGCGTGCCGTGGCTCAGGATCGTGAACGTCACGTGCATGATGAGGACGAAGGGAGCGATTGATTGAGAAAGCGGGGCAAGTCACGTCGGGTCGATGGCATTCTCGTGCTCGACAAGCCGATGGGAATGACATCGAACGCGGCTTTGCAGCGTGTGAAGGGAATCTACTTCGCACAGAAGGCCGGACACACCGGCAGCCTTGATCCACTGGCGACCGGTGTGCTGCCGCTGTGCTTTGGTGAGGCAACGAAGTGGTCGCAGTTTCTGCTTGATTCGGACAAGGAGTACGTGGCGACCCTGCGTCTGGGCGTGACCACCGATACGGGCGATGCGGACGGCAAGGTAGTCGAGGAGAGTAATCCGGAGGCGGTGGAAGAGGGCGCGCTCGATGCGGTGCTGGCACGCTTTCGTGGTGAGATCGATCAGGTGCCGCCCATGTATTCCGCGCTGAAGCGTGGTGGTGTGCCGCTGTATGAGCTGGCGCGCAGAGGTGAGGTCGTGGAGCGCGAGCCGCGACGCGTGACTATTCATGAACTTGAACGGCTGGAGTTTCGTGCCGGAAAGCATGCCGAACTGTGCTTGCGCGTGCGGGCCAGCAAGGGTACCTATGTGCGTGTGCTTGCCGAGGACATCGGAGCGGCACTTGGTTGTGGCGCCCATGTCCTGAAGCTGCACCGCAGCCAGGCCGGGCCGTTCCGTGATGAGCAATCCACCACCCTGGAACGTCTGGAGGCGCTGCGGAGCGAGCGCGCATTCGAAGAGCTCGATCGACTGCTCCTGCCGGCGGAGGCTGCACTGGGACACCTGCCGGAAGTGCGGCTCGCCGAGGCGAGTTGCTTCTACTTGGCGCGGGGGCAGGCGGTGATGGCTGCCGAACTGCCTGCGTCGGGGTTGGTACGCGTCGTGGATGAGCGTGGCACGTTCAGAGGGGTTGGCGAGGTGTTGGGCGAGCGACGTGTCGGCCCACGCAGGATGATGGTCGCCTGAGGGGCGACCTCTACGGGAGGGACTGCCGACAACCCGCTGGGTGATGGGCGGTCATGTGGCGATCCGGCTGCAAATATGCGCGGCCAGGATTGCGGCGATGGCGACATGGTGTCGCCATGAGCATATTGATCATCAAGAGGATCTGAAAATGGCACTGTCTGCAGAGGAGAAGGCGAGCATCGTCAGGGATTACCAGCTCAAGGAGGGCGATACCGGCTCGCCGGAAGTTCAGGTGGCGTTGCTCAGCGCAAACATCGACAAGCTCCAGGGGCATTTTGGTGAGCACAAGAAGGATCACCATTCACGCCGTGGGCTGATTCGCATGGTCAACCAGCGTCGCAAGCTGCTCGACTATCTGAAGCGCAAGGACCCGCAGCGCTACGCTGCATTGATCGCACGACTCGGTCTGCGCCGCTGATCGATTCCTGCGTCATTGGATGAACATTCAACGGCCGGCGAATGCCGGTCGACTGTGGAGGATTTTTTGTGAACCCGGTAAGAAAAACATTCAAGTACGGTGAGCACACCGTCACGCTGGAGACTGGGCGCATCGCGCGACAGGCATCCGGCGCGGTGCTCGTCACCATGGGCCAGATCACGGTGCTGGCCACTGTGGTGGGCGACAGAAACCCCAAGGCGGATCAGGGGTTCTTTCCCTTGTCGGTGCACTACGTCGAGAAGACCTATGCGGCCGGCAAGATTCCTGGAGGTTTCTTCAAGCGCGAAGGGCGGCTGTCCGAGAAGGAAACCCTGACGTCGCGTCTGATCGATCGACCGATCCGGCCGTTGTTCCCCGCTGGCTTTCGCAACGAGGTGCAGGTGCTCTGCACGGTACTTTCCACCTGCCGCACCCAGGACCCGGACATTGCCGCGATGATCGGGACTTCGGCTGCTCTGGCCGTATCAGGGATTCCGTTCGATGGCCCGATCGGCGCTGCACGCGTTGGTTTCACGGCAGAGCGGGGTTATCTGCTGAACCCGGGTTACGCGGAGCTGCGCGAATCAGCGCTCGACATGGTCGTCGCCGGGACGACGGACGCGGTACTCATGGTCGAATCCGAGGCGCAGGAGCTGACCGAGGACCAGATGCTGGGCGCCGTGCTGTTTGCGCACCAGGAAATGCAGGTGGTGATCCAGGCGGTCAGGGAACTGGCCGCTGAGGCAGGCAAGCCGCGCTGGGAGTGGACTCCCGCGGTGGAGAACCTCGAGCTTGCGGAACAGTTGCGCGAGCGCTTCGGCCACGATATCGGCGAGGCTTATCGGATCACGGAAAAGCAGACACGCTACGGGCGTATCGGCGAGCTGCGTGACGCGGCCGTCGCTGCGCTGGCGAGTGAGACCGTCTCGGCCGAGGTGGTTGCCTCGGCGTTCGGCAGGCTCGAGAAGAAGATCGTTCGCGAGCGCATCGTCAACGGCAAACCACGAATCGACGGACGTGATCTGAAGACCGTACGCCCGATCATGTGTGAAGCCGGTTTCCTGCCGCGCGTGCACGGTTCGGCGCTGTTTACCCGCGGCGAGACGCAGGCGATCGTGGTGGCAACGCTCGGTACCCAGCGCGATGCCCAGATCATCGACGCGCTGCAGGGTGAGTACAAGGACGCCTTCATGCTGCACTACAACTTCCCGCCCTATTCGGTGGGCGAGTGTGGGCGCATCGGGGCACCCGGTCGGCGCGAGATCGGACATGGGCGTCTGGCGCGCCGTGGTGTGGCCGCCATGCTGCCGTCGGTCGATGACTTCCCCTACAGCATCCGCGTGGTTTCCGAAGTCACCGAGTCGAATGGTTCGAGTTCGATGGCGACGGTCTGTGGCGCCAGTCTGGCGATGATGGACGCCGGCATTCCGTTGAAGGCGCCGGTGGCCGGTATCGCGATGGGTCTGGTCAAGGACGGCAACAAGTTTGCCGTGATCACCGACATCCTCGGTGATGAGGACCACCTTGGTGACATGGACTTCAAGGTGGCCGGTTCGGCCGAAGGCGTGACTGCCCTGCAGATGGATATCAAGATCCAGGGAATCACCGAGGAGATCATGGAAGCGGCGCTGGAACAGGCGCGTCATGCCCGCATGCACATTCTTGGCGAGATGAGTCGTGCCATTTCCAGGCCGCGTGAGAGCGTATCCGACAACGCGCCGCAGATGGTCATGATACGCATCGATACCGACAAGATTCGCGACGTGATCGGCAAGGGTGGTGCGACCATCCGTGGCATCACGGAGGAAACCGGCGCCTCGATCGATATCTCCGATGATGGAACGGTACGCATCTATGGGGAGAACGCCGCCTCGCGTGATGCCGCGCTCGAGCGCGTGCAGGCGATCACGGCCGAGGCGAAGATCGGCGAGATCTACACCGGGACGGTGGCGCGGATCGTCGATTTCGGTGCCTTCGTGACGATTCTGCCTGGCAAGGACGGCCTGGTGCACATTTCGCAGATCGCCAATCGCCGCATCGAGAATGTCAGCGATGTGTTGCAGGAAGGTCAGGAGGTACGCGTCAAGGTGTTGGATGTGGATCCACGCGGGCGTATCAAGCTGAGCATGAAGGACCTTGACGAGGACGGCGACGAACCGGGCCTCGACGACTGAGTGCAGTGCGTTGTCTGGGGCGTCCGATTCGTGTCGGCCCGCCCCGGGCCATCGCGTTCAGCTCGTGATGCAGGCGGTCACATTGTCGATCAGTCGGGTGCGGCCGAGCCAGGCTGCCGCGAGAATCGCAAGCTCATGATCACCCGGCCCCACGGGCTCCAGTGTTCGTGCTGCACGTATCGAGAAGTAATCCGGGCGCATGCCCGCCTCGAGCAACTCGACCTGCGCTCGTGCCTCGAGAAGAGGGAAATCACGCTCGCCCGCAGCAATCGCATCACGCACACGCAGCAACGAACGGTACAGTGCCGGCGCGATCGCACGCTCGCGCGCATTGAGGTAGCCGTTGCGTGAGCTGAGTGCGAGGCCATCTTCGGCGCGCGCCACCGGTGCCTCGATGATCGTGATCGGGAAGCACAGATCCTGCACCATGCGCTTGATGATGGCGAGCTGCTGGAAATCCTTGATGCCGAATACAGCCTTGTCGGGCTGGACGATGTTGAACAGCTTGGTCACGATGGTGGTGACGCCGGTGAAGTGTCCCGTGCGCGTGGCACCACAGAGGATATCGGTCATCGTTGGAACAGCCACCGTGGTCTGTTGCTCGACGCCGTTCGGGTAGACTTCCGCGTCACTCGGGCAGAACAGGCCATCGGCACCCACCCGGCGCAACTTGTCGATGTCCGTGTCGAGCGTGCGTGGATACAGTGCATAGTCTTCGTTCTTGCCGAACTGCAACTGGTTCACGAAGATGCTGACGACCACCCGCTCACCGTGTCGGGCGCCGAGTTCGACCAACTGCAGATGCCCCTCATGGAGGTTGCCAAGCGTCGGCACGAAGACGACGGTTTCACCCGCACGACGCCAGGCACCGACTGCAGCGCGAACTTCTGCAAAGGTTTTGCAAATCAGCATGCTGAGGTCTCCGTGGCGCGCTGTCGCGATCAGTCGAACCCGTGCTCCGGGCGTGGGAAGCTGCCATCGCGCACGGCAGCGGCAAAGGCGGCGAAGGCGGCCGCGATGCTGCGACCGTCAGTGAGGAAATTCTGCACGAAACGTGGTGGATGGGGATTCATTCCAAGCAGGTCGTGCATGACCAGGACCTGTGCGTCCGTACTCGCTCCCGCACCGATGCCGATCACCGGAACGTCCACCGTCGTGGTGATCTCCTTGGCCAGAGTGCGAGGCACGCACTCGAGCACCAGTAGTGCTGCCCCCGCTTCCGCAAGCGTGCGCGCATCCTCGGCGATGTGACGTGCTGCTGCCGGATCGCGGCCCTGCACGATGAAACCGCCGAAGCGATTGACTGACTGGGGTGTCAGGCCAAGGTGTGCGCAGACCGGAATGCCGCGCTCGTTGAGCCGATGTACGGTTTCGGCAAGCCATGCACCCCCTTCGAGCTTGACTACCTGTGCGCCCGCCTGCATCAGTGTGGTGGCACTGTGCATGGCCTGTTCGTGTGTTGCATAGCTCATGAACGGCAGGTCGCCGATCACCAGTGCGGGTGCGGCACCACGTGCGACGCAGCGCGTGTGATACGCCATCTCCTCGACGGTGACGGGAATCGTGCTGGTGTTTCCCTGCAGCACCATGCCGAGCGAGTCTCCGACCAGGATCGTTTCGATGCCGGCCTCGGCTGCCATGCACGCGAAGCTTGCATCGTATGCCGTTACGCAGCAGAAACGCTGGCCGTCGCGCTTCGCCTGCTGCAGTGTCCGGATCGTGACACCCTTCATTTCCTGCATTCCTTCAGAAGAAGGTGGGACTGGAACACTGTCTGCCGGCGCGGACATTCAGCAGCTGATCGATGAGCTCCGTATAGTGGTTTTCACTATTTGCGAAGTCAAGAGCAGTGCGCGGTACGGTTGGACCCGCTTGTCTGGACATCGGGATGCTCCAGATCCGTGAATCTGCCGAGTATGCCGGAGTCGTCGAGGTGCGCACGCACTGTGGCAAGGGGGGTGCCGTCCGGCAGCCGCAGCGATGGCGCGATATCGAACAGCGGGAACACCACGAAGTTGCGCTTGGTCAGGTGTGCGTGTGGCACCACGAGCTCGTTTGTGCTGAGCACCAGTGAATCGAACAGCAGCAGGTCGAGATCAAGTGTGCGTGCCCCCCAGTGTACGGTGCGCGTGCGCCCGGCCGCATCTTCGATACGCTGCAGTGCCGCGAGCAGCGCGTGCGGCTCGAGGGCGGTTCGTAGTTCGACGACGCCGTTGATGTAGTCGGGTTGCCCCTGCGGCCCCACTGCTCGGGTGCGATACCAGGGGCTCACTGCAGCGACGTGGCTGCCGGGAAGCGCTGCGAGGCCCATGAGTGCCGCACGCAGATTCGATGCAATATCGCCCAGGTTTGCCCCAAGTGCGATCCACGCGCGGTGTTCAGCCGGCATCCGCGGCGCTGGAATTCGGTTTGCGTCGACGTCGACGTCGGCGTGGTGAAGGGTTGCTCGGGGGGGGCGGGGGCGCCTCGCCACCCTGGAACTGGGTCCACCAGTCACCGGCACCATCCAACCGATCTCCTGCCTGCTCACGCAGCAACACGAAGTCATAGGCAGCACGAAACCGTGGGTGGGCTGCGAGTTTCCGTGGTGAGCGCCGTGTGATCAGGCGCTGCTGCAAATCCCATATTTCCCGCACCGGAGTCGAGAAACGACGGGGAATCACCGTGCGCCGGCACTGTGCGATGATCACCTCCGGGCCTGCTTCGTGGATCGCGGTCAGCATGGGCAGGTGCGCGCGGCTGACGAGTGAGTCGACCTGCCGGGCGAGTGCCGGCCACAGCAGTGCTGCGTAGAGGAACGCTGGTGTGACCGGCTTGCCGAGGGCGATTCGCTCGTCGCTGTTGCGCAAGGCGTGCAGGATCAGCGCACGCCCTTTCGGTGCGCTTCTCAATGCCTGTGCAGTGTCCGGAAAGATCGGAGCGAAGAGCGCAAGTTCGTCGAGTATCGTGAACGTGTTTGCACCATGCCCGTTGAGCAACAGCTTGATGACCTCGTCGAACAGTCGTGCTGCCGGTATCTGGTCGAGCAGGCGGCGGCAGCGTTCGATTGCGGCCAGCGCATCAGGGGCGATGGTGAAACCGAGCTTTGCCGCGAAGCGTGCCGCACGCAACATGCGCACTGGGTCTTCCTGGAACCGTGTTACCGGATCGCCGATCACCCGCAGCATCTTTTCCCCAAGATCCCTGACGCCCCCACCGAAATCGATCACGGTGTTGCTGTCGGGGTCGTAGTAAAGTCCGTTGACGGTAAAGTCACGGCGCAGCGCATCTTCCTCGATGGTCCCAAACACATTGTCGCGCAGCAGCATGCCGGATGCGGCGTACGCGGCAGCGTCCGCGGGCTGTTCCTCACCGTCCGTGTCGAAGTCCGGGCTGTGATGGCCTCGAAATGTCGAGACCTCAATGAGTTCACGGCCAGAGCGGACATGCACGATCTGAAATCGTCGCCCGACGATGCGTGAACGTGGAAACACGCTACGGATTTCGTCTGGTCGTGCACTGGTGGAAATGTCGAAATCCTTCGGTGTGCGGCCGAGCAGCAGGTCACGCACGCAGCCACCGACGAGATAGGCCTCGTGGCCCGCGTCGCGCAGCTCACGGTAGACCCACAGTGCCTGTGCGGAGATCGAGTCGGGGTGGATGCGATGTTCGCCGGCGCCGTAGCGCCGACAGCGTGTCATTGCGAGTTCTTCGGTTGTCCCGAGAGATGCATCAAGAGCCTGGTTCAACAGCGTGCGTGTTCCTGGCGGAATGAGGGAGCAGCGAGTTTAGCACAGCGATGTGCCGGGTACGGGGTGGTCGAATATGTGGGAATTCTGCCAGGCTCAGAAACAGCAACGGGGAAGTTTCCTTCCCCGCACAGGTCTCAACCCGATTAGTGTTATTCTTTTGTCGTTATTCTTATGGCTTCAGTTAAGCATCGCTTGACGGTCACGGCAAGACATTTCTGTAGTGCATCGCCGTGTCGGGAACAAAGGTAACAGGCGTGTGTGGGAGGGCGTGATTTCGTTACCGTATCGCTGGTTTCAGTGCGGCGCGGTGACATCAGGATGAACGTGGCTGACGCGCCACGCGTTCAAACCGAGTGCTTCGTGGCCTCCTTGTCGTCACCACCACCCTTGCGCCGCGGAATACCGAAACGCTGGCGTCGCTCCCACAGGCATTTGCGGCTGACACCGAGCTTGCGTGCGAGCTCGGTCTCGCTCATATGATGCTGATGCTGTAACACAAATCGCTGGAAGTATTCCTCCAGCGACAGATCCTCCTGCGGGTCACCATTGCGAGTCGCTGGTGCTGAGATGCTGGTTGATGTGAGGGTGTTGCGAGGTGCCTCGAGTGCAAGCATGTATTCGTCCACTGCCTCGCCATCACTGAGAATCACTGCACGTTCGATGGCATTTTCCAGTTCGCGCACATTGCCCGGCCAGTCGTAGGAGCAGATTGCACGCAATGCGCCCGGAGTGAAGTGCATCATGGAACGCCCGTGGCGTTGGCAGGCATCTTCAAGCAGATAGATGGCAATCGTGGCCTTGTCGTCACCGCGTTCGCGCAGTGGGGGCAGCACCAGTTCGACGACGTTGATGCGGTAGTAAAGATCGTCACGAAAGCTGCCTTCCTCGCACAGCTCGCGCAGGTTGCGCTGTGTCGAGCACAGGATGCGTACGTCCACGGCGCGGGTTCCCGGCAATCCGCCCCCGTGGATCTCTCCACTCTGGATGAAGCGCAGCAGTCGTGCCTGCGCACCGGCTGGCAGCTCACCGATCTCGTCGAGGTACAGTGTGCCGTTGTTCGCCGCCTCGATGATGCTTCCTGTCGTACGGTCGCCGCCAAAGAGCTCGGACTCGATCAGCGTCTCGGGAATGGCTGCACAGTTGACCGTGATCAGGGGTTGCTGGGCACGCTTGCTTGCGCGATGGATTGCTCGGGCAACGAGCTCCTTGCCCGTACCGGTCTCGCCCTGGATCAGAATCGGAGTCGATGTCGGCGCCACGCGGCGGATCCGCTCGTGCACGGCGAGCATCGCCGGGGAGGATCCGATCATGCTTTCGATCGGGTTGGGTACGTTGGTGGCAGGCGCGGTTGCATCATGCATTGATGTCGACCGTGCGCTGGTGCGCCCGCGCAGGATGCGTTTGATCGTGGCGATCAGGTCGTTGTGATCGAATGGCTTCGCGATGTAATCGACAGCGCCCTGGCGCATGGCGTCGACGGCGGAACGCAGGCTCGCGTAGCTGGTCATGATCAGCACAGGGACATTTCCCGCTCGCTGGATGAGATCGGTGCCCGGTGCGCCGGGAAGACGCAGGTCGCTGATGATCAGACTGAAGCGATCGAGGCGAAAATTGTCCTCGGCCTCCCTGACCGAACCCGCTTCGAAGACCCGGTACCGATTGCGTTCGAGCACGCGTTTGAGTGCTGTACGGATGACCGTTTCATCCTCGACGACAAGTATGTCTGCCACTGCTACTGCCTCGTGGGTCGCATGGCTTGAACATAACGTCAATGCAAGGGGATTTCCAGTGTCGAGGAGCTGGGGTGGGCGCTTGGAAGGCGGATCACCGCGCAAGTGCCGCGCTGTGTCAGTGCATCGACCGGGCTTTGCAGCGTCACGCTGCCACCCATGTCGCGTACGATCGAGTAGACCAGCGATAACCCGAGCCCCGTGCCATCCCCGGGTGCCTTGGTCGTATAGAACGGTTCGAATACCTGTGCAAGCTGTGCTGGCGAAATCCCGCAACCGTCGTCAGTTACCGTGATCAGGATCGTCTTGCCCTGGTCCTGCGCGTCGACGCGTATCTCACCGCCGATCTCACTGGCTGCGCGAGCGTTGCTCAGCAGGTTGATGAACACCTGCAGCAGCCGCTGTCCATCGCCGCGTACGCATGCCGCCAGCGGACACAGATTCAGGAAATGCACCTGCCGCGCGCTGTGGTCGAGCCCGAGCAGGTATATTGCCTCGTCGACGCACTGCGCAACGATCACGGGTACCGGTTCGGGAGCACGATTGGCTCCCGAGTGTGCGAAGCCGACAAGTGCGTGCACGATGTTGCTGATGCGCTGGGTCTGTTCAAGGATCAATCGTGCCGATTCGCGCTCGCCTTCGTTGGACGTTTCTGCCAGCAGGTTCTGCGCGAGGAAGTCGATGCCGGTGACCGGATTGCCGATCTCGTGCGCCACACCAGCGGCAAGGCGGCCGATCGATGCGAGCCGCTCGCTGTGCAACAGTTCGTCCTGCAGGCGCTGTGTTTCGGTCACGTCTTCGAGCAGGATGAAGCATGCATCACTGGTGTGCTCACCGGGCGTCGCGCTGGCAGTCTTGTGCAGTGACAGGCAGAGCCGACTGTCGTGTGCTGCCACACGGTATTGGTGGAGGTGTGACTCGCTGGATTCGAGAAAACCGCTCAGCAGCGTGCCCCATGGATCGGGCAGGTTTTCGAGCGTCGAACCCAGTACGGTGCGCGCATCGATGTGGGTGATTCGTTGCAGTACGGCGTTCCACATCACGATTTCACCGCGGGCGTTGATTCCGCAGACGCCGATTGGCAATGCGTAAAGTGTGTCGCGGTAGAAGCGTCGCAGTCCATCGAGCTCGGCGGTAAAGCCAGTGAGGTGGCGCTGGTAGCCTTCGAGTCGCGACTCGACAAGAGTGAGATCACCGGTCGACTCCGTGCCTTCGCGTGTGTAGGGAACGCCGCGGTTGATCAGTTCCATGGCGACTTCTGCCCCGAGCAATCGCGACAGGTTTGCCTCGATCCGGTCGCGCAGGCGTCGCATTGCATACGGCCGCATCTCGTCGGAGCGATAGTCGAGGTCGTGGAGCGCGCGCTCTACCACGCGGCGTGCACGCTCTTCTCCCAGTGCCGGGCCAAGGCCGCGGATGAAATCCGTGGGCGCGCGCGCGAGCAGTCGGTGGCGAGCTGCACCGCTGAGATTGTCGAGGCTGCAGCTCGCTGCGGCCTCGTGTTCCTCACTGCTCTGTGTGCTGATTCGGGAGAGCACGAACAGCAGCACCGTGTTGAGGGCCACGCTGTTCACGGCGGTGCTTATCCATGGGTTGCCGTCGACCACGACCGGCAGAAGGGCCTGCACGGCGCCAAGGAGCGAGTCGGGTGCCGGGTTCAGCGCGGTCAGAAACCATACTGTGTAGCCACCAGCCAGACCGCCAAGCAAGCCTATGCGGTTGGCGCGAGGCCAGTACAGCAACGCCAGCAGGCCGGGGAAGAACTGCGCTGCTGCGGCAAAGGTGCTGAGGCCGAGTGTCTCGATGACGCCTTCATCGGCGGGCATGTGTGTCGAGATCATGTAGGCCGTGAGCATCAGTATCGCGATCAGCACGGAGCGTGTGCGCGTCAGGCGGCGGTAGGGATCACTGTGCTTGCCGAGGCGAAAAAACGGCAGAATGAGATTGTTCAGCGTCGCAGATGCCAGTGCGAGGGTGCTCACGACGGTCATCGATGTCGCGGCTGATATGCAGGCAATGAAAGCCAGCAGCCCGATGAGCACGTGATCGGACTGGGCACCGATGGCGATGAACCCGAACGGAGCGCCCCCGCCAAGACGCATGCCCGCCCACAGCAGAGGCAGGACCGGCAGCGACAGCAGCAGGAGATACAGCGGGAATCCCCAGCTTACGTGAGTCACTGCGCGTGGATTGGGGTTTTCATAGAGTGCGAGGTGAAACAGGTCCGGCAGGCCGATGATTGCAGCGAAGAACATCAGCGCAATCATGTGTGATGAGCTCGAGCGCATGCTCGTGTGCAGGGAGTCGAGAAGGCCGGGTTGCATCTGCAGCCACGCGGTGAGGCCCGCGCTGCCACCGTGCACATGCATGAGGACCAGAGCGCCGAGTGCCAGAAAGCATCCGAGCTTTACCAGCGATTCGAACGCCATGGCGACCACGAGTCCGTTGTGTCGCTCCTTTTCCGAGGTCGGGCGAGCGCCGAAAACGATGGCGAATATCGCGATCACACACGTTATCGCTATTCCGAGTCGTGCCGGTGGTGGCCCCGCGATGGTCTCCCCCGCCAGTCGTGCGACCAGTCCCGATGCCAGCTTGATCTGCGCGATCAGCAGTGGCATTGCCGTGATCAGCAGGCAGACTGTGGTGATCGCACCGATATGAGCCCCCCGATAACGGAATGCAAGCACGTCTGCCAGCGAGGGAAGCTGGAAGCGGCGACAGAGCCGCCACAGTGGTACGAACAGGAGCGGTGCAAACATGAAGAGTGCGCCCGCACCAACAAAGAAACCGAGGTAACCGTAGCCGAAGTGTGCAGCCATGCCGATGCTGGCGAATATCGGCCATGCACCGGCAACGGTCCCCAGTGACAATGTATAGATGAGTGGGTGCGAGGCGAGCGACTCTGGCAGGAGCCCACGATCGGTGGCCCAGGCGATTGCGAACAACAGACACAGGTACCCGACACCGACCACGACCAGCGTGGTGTAGTCAAGCGTCATCGCCGTGTCTCCGATACAGTACGATCCCGCAGGTTGTGATCACGGCCAGCCAGATCATGTGGGGTCGATACCACTGTGCGCCCCCCGTCATGACCCAGTCGGCCATGAGCGGCGAGAACACATACAGCAGCACCAGTGCCAGCAGCAGGATCCTGTTGAGGTACATCGCAAATCGCCGAGTTGGTTGCGGCGATCTTAAGGAGGTGCAAGCTTGCTTGCCAAGCGCGTGCGGATACGCGTCACGACGGCACGCGTCGGTCGCAGTGGGGCACACTGGCGCGCTGCCAGTGCTGGATCGCCCAGCGCAGGATGGTGCTGCAATCGCGCCTGATATCCAGTGGCGGCAGGACTTGTCCCAGAACGCTCAGGCACTGCAGCAGATTCTGCTCCGGTTGCATGTCATCGAGTGCTGGCGCGTGATTCTGTTTGCTGAGCTTCTCGCCTCTGGGGCCCAGCAGCAGGGGTACATGACCGAAGCGCGGTGCAGGCCTTCCCAGCAGCGCATGCAGCAGAATTTGATGTGGCGTTGAATCGAGCAGGTCGCGTCCGCGTACCACATGTGTGATTCCCTGTTGAGCATCATCGACGACCACCGCAAGCTGATATGCGTACAGGCCATCGCGGCGTCGGAGCACGAAATCGTCATCGCCCGAAGGTCTCGGCAGTCTGACCTCGCCGAGAATCAGATCATTGAAGCGGTAGGGTGCAGCGGCGGCTTCCAGGCGTATCGCGCCTGGGCCGGGCGGCGGCGTCCGTGAGCGTGGGCAGGCGCTTGCGTGGCGACCGTGCCCCGCCTGCAGATCCTTGCGACTGCAGGTGCAATGGAATGCGTGGCCATCCGCCAGCAGTCGGGACATGACCTGTTCGTATGCGTCATGGCGCCTGCTCTGGTAGATCGGGTCACCGTCCCAGTACAGGGCATGTCTGAGCAGGCTGGAAATGATGCGCTGGGCAGCACCGTGCTGCTCGCGTGGCGGGTCGATGTCCTCGATGCGCAGCAACCATGTCCCATCGGCTGCGCGGGCATCGAGAAAGCTCGCGAGTGCGGCGCTCAGCGAGCCGAGATGCAGTGGGCCGGTGGGGGAAGGAGCGAATCGGCCGCGATAGACGGAGACCGCCATTGGGCGATGGGGGAGTGTTTCGTGCCTTGTTGCGAGTTCGCCGGTTCAGGGACGATCAACCGCGCTCCTGCTTTTCCTTGATTTCCTCGAGAGTCTTGCAATCGATGCACAGCGTTGCGGTTGGCCGCGCCTCGAGGCGCTTGATGCCGATCTCGACGCCACAGGCATCGCAGTAACCGTAGTCATCCTGGTCGATGCGCTCCAGGGTGCTCTCGATTTTCTTGATCAGCTTGCGTTCGCGGTCACGGGTGCGCAGTTCGAGGCTGAATTCCTCTTCCTGGGTGGCGCGGTCGGCCGGATCCGGGAAGTTCGCCGCTTCATCCTGCATGTGGCTGACGGTGCGGTCCACTTCCTCCATGAGTTCGGAGCGCCAGTTCCTCAGGATGCCGCGAAAATGCTCCTTCTGATCCCCATTCATGTATTCCTCGCCCTTTTTCAGTTTGTAGGGCGTGAAATTCTTGAATTCCGATGTTGCTTGTTTCGCGGCTTTCTTCACGATGGGACCTCGTCGTCGCGTGCTGGCGCAAGGCGCCTGATTATCGCTGCGGCAGCGTCCGGGCATGCGCAGGGGCGCCGAATTCTACCGAATTCTGCTTGCGGCGCAAGCCTGTGCCTGCCTGCCGGCTCCGACAGGTTGTACGCCTGATGGCAGCCTGTGTCGATAGGGTTCAGATCGGCATGCAGTTGATGACGGCCTCTTCGATCAGCGCCCGTGATTGCCGTACTTCCGAGCGCCCCGCCTCGATTGCCTGCGCTGCGGACTCGAAGTCCAGCAGGCCGATATCCACAAGGCGCGGGGCGATCATCACGTCTGCAGGTTCTCCGGACAGTCGGCTGCGGGTGATGCGGTCCTGCATGATGTTGATCGCATTGGCGATCACGGTGAAGATTCCGGGAGCTTCCTCTTCCACTCCCGGCGATCTCCCAGCTCCTTCAGCGTTGCCGTTTTGCGATGCGCGTGCGCGTGAGCGGCTGCTCAGCGTGCTGTTGAGGTTTACCGCAATGATCAGGTCGGCGCCGAGCGCACGACATGCCGATACTGGCACGGGGTTCACCAGCCCGCCATCGACCACCCAGTGACCATCGACTCGTGCCGGTGACAGCAGGCCCGGGATGGCGATCGAGCCACGCACGGCATCCCACAGGTCTCCGTCCCGGATCCATAGCTCGCGGCCATTGCCGAGGTCGGTCGCCACTGCTGCATAGCGCAGTGGCAACTCCTCGATTCGTGGGCTGCCAAAATGCTCGCGCAGCTTTTCGATCAAACGTTTCGCACGCCCTACGCCACCGCGCAGCAGGGGGTTGATGTCGAGATAGCGGAATACATCGGTGGCGCTCATGTGTGCAAACCAGGTATCAAGCTCCTCGATATGACCGCTCGCGTACGCACCACCCACCAGTGCTCCGATCGAGGTGCCGCAGACGATCGAGGGTTCGATGCCGATCTCGATCAGTCCACGGATGACACCAATATGTGCCAGGCCACGTGCGGAACCACTGCCGAGAGCCAGCGCGATGCGTGGCTGGCGTGTTGATTCTCCGTTGTTCATGGGGCAGTCTTCTCCAGTCGAGATGCGGTGACCTTGGGGCGATCGCAGCAGCAATCACCCATGTGGCCACTGCGCTTGTGCGGATGAGGTAACTACCATTCTTTCACGCGAGCAGCTCCTGGGGCTTGAAGACTCCCACGTCGTGGTGCTGGATGCGAGGCTGTGCCTTGGCGATTGTCGGTTGCATCCGCTCGCAGGCCAAGCCCTGGCGCTTCTGTGTGCCGACGCGCGCGAGGCCGGATTCGATCTTCGCGTGGTCAGCGGTTTCCGCAGCTTCGAACGCCAGGCGATGATCTGGAATGCCAAGGCACGTGGTCTGCGACCGGTGCTCGACGCGGCGGAACGACCGATCGACATTCGCACGATCGATGAAATGGCTCTGGTGTTTGCGATCCTGCGCTGGAGTGCACTGCCAGGGGCTTCACGCCATCACTGGGGCACGGATCTCGATGTGCTCGATGCGATGCGGCTGGTGCCCGGACAGGCAGTCGAGCTGAGTGTTGCCGATACCCGTGCTGAGGGTCCGTTCGCACCGCTGCATCGTTGGCTCGATGAGCGGATTGCGAGCGGACGCTCGCACGGGTTTTTCAGGCCGTACGTCGGGGTCGGCTGTCGTGTGGCGCCGGAGCCCTGGCATCTGAGTTTTGCGCCGCTGGCATGGCGGTGTCAGTGCGCTTTCGATCCTGCTGCACTGGCAGCAGTGCACGGCCGTGCCGCGATCGCACTGCACGAGGTGATCGAGGTGGTGCGCGAACGGATAGTGCGGGAATATCTTGCCGTGCCGGCATGGCTGTACACAACGGCCCTCCACGGCATCGGGGGCGAAGCGGGGATCGGATGAAAAGAGCAGAGATTGCACGTGTGTGGCCGATGATGCGTTCGGAGGCACTGGACCGTGCGACAGCCGAGCCGGTACTTGCGAGCATCTATCATGCGAATGTGCTGCGGCACGCCTCGCTGGAAGATGCGCTTGCCGGTGTGCTTGCGACACAGCTCGACACGGGTGCGTTGCCTGTCGGTGTGCTGCGCGACGTGATCCATGACGTGCTGGTGGGCGATCCTCGCGTAGCCTCTGCCGCTTGCGTCGACCTGTGCGCCCACCGCAGTCGCGATCCGGCATGCGACTCGCTGGTGACGGCATTTCTTTACTTCAAGGGATTCCACGCGCTGCAGGCCCAGCGTGTTGCGCACTGGCTGTGGGTACATGGACGTCTCTGGTTGGCGCATCTGCTGCACAGCTGTGCATGTGCACGCTTCGGTGTCGATATTCATCCTGCTGCAGTACTTGGTCAGGGTGTGATGATCGATCATGGGACCGGGATCGTGATTGGTGAAACGGCCGTGGTTGGCGACAACGTGTCGATACTGCACGGAGTGACGCTCGGTGGGGCGGCATGTGGCGGCGGGGACCGGCATCCGAAGGTGGGGTCTGGTGTGTTGCTTGCGACGGGAGCGCAGGTGTTCGGTGCGGTGAGCATTGGTGATGGTGCCAGGGTTGGTGCCGGCAGTGTGGTGCTCGAGGACGTGGCGCCGCATGTGACGGTCGCTGGGGTGCCCGCCCGAGTGGTCGGTCGCCGATTGCGCCAGACGCCAGCGCTGGATATGGATCAGTGTTTCGCTACGCCAGAGGAGCGTGATTCAGCGAGCTGATTGCCCCTCGTATGGTCGCCGCGGGTGATTGATGATTTGTGCTGATATTGCCCCGAGTGCGCTGCGGTGTATTACGCTTCTTGGTGTATGTGGTTCTCGAAATGTGCAAGCCTAGGCGTTGACATGAGCAGCGCTGCGGCCAAGAGGGCTTTCATGGAGAACAAGCGCAGGTTTCCGCGTACGCGTTTCGCGTCACATGTGCGAATCGAGCACGCCAGACACGGCAGTGCGGTCTTTTCGACTATCGACATCTCGGATGGTGGTATCTATGTCGAATGCGGGTCATTCGAACTCGATGTCGGAGATCTGGTCACTCTGCAGGTCCAGGACCTGCCGGGCGATGCGCCGTTGGTGCGCATGCGGGTAGTACGCCGTGACGGCTGCGGCTACGGCCTGCAGTTTGCTGACTGATCGCATCAGCGCGGTGTGGTCAGAGCGTGAAGCGCCGTCGCAGCTTGCGCTCGACTGCCTGAAGTCTGAGGCGGGCGTATACCGGTATTCCGTGCTCGTATCTGGGGTAGTCCTCACCCTCGATCAGTGGGCTGAGGTGTGTGCGAGCCTTGTCGGTGATTCCGAAACCGTCGCGGGTGATGAAGTTTCGTGGCAGCTTGCGTTCGGTATTCGCGATCCGATCCAGCGGCGCCTCCCCTGTGCTCCAGCGGTAGCGTTCTTCGGCGGCGCGCTCGATGGTGACCATGATGGCGTTGCGGCCGGCGACCGCGTATTCCACAGCTGCCTTGCCGACGGCATACGCCTGTTCCACGTCCGTGCGTGAGGCAATATGGCGCGCAGAGCGCTGCAGATAGTCAGCCAGCGCCCAGTGGTACTTGTAGCCGAGCTCCTCCTTGATCATCGCGGCCAGCGTCGGCGCGACGCCACCAAGTTGCTTGTGACCGAACGGATCGAGCGTGCCGCCGCCGGCAAGCAGCGTACCGTCTGCATACTGCGCGCCTTCGGAGGCAACGATCACGCAGTAGCCTTTCTTTTTTACTGTCTGGCGTACCCGTGTCAGAAACCTTGCGCGATCGAAGGCGACTTCAGGAAACAGGATGATGTGTGGTGGGTCACCGGCCTCACGTGCGGCCAGTCCTCCAGCAGCGGCGATCCAGCCCGCATGGCGACCCATCACCTCGAGAATGAATACCTTGGTCGAGGTGGAGCACATCGAGGCAACATCGAGACTTGCTTCGAGCGTCGAGACCGCGACGTACTTGGCGACCGAGCCAAAGCCGGGGCAGGTATCGGTGAACGGCAGATCGTTGTCGATCGTTTTCGGAATGTGGATTGCCTGGATCGGGTAGCCGAGGCTTTCGGATATCTGCGATACCTTGAGGCAGGTGTCTGCCGAATCACCACCACCGTTGTAGAAAAAGTAGCCGATATCGTGTGCGCGAAACACCTCGATCAGGCGCAGGTACTCGGCACGGTTCTGCTCCAGGCATTTCAGTTTGTAGCGACACGAGCCGAATGCTGCCGCGGGTGTGTAGCGCAGCGCTGCGATTGCCTCGGCACTTTCCGCGCTGGTGTCGATCAGGTCTTCCTGCAGGGCGCCGATGATGCCGTTGCGACCGGCAAGGACCTTGCCGATCCTGCCACGCTGGCGACGTGCGGTTTCGATGACCCCGCAGGCGCTGGCATTGATTACTGCAGTGACACCGCCCGACTGGGCATAGAACGCGTTTCTTGCTGGCATTACTGGTCCTTTCGCGGATGCCGGGCCATGGCCGTCTTGGTCCGGTCCGCCTGATGGGAGAACGGCACCATCGGACCCGAGTGCTAGACTGCAGCAATTATGTGACAAAACCGTCGTGCGTGCTGTGATGAAAGTACCGCAGCAAGTCGAAATCACGCACGATAGTGATTTTTCAACAGGTGTTTCGAGGTCTTCGGCTGGCGTGCATATCTTCATCGCAGGCATCTGTGGCACTTTCATGGCAGGACTGGCCCTGCTCGCGCGTGAGCGCGGGTTTCACGTCAGAGGCTGTGATGCCAACGTCTATCCACCGATGAGCGACCAGCTGCGGGAGGCCGGCATCGATGTGCTGCAGGGTTATGATCCCGTGCACCTGCAACGGGAGAGACCCACGGTAGTCGTGATCGGCAACGCGCTTTCGCGTGGCAATCCGCTGGTCGAGTATGTGCTGGATGAGGGTTTGCCCTATGTCTCTGGCCCCCAGTGGCTCGGCGAACAGGTGCTGGCGGGGCGTTATGTCCTGGCAGTCGCTGGAACTCATGGCAAAACGACGACCTCGAGCATGTTGGCGTGGATTCTCGAGTGTGCCGGCGAACGGCAGCCGGGCTTCCTGATTGGTGGCATTCCTGCGGACTTCGGTTGCTCCGCTCGGCTTGGCAGCGCACCTTTTTTCGTGATCGAGGCCGATGAGTACGATACGGCCTTCTTCGACAAGCGCTCGAAGTTCCTGCATTACCACCCGCGGGGCCTGATCATCAATAACCTCGAATTCGATCACGCTGATATCTTTCCGGATCTGGCAGCGATCCAGCGTCAGTTCCACCATCTCCTGCGTACCATCCCCTCATCGGGCTGTGTGGTGCATCCGGCTCAGGATGCGGCAGTCGGCGAGATGCTTGCGATGGGGTTGTGGTCGCGATCGCACCCTTTCGCGCTCGATCAGCCAGGGTGTGACTGGAATGCACGGCTGCTTGCGCCCGATGGATCTGCCTTTGTGCTCTGCCATGCTCCAGACCAGAATGAGGCACGGGTCGAATGGGGTCACTGTGGACGCTACAACGTCGCCAATGCGCTTGCTGCGACTGCTCTTGCACATGCGGTGGGGGTGCCGCTTGCGCGCAGTGCCCAGGCGTTGGCGAGCTTCAGGGGCGTGAAGCGACGCCTCGAACTGGTGGCACAGGTACTTGGAGTCCGCATTTACGATGACTTCGCGCACCACCCGACCGCGATCGAGGTGACCCTGCAGGGGCTGCGGGCGGGTCGCCCGGATGGGCGGATCCTTGCGGTGATCGAGCCGCGCTCGAACACCATGCGCCTCGGGGGCCATCGCGATCGACTGGCCACGTGCACGCACGATGCCGACGAGGTGCTCTGGTATCAGCCACCGGGCGTCGACTGGGATCTCGAGGCTGTCGCGCGTGCCAGTGAGTCGCCGGCGCGCGTGTTTCGTTCCACGAACGACATCATCGCCGTGCTGACTGCTGAACTCGCTGCCGGTGATTGTGTCGTGATCATGAGCAATGGCAGCTTCGAGGCGATTCATCGCCGGCTGGCCGATGCGCTCTCGGGGCAGGCGACTTCCGCACCCGGGTGAGGTGTCAGTCCTGGCTGGCTGATCCGCGCCGTCAGATACCGCTTCGAAGTGCACTGTGCATCGCCGCTACGGTATCGGCGATGACGGCATCGTCGTGTGCGGCCGAGATGAATCCTGCCTCGAACGCCGACGGTGCAAGATAGACGCCGCGCTCGAGCATGGCGTGGAAGAAGCGCTGGAAGCGTTCTGTGTCGCATGCCGTGGCCTGTGCGTAGCTGTCGATGCGCGCATCGTTGCTGAAGAACAACCCGAACATGGTGCCGGCCTGGGCAGTGGTGAACGCGATGCCTGCCGCCGCAGCCTCGCTGCGCAGTCCGGCGAGCAGTTGCGCCGTGCGCGCCGTCAACGCGTCGTGAAAACCCGGTGCGCTGATCGTGCGCAGGGTGGTGAGTCCGGCGGCCATGGCCATCGGGTTGCCAGACAGGGTTCCTGCCTGGTAGACCGGGCCGGCTGGAGCAAGCTTCTGCATGATCTCGCGGCGACCACCGAATGCGCCCACTGGCATGCCACCGCCGATCACCTTCCCCAGCGTCGTCAGATCCGGTGTGATGCCGAAGCGCGCCTGCGCACCGCCGAGCGCGACGCGAAAGCCGGTCATGACCTCGTCAAAGATCAGGACCGAACCAGCTGCGCTGCAGAGCTCGCGCAACGTCTCGAGGAATCCGGGTACCGGCAGGATGCAGTTCATGTTGCCGGCGACCGGCTCGACGATCACGGCAGCGATCTCATCGCCACGGCGTGCGAACAGTTCGCGTACAGCCGCAGCGTCGTTGTAGTCGAGCACGATGGTGTCATCGGTCACATTGTGTGGAATCCCTGGGGATGTGGGTGTGCCCAGGGTCAGCGCGCCCGACCCGGCCTTCACCAGCAGTGCGTCGACGTGGCCGTGGTAGCAGCCCTCGAACTTGACGATACGGTCGCGGCCGGTGTGGGCGCGTGCCAGCCGGATGGCACTCATCGTCGCCTCTGTGCCGGAGTTCACCATGCGCACCATCTCGATCGAGGGCACGAGGCTGCAGATCAGCTCGGCCATTTCCACCTCGAGCTCGGTCGGCGCCCCGTAGCTCAGGCCTTCATGCAGTTGCTGCGCCAGAGCGCCGAGCACTGCCGGGTGTCCGTGCCCGAGAATCATCGGCCCCCACGAGCAGACGTAGTCGATATAGCGCCGACCGTCAGCGTCGAACAGGTAAGGACCCTCGCCACGCGCGAAGAACACTGGTGTACCGCCGACGCCTCGAAACGCGCGTACTGGCGAGTTCACTCCACCGGGAATGAAGCGGTTGGCTCTTTCGAACAGTACTGCGGAACGATTCATGCGAAATCCTTCAGAATGGTCTGACGACGACGAGAATTACCGTGCCGAACAGGATCAGCACGGGTATCTCGTTGAACCAGCGGTAGAAGATGTGGCTGCGCGTGTTTCTGCCGGCGGCGAAGTCGCGCACGATGCGCCCGCAGATCCAGTGATAGATCACCAGCAGGGCGACCAGCGCGAGCTTGGCGTGCATCCAGCCGCTGCGCAGGTAGGCGTAGACCGCATCGTATGCAAACAGCAGCCATAGCCCGAGGACTACGGTGAGGAGCGCCAGCGGTGTGATGAAGCGATAGAGCTTGCGCTCCATCGTGCACAGGCGCTGATGCACCGCCTCGTGCGTGTCAAGCGCATGGTTCACGAACAGGCGCGGCAGGTAGAAAATACCGGCAAACCAGCACACCATGAAAATGATGTGGAACGCCTTCAACCAGGGGAAGAGCGCTGTGCTCATGCCGAACCTCCGTGCAGGGTGTGCATGATAGCACCGGGGTGCATGTGTTACGGTGCGCCGCTTGACGCGTCGAAGCGGCACGATACCGGCGAATCAGCATAGAATTTCCGGGTGGGTGAGTGCAGGAGGTCAAGGTGAGCAGGAAGATCCGGACGGGGATTGTCGGCGCTACGGGGTATACGGGTGTGGAGCTGCTGCGCCTGGCGGCGATGCATCCGAATCTGGAGTTGCGCTGCATCACGTCGCGGGCAGAGGCCGGGTTGCGTGTCGATCGGCTGTTTCCGAACCTGCGTGGGCACTGCGAGCTGGCCTTCGAGGACCCCGAGAACGCCCGGCTGGAAGACTGCGAGGCAGTGTTCTTCGCCACGCCGCATGGTGTCGCACTCGACTCGGCGGCACGACTGTTGGCGGCCGGAGTGCGTGTCATCGACCTTTCAGCGGATTTTCGCATTCGTGACATCGCCGTCTGGGAGAAGTGGTATGGTCGGCGGCACACCGCTCCAGAGCTTGTCGAGGAGGCGGTCTACGGCCTTCCGGAGGTGAATCGCTCGGCAATCGCCTCGGCTCGTCTGATCGCCGTGCCGGGTTGCTATCCCACCTCCGTGCAGCTTGGGTTCCTGCCGTTGGTCGAATCGGGCCTCGTCGATACATCGCGACTGATCGCGAGCGTCGCCTCGGGCGTCAGTGGAGCGGGTCGACAGGCCAAGGTGGACAATCTGTTGACAGAGGTCAGTGACAGCCTGAAGGCCTATGCTGTGGCGGGGCATCGTCACCAGCCTGAAATCGAACAGGGATTGCAGAGCATCAGCACCACACCGGTCGGCTTGACCTTCGTGCCGCATCTCGCCCCGATGATTCGCGGCATCCACGCGACGCTGTTCGCGACACTGCATGACGGCACTGCCGATTTGCAGGCTCTGTATGAGAACCGTTATCGCAACGAGCCCGCCGTGGATGTGCTGCCCGCAGGCGAACACCCCCAGACCCGCTCGGTGCGTGGCACGAACCTGTGCCGGATTGCAGTGCATCGACCGCTCGATCGCGATACCGTGGTTGTACTGTCGGTCATCGACAACCTGGTGAAGGGGGCGGCGGGACAGGGGTTGCAGAATTTCAATATCATGTTCGGCCTGCCGGAACAGACCGCGCTCGATGCCCCTGCGCTGCTTCCCTGAGGGTCTGAACAATGCATGATACCGAGCAAGGCAGAGGATTCAGATGATCTGGAGGCCGTTCAGATCGCCCGGAAGGGGCTCCGGTGATGTCACCCTGATTGCCAGGGGGGCGACGGTCGAGGGGACGATCAGCTTCGAGGGTGCGCTCGAAATCGAAGGTTGTGTCGATGGTGACGTCCGTGCGCATGGCGATGAGCGTGCTGTGGTGCGTGTGCTGCCCGGGGGGCATGTGCGTGGGAACGTCAGCGCACCGCAGGTCGTGATCGACGGGACCGTCACTGGCAACGTTCAGTCGAGTGATCACGTGGAGCTCGCGCGCCATGCCGTGATCGATGGTGACGTGTGCTACAACCTGCTGGAGATATCCAGCGGTGCGCAGATCAACGGTCGTTTGCTGTTCAGTGGCTCTGCGACCGTGCTGCCGACAGGAGGTGATCTCGAGGCAGAGGTCGAGGATTCGACAGAATCCCGATAGTTGACTTGTTTCCTGGGGCAAATCACAATCGCTTGCATGATGAGTCAACCGTCCAATACTGCTGTCCTGCAGGCGCATCCGTCGTCGTCGGTACGCGTGACAACACGTGCATTGCAGAGAGTTCGCGAGCTGATTGAGGAGGAGGGCAACCCGTCACTGAAGTTGCGCGTGAGTGTGACGGGGGGCGGATGTTCGGGGTTCCAGTACGACTTCAGCGTCGACGAGGCGATGGCTGATGACGATATGGTGCTCGAATATGACGATGTGAGTGTCGTGGTCGATGCGCTGAGTTTTCCGTACCTGCTTGGATCCGAAGTCGACTACAGCGACGGTGTGGAAGGTTCGCGCTTCGTGGTGCACAATCCGAATGCAACCGCGACCTGCGGCTGCGGAACCTCATTCTCGGTCTGATCGGGACGTTCTGCCCCCGGGATGGATGCTGCCGAGCACCACGGGGTGCAGTGCCCCGGTGACCGATGGCAGGTTTCCCGGCAACGAATGAAGCGTCTGTCTTGCCAGCCACGCAAACAGTGCCGCCTCGACCCAGTCGGGGGCAATGCCCAGAGCCGTCGTGCTTCGGAGCGGGCGTGGTTGCAGTCGCCTGGCAAGCCTTTCCATGAGCAGCCCATTGTGGATACCTCCGCCGCACACGAAGACTTCGCCGTCGGTCGGGAGTTGTCGTTCGATTGCCTCGGCAATCGTGCTTGCCGTCAGCTCGGTGAGCGTGGCCTGAACATCCTGTGGCACCACCTCGATTGCGAGCAGCCGTGAGTCCAGCCAGCACAGGTTGAATTCTTCGCGGCCGGTGCTCTTGGGTGGTGGTGCAGCGAAGTACGCATGTGCCAGCAGACGTTCGAGGAGTTCTGGGCAGACCCGCCCGCTTCGTGCCCAGGCGCCGTCGTGGTCATAATTTCCGCCATGGTGGCGGCGGTACCACGCGTCGAGCAGTGCGTTGCCGGGTCCCGTGTCGAAGCCGAATACAGTGCTGCTCGCAGCGCGCAGCACACTGATGTTTGCCATGCCGCCGATGTTCAGCACGACCCGGTCACGGGCTGCGCTCGAGAACGCCCAGTGATGGAACGCCGGTGCGAGCGGCGCCCCCTGACCGCCTGCTGCGATGTCGCGCCGACGAAAGTCGGCGACTGTACAGATACCCGTCAGCTCGGCAATCGTGTGTGGGTCACCGATCTGCCAGCTGAAGCCTGCATCACCCGCACGTGGTGGTCGGTGGCGGATCGTTTGGCCGTGGCTGCCGATCGCGCAAACCGCGTGCGGCGGCATCTGAGTGCGGGCAAGCAGCTGGAGCACGGCATTTGCCAGGCAGATACCGAGACGTCGGTCGAGACCGGCGATCGAATCGATCGCTGCGGTCTCGGATTCACAGATGTTCAGCAATTCGGTTCGAAGATCGGCGGGCATCGGGACTGCCAGCGTATCCAGCAGCTCTGCCCTCGCGTTACCGATACGCAGCAGCGCGGTATCGATTGCATCGATGCTGGTGCCCGAAAGCAATCCGATGAACAGCTCGTCGTTGTCTGCCATTCAGCAGAAGATCATTCCTTTGTATCGATCGCCGCCATCTTCCATACGTTCGTGTAGGTGGCCAGTTGCGTGACCGTACCTGCAGTCGACTTGTGGAATGCGGTGAGCTCACGACCCTGAAGCTGCTGTGCACGTGGCAACGACGCAAGGATCGTGCTCGGATTCTTGTGCACGCCATTGACCAGGAACTCATAGTGCAGGTGCGGCCCGGTCGCGAGCCCGGTGGCTCCTACCGTGCCGATGGTCTGTCCCTGGCGGACCCGCTGGCCTGTCTGGACCACGCGCTTGTGCAGGTGCAGGTAGCGAGTCTGGAAGCGACCATCATGCTGAACGAACACATAGTTGCCGTTCGAGCGGCTATAGCCGGAAGCAACGACCTTTCCATCGCCCGATGCATACACGGGTGTGCCGGTCGGTGCAGCGTAGTCTACGCCGCGGTGAGGGCGCACGACCTTCATGATCGGATGCAGCCGGCGCATGTTGAAGTTCGAGCTGACGCGAGTGAAATCGAGCGGGGCGAGCATGAACGCCTTGCGCATGCTGACTCCGTCGGCGCTGAAGTATCCGATGTCACCGCTGGCACTCTGGTGGCGAAATGCCGAAAACGACTTGCCATTGTTGACGTATTCGGCGGCAATGACCACGCCGTCGCCAATCTTCTCTCCGTTGAGATGCTGCTCTTCGTACAGCACGCTGAACGAATCGCCGGCGCGCGGGTCGAGAGCGAAATCGATCACGCCACCGAAGATTCCTGCAAGTTCCATCATGATGCGGCTCGACAGCCCTGCTTCCTTGCCGGCCTCGAACAGTGAACTTCTGAGTGTGCCGTGACGAAAGACGCGATGGACCGAGGGGGTCAGAATCTCATCGGTGCGCTCGAAACGGCTGCCGTCACGCGTGAACACACTCGTTTCGAGGGGCGATTTCGCGTAGCGCAGACCAGTCAGGTGTCCGTTCGTGCCGGTTCGGATGGAGAGTGTCTGCCCAGGGAACAGGCTGTGCAGCGAGCGTGCCGTCGCGTCCGCGTCGAGGATCGCCTGCAGATCGTTTCGATCGAGCTGGGCTCGCGCGAAGATCAACGAAAGGCTGTCGCCGCGACGCACCGCAACATCGCGCCACGACGCATGGTCCTGTGCAACCGGGTCCTGTCCCTGGAATTCGTTGTCCGGCATCCACTGGTTCGTGGCACTTGATTCGATTGCCAGTGGGATTCCGACGGGTATCGGTGTGCGCTTGGCTTCGACCCGTTCGCTGCCGGCGAAGCCAGCAAGCACCAGTGTGGCACCGAAAGTGAGGGTAAGGACGCTGATGCTGCGTCCGGCAGCCGCCTTGAGAGCGGCATGGAATTCGCTGACGAGGAATTTGATCAAGATTCTGGACCGACAGGAGGGATGAATTGTGATGGGATCGTGGTGCAGTATAACAAATATTCACAAAATAGAAGCTCTCTGTCGTCCACTCTCGATCGCATGGTGGATCCTATGGTGCGGTGAGGAATTGCGGTAAGTTTGCTGCGGTTTCGCGGCCAGGGCGCTCCGACAGCGACAGCGTTGCGCGTGAGTGTACGGGGTCTCCTGCTATCTATTTATTACCTGTCTGCATGGAACAAGCAAGAGTGGAAACTGGTTTGCTGGACGAATTCGAAGGGCGCGGGCTGGTGGTGCAGACGACCGGGAGGCCGGAGCTCGATGCGCACCTCGAAGAGGCATCGCGCACGGTGTACTGCGGATTTGATCCGACAGCCGACAGCCTGCATATCGGCAGCCTGGTGCCACTGTTGGCGTTGCGCCGGTTCCAGATGAGGGGGCATCGTCCCATCGCGTTGATCGGAGGAGCGACTGGGCTGGTCGGTGATCCCAGCTTCAAGGCGGCGGAGCGCAGCCTGAATGCGGCTGTCACGGTAGCCGACTGGGCAGCTTCGATGGAGCGGCAGGTGGCCCGTTTCCTCGATCTGTCGGGTCCCTGCGGCGCACGCGTGGTGAGCAATCTCGAGTGGTTCGCCGATTTTCGGCTGCTGGACTTCCTGAGAGAGGTTGGCAAGCATTTCTCGATCAATGCAATGATCCAGAAGGAATCGGTGCGCCAGCGCATCGAGCGCGAAGGTGAGGGCATTTCCTTCGCCGAATTCACCTACATGATCCTGCAGGCATACGACTTCGCCGAACTGAATCGACGCCATGGCTGCACGCTGCAGATGGGTGGCAGCGATCAGTGGGGCAACATCACGGGTGGTATCGATCTGTGCCGACGTCAGAATCGCACACGGGTCCATGCGCTGACGTTTCCGCTGGTCACCAAGGCCGACGGGACGAAGTTCGGCAAGACAGAGACCGGCACGGTGTGGCTGGATGCGAACAAGACTTCACCGTATGCCTTCTATCAGTTCTGGCTGAACAGCAGTGATGCGGATGTCTATCGATTCCTGCGCCTTTTCACATTCGTATCACTCGAGCGGATCCATGAGATCGAGGCGAACGACAGGCTCGGCGGGGGCAAGCCTGCTGCACAGGGCATCCTTGCGCGGGAAGTTACCGCGCTGGTGCACGGTGAAGAGGGGCTCGGGTCTGCGTTGCGCATCACCCAAGCGCTGTTCTCGGGCACCCACGCCGAGCTGCAGGAAAGTGACTTCGAGCAGCTGCGTCTTGATGGTCTGCCGGCGACTCGCATCACGAGCGCCGACTTGGCGAAGCCGCTCACGAGTCTGTTGGCGGAAAGCGGTGCTGCGACCTCGGGCAAGCAGATCAAGGATGCACTGTCACGCTCGGCAGTCTCGATCAACGGGCTCGCCCGTTCGCTGCAGGACAACAACCGTACACTGGCGTGCTTTGCGCCGGAGCTGGCTGCCTACGGGCGCTTCTACCTGGTGCGGTTCGGCAAGAAGAGCTTCCACCTGTTCGAGCTCGGGTGCTGATGGGCGCCCGCTGTTCTCGCCGGCAGGGATGAAATTTTGCGGTGTGTGCGAGAGAGAGTTGCCAAGAAAAAAACAGTCTGTATAATGCGCCTTCCCTGCAGGGCGGAGCGTCATGAGGGGAGGCCCACCGAGGCGTAGGGCTGGCTGTTTAAGAAGATGAGATCAAGCAATTTGTGTGGGCGCTTGCGTTGGTGGGGACG
>CAZSYV010000017.1:0-32298 GCA_964610955.1 uncultured Klebsiella sp. | reverse complement strand
ACCGCATCGATGATGTTCGACTTCCCACAGCCGTTCGGCCCGACGATCGACACCAGGTTGCTTGGCAGGTGCACCACGGTCGGATCGACGAAGGACTTGAAGCCGGCGAGTTTGATCGTCTCGAGTCGCATTGCGGATTCACAGCACAGCTTGCGGCCGGACAGGGAGACGGTGGCCGCGCGAAGCGGCGAAGTCTACCGGTTTTGTCCGGTGATCACTACCGCCTTCAGGGGGCGCCTTCAGGAGGCGCGAGGTCTTGCTTCGGTGCATCCTGTGCACTGCTTCGGGCCTGGGCGGCCGCGATGCCGTCGCGAATCAGTGCTGCCTCGGGCGAGTCCGGCGCCAGCTGTTCGAGCAGGGCCTGCCAGTGCCCGATCGCAGCCGCATAATCCCCCGCCTGGAAGCTTGCCATGCCAAGCATCCCGTGCACACCGGCATGCTGTGGTTCGATCGCCAGGGCCCGTTCCGCCATCACCCGTACCGCTGGCGTGAGCCGCCCTCCCTCGGCAAGGAACAGGCTTTGCGCCGCCTGCGCCGCCAGATCGGCGTCATCCGGATACTGGTCCGCGAGTTCGGTGAACAGCGCAGCTGCGGCAGCGTGCTTCCCCTCGCTCGAGTCGATGCGCGCCAACAGGAAGCGGTAATCGCCCTCGGGATCGCGTCGTGCCGCCTGCTTCTCGAGCAACGGCAACAGACGCGCGAGCCTCTCGCTGCGTTCGGCCGGACTCATCGGCGTGGACAGCTCGGCAACCATCTTCGCCAGCTCGACCTCCGTGTAGGCACCGAACTGCCGGTAGAGCAGCAGCGCGAGCAGAGGAACGGCAAGGGCTGCCCCCAGCAGCAGTGCGCGCCCATCCCGCGAAGCGGTCACACCCGAACCGGGCGCCTGCGCATCGGCAAGCAGCCGACGATCGAGCTCCAGCAGTGCTGCCGCGTGGGCATCCGCATCCAGGGTGCCGGCATTGCGCGCCGCATCGAGTTCGCTCTTCTGTTGCCGATAGGCTGCCACGTTCTCCGCACGTCGCGCATCCCGCTGTGCGGCACCGTCTGGGGCAGCACGTCCGAGCAACGGCCAGAGGACCAGCAGTGCGGCAAGCAGCGCCATGGCCCCGGCTACGGTCCAGAACAACTGCACGCTTGTCACCCGTCCTCTCCATCATCCAGCAGTCGACGCAATCGCGCCCGTTCCTCGGCGCTCAATCCGGTATCGGAGCGTGTCGCATCGCGCCGTCCGCGGCGCACGATGACGACAAGCGCCAGTGCACCAGCGCAGAGCATCACGGCAGGCGCCGTCCACAGCAGCAGGGTTTTCGTCTCAAGGCGGGGTTCGTAGAGAACATATTCGCCGTAGCGATCGACCATGAAGTCGATGATCTCCCGGTCGCTGTAGCCCTCATGCAGCATCCGCTGCAGCTCATGTCGCAGATCGGCAGCGATCGGCGCGTTCGAATCGGCCAGGTTCTGATTCTGGCACTTCGGACAGCGCAGTTCGCGCGTGAAGTCCAGGTAGCGCAGGCGCTGCTCTTCCGAATCGAAACGATACGGCTCGATCGCTGCATGCACCGAAAGCGCACACAGCAGCAGCACTGTGGCCCACACCCACCTCATTTCTCCCGCTCTCCGGAGAGGTGTTCGATGCGTGGTGCGAACTCCTTGCGCCAGACCTGTTCGTCAAGCGCACCCTGGTGGCGATGGCGCACCACTCCTGCGGCATCGATCAGGTAGGTCTCGGGCGCCCCGGTCACCCCCAGATCGATGCCGAGCCGACCGTCGGGATCGTCGATGATCAGCTCGTAGGGATCACCGCGCACCGCAATCCAGCGTCGCGCCTTTTCGGTGTCATCCTTGTAATCGATGCCAAAGATCGGCACGCCCTGCTCCGCCAGGCGATTCAGGAAGGCATGCTCTGCCGCGCACGACGGGCACCAGGTCGCCCAGACATTGACCAGTGCCGTTCGCCCCAGCAGGTCCGCACGCCGCACCGTGGATCCATCCAGGGTCGAGGCCTCGAACTCCGGAAAGGGCCGGTCGGCCAGTGCCGAGGGCATGTGGTTCGGATCCAGCGACAGGCCGCGCCACAACAGTCCGGCAAGGACCGCGAAGCCGAGCAGCGGCAGGAACAGACGCAGACGCTGCATGCCTCAGCCCTCCTCGCCCGCC
This sequence comes from uncultured Klebsiella sp., assembly GCA_964610955.1. Classification (GTDB taxonomy): domain Bacteria; phylum Pseudomonadota; class Gammaproteobacteria; order Pseudomonadales; family UBA5518; genus UBA5518. The sequence goes on along the minus strand of CAZSYV010000017.1, from coordinate 30,138 downwards.
GGCCTGTGCCTGCGGTAGCGCCGATCGAACAGCGTCAGCAGGCCACCGGCGCCCATCAGCACGCCACCGAGCCACAGCCAGCGCACGAAGGGCTTGACGTGCACCCGCACCGCCCAGGCGTCACCGCCCAGGGGCTCACCGAGCGAGATGTACAGATCGCGCAGGAACCCCGCATCGATCGCCGCCTCGGTCATCATATTGCCCATCTGACTGTGATAGTTGCGCTTCTCGGCATGCAGTCTCACCATCCGGCCGTCACGCCCCACGTCGAACTCGCCGATTTCGGTACTGTAGTTCGGTCCCTCCTCGTGTCGTGTGCCGGCAAATGCGAAGGTGTAGCCCGCCAGCTCGACGCTGACCCCAGGCTCGAGGCGCACGTCCCGTTCCACACTGTACACCGAGGTCAGGCCCGCACCGGCAACGCAGAAGGCCATCCCCAGGTGCGCGAGGAACATCCCCCAGTAGCTGGGGGGCAGGCTGCGGAGCGCACGCCAGCGAGCGCGTGTACCCAGACGCTCGCGCAGACCGGCAACGAGCGTGCCGAGGATCCAGGCCGCGAGCAGCACGCACAGTGCCACACCCGCATGCCAGCGTCCGCCGAGCGCGAAGGGAGCAGCAAGTGCCACGACCAGACTGAACAGCAGCGGCGTGCGGACGCGGCGCAACAGTACCTCCGCCTTGCCACGACGCCAGTTCGCCAGTGGCCCCAGGCCCATCAGGGCGACCAGCAGCACCATCAGCGGGACGAACGTCAGATTGAAGTACGGCGGACCGACCGACAGCCGCCCCAGATCCAGCGCCGAGATCAGCAGTGGATAGAGCGTGCCGATCAGCACGGTCGCCATCGCTACGACCAGCAGCACATTGTTGCCGAGCAGTGCCGTTTCGCGCGAGAACAGACTGAACTCGCCGCGCACGCTGACCGAGGGTGCACGCAGTGCGAACAGCGTGAGCGAACCACCAACGACCACGCTGAGGAACAGCAGGACATACAGCCCCCGCGCCGGATCGGTGGCAAAGGCATGCACCGAGGTCAGCACGCCGGAGCGCACCAGGAAAGTACCCAGCAGACTGAGCGAAAACGCGGCAATCGCCAGCAGCACGGTCCAGCTGCGGAAGAGCCCGCGCTTCTCGGTTACCGCCAGTGAGTGCACCAGCGCGGTACCGACCAGCCAGGGCATGAACGAGGCGTTCTCGACCGGATCCCAGAACCACCAGCCTCCCCAGCCAAGCTCGTAGTAGGCCCACCAGCTGCCGAGCGTGATGCCAAGGGTCAGACAGATCCACGCCGCGTTGGTCCACGGTCGGCTCCAGCGCGCCCAGGCGGCATCGAGTCGCCCGCTCCACAGTGCGGCAATCGCGAACGCGAAGGCCACCGAAAACCCCACATAGCCGAGGTAGAGCATGGGAGGGTGCAGCACCAGCCCGACGTCCTGCAGCATCGGGTTGAGGTCACGTCCCTCGAGCGGCACGCCCGGGAAGGACCGTGCGAACGGATTCGAGGTCAGCAGCACGAACAGGTGGAAACCAACTGCGATCATGCCCATGACCGCAAGCACCCGCGCGCGCATCGCCAGTGGCAGGGAGCGGCTGAACAGGGCCACTGCCGCCGTCCACAGTGACAGGATGGCAACCCACAGCAGCATCGAGCCCTCGTGGTTGCCCCACAGCGCGCTGAACTTGTACCACGCAGGCAGTGCCGTGTTGGAGTTCTGCACGATCAACCGTACCGAAAAGTCATCGTGCAAAAATGCGTAGGCGAGACAGCCGAAGGCAATCGCAACGAACAGCACCTGGGCCAGTGCCAACGGCAGCGCGGCACGCATCCATGCCTCGACGCCACGCCACACGCCCGCCAGTGGCAGCAGTGCGAGCGCGAGCGCCGTGCTCGCCGCCAGTGTCAGCGCCAGGTGGCCGAGCTCAACCAGCACTGCTGTGGCTCCGCAGCTGTGCCTCGCTCATCGACTCACCCGCCTTCAGCGCATCATGAACTTCTGGTGGCATATAGGTTTCATCATGCTTTGCCAGTACCTGCTGCGCCCTGAAGCGCCCTTCCGGCAGCAGTTCACCAACGGCAACCACCCCCTGCCCCTCGGCGAACAGGTCGGGCAGTATTCCTTCATAGACGATATCGAGCTGCGACTGGTTGTCGCTCACGCTGAAGTGCACCTCGAGGCCAGAGGCAGAGCGCTTCACGCTGCCCGGCAGCACCAGCCCACCGACGCGGATCGTACGCCCGACCGGTGCCTCGCCGCGCTCCACCTGGACCGGTGAATAAAAGAAGTTCATGTTGTCACGCAACGCCCAGAACACCAGCGCGGCGGCAAGGCTCGTGCCGATCACGATGAACACCACGATCAGCAGCCGCTGGCGGCGCACCGGGTGCATTGCCATGAACTCAACCTCCCTGCGTTGATGTGGGGTGCAGTGCGCGCAGCCGCGAACGCACGCGCTCGAGAGTGCGACGCCGGCGCAGCAGCGGCCTGCATATCAGCACGGCCATCACCACTGCGACGATGAGATACGCCGACCATACGTAGGGGCCGTGCCCCCCCATCTGCCACAGCTGCGCTGCCGTCTGGAAATACATCGTTCAGACCGCTGCCTTCGACTTGCCACTGACCAGATCCTCCAGCCAGCGTGCGTTTTCCTCGCGTTCGAGGATTTCGCTGCGCAGGGCAAGCAGTACCGCCAGTGCATAAAAGAGGTAGAAGCCGACGATCATCACCAGCAGCGGCTGCAGCATCTGCGAGTGCATCGTCGATCCGCCCGTGAAACGGATGCTCGCCGGCTGGTGGAGGCTGTACCACCAGTCGACCGACTTGTAGATGATCGGAATGTTGACTGTCCCGACCAGGCTGAGCAACGCACAAGCGCGTGCCGCGACATCCCGATCCTCGAAGGCCTCGTAGAGTGCAAGCACTCCGGCGTAGAGGAACAGCAGCACCAGCATCGAGGTGATGCGCGCATCCCACACCCACCACGTACCCCAGGTCGGCTTGCCCCAGATCGCGCCCGTCACAAGCGCGAGAAAGGTCATCGCCACACCGACCCCGGCGCATGACTTCAGCATCATGTCGGAAACCTTGATCTTCCAGATCAGGCTGACAGCCCCGCAAAGCGCCATCAGGTAGTAGCCGGCGAGGGACACGACCGCAGCAGGCACATGGATGTACATGATCCGGTAGCTGTTGCCCTGGCGGAAATCCGCAGGTGCGAATGCCAGCCCCCATACGGCACCCGAAACCAGCAGCAGTGCGCACGCCACACCCAGCACCTTCAGCCAGGGCGTCGTGATCTGGTAGCACCAGCGGGGAGAACCCAGTTTATGGATGAAGGACCACACGCGTCGTCAACAACCGTCACTCAGCTGAAAGAAGTTCGTGCAGCGCACGGAACGGCGGCAGTATATCCGATTCGCTGCGGCGTGTGCTGTCAGTAGTCCATGCTGATGCGCAGCGCTGCCGCGACCGCCAGCGGGGCCAGCACGAGGGCCAGCAGGGCAAATGCCGCCAGGATCGCCAGCTGCGGCAGCCAGACCGCGCCGACGGCGGCCGCATCGACGGCTGCGGCACCAAACACCAGTACCGGTACGTAGAACGGCAGAATCAGCAGCGCAAGCAGAATGCCCCCCTTGCGCAGTCCGACGGTAAGTGCCGCCCCGATGCCCCCCACCAGGGAAAGCGTGAGTGTGCCGGCGAAAAGCGACAGAAGCAGTGCAGGCAGTGCCGTCGCAGGCAGGTAGAGCATCGTGGCCATCAGCGGGGAGAGCAGCGTGAGAGGCAGCCCCGTCAGCACCCAGTGCACGGCTATCTTTGCCATCGCCAGCAGATACAGGGGCTGAGGGCTGCGCAGCAGCTGCTCGAGCGAGCCATCGTCATGGTCGGAACGAAACACCATGTCGGTCGAAAGCAGCGAGGCAAGCAGTGCCACCACCCAGAGCACGCCGGGCGCGATGCGTGCCAGATCGCTTGGCGCCGGTCCGATGCCAAGCGGAAACAGCGCGATCACGATCACGAAGAACACCAGCGGATTTGCCACATCGCCGGGGCGGCGCAGCGCAACCAGCAGATCACGGCGCAACGTGCCAAGGAAAGCGGAGTCGGTCCGTGCCATGGCTCAGCCCCCCCCCTGCGTGGAGAGCGTGAGCTGGCGCAGCCCTGGGATCGTTGCCAGACGATGGTGCGTGGTCAGCAGCACGGCACCGCCGGCCGTGGCGTGCGCGCCGATCAGTGCCTCCAGCTCGGCGACACCGCCGAGATCGATCGCAGTGAACGGTTCGTCGAGAATCCACAGCGCAGCCGGGCTGAGCAGCAGCCGCGCCAGGGCGATACGCCGCCTCTGCCCTGCAGAGAGTTTCTGTATCGGCGTATGCAACTGTGTCGCCAGCCCGATCCGGGCAAGTGCCGCCTCGGCGCTGATGGGCTGCGACCGCCCCCAGAGCGCCCTGTGCCAGCACAGGTCCTCGATTGGCGTCAGCGCCGGATTCACGGCAGCATCGTGTCCGAGATACAGCGACTCCCTGAGATATTCGTAGCGACTGCGTCCGATCACCCCGCCACGCCAGAAGACCTCACCCGTCACCCGCTGCGACAGCCCGGCAATCGAGCGCAGCAGCGTCGTCTTGCCGCAGCCATTCGGTCCTGCAATCTGCAGCACCTCGCCGCCGTGCAACGTGAAGCTCAGGTCCTCGAACAGCAGACGACCGCCACGTTCGCAGCGCAAGCCGCGAACCTCGAGCAGTGGAATCGAGGCGTTGTCTGCCATGCAGGGTTTCCAGGAACACGATGTGAGGGGCGCGGGAGTGCTCTCGCAGCGTTCATTCCAGCGCCATGACAACCGCTATACTCGCGGTCGCCGCGCGATTATACGTGACGGATCCACCCGACTGGCAACGCACATGGATATACCCCCGAGCTCTTCGACCCGGCCGTCCGCAGTGCTCACTGCTCTGCCAGAGGCTCCGGGAGCGCGCGGACCAACGCTGCAGTCCCCACCCGCGGCACTCGATCCGACAATGATTGCGCGCGTGCTCACGGCGCGACCAGCGACCGGCGGCGGGTGGATCCTCGAACTCGACATCGGTGGAGAGACCGTCGATGCGCGCAGCCGCGTGGCCCTGCCGAGCGGCGCACGACTGGTCCTGCAGACGCTCTCGACGGATCGCGCCCGTGTCACACAGCTGCTCCCCACGCGCGACACCACCCAGATGCTGGCCAGCACGCTGCGCGCAATGCTGCCACTGCAGATACCATTGCACGAGGCGCTGGCGAAGCTGAACAATGCAGTGCGGAACCCGCATCTGCCCGTGGCGGTTGCCGAAAGGCTCCACGAACTGCTGGCACGCACACCGTCGCCGGCGCAGCTGCGCTCCGCCGCGGGGCTGCGCAAGGCGGTGCTCGACAGCGGTAGTTTCCTCGAGGCACGCCTGCAGCGACTGCCGAGCAGCACCACCCCTCCTCCCCGAAACACCCCCCGGATGAGCAGCACGGACACCGGCCCCGGTGCCGATCCCGCGCATGACAAGGGTGGAGACGGCCTGCGCAAGCCGTTCGCCACCTTGCGCAGACTGCTCGTCACGCTGGAGCAGTCTCGAACCCAGGCACCGCAAGCTGAAGCGCCACCGCCGGGAGCGGGGACCGGGCGCACGCCCCCACCCGGTTCGCTGATGCTGGCGAACGATCTCAAGGCGCGACTTTTTGCCGTTCTCGGCGAACTCGACACCGCAATGGAGCAATTGCCTGCAAAACCCGTTGCCACCGGCACGGCAAGGCCCGTCGGTGCGCACTCCCTTCCTTTATATGGGCAGGGTGGGCGGCTGCTGGATCCATTCGCACCCGCGACACTGCCGCAGGATGCCGATTCCGCAGCGCGGCATGCACCGGCATCACCCCGAGGCTCACCATCCCCGGGACGGGAACCCGCGCAAACCGCAGAGCTGATCACACAGGTATTGCGCACGGTAGAGGCCGCCTTGGCACGCACCCGCATTCACCAGATCAGCAGTCACGCGGACAACCCCCAGCGAGCCGAGATCGCGCCGCAGCAGGCCTGGAACGTTGAACTGCCGATCATGCGCGGCAACGACTTCGATGCGCTCGAACTGCAGATCGAGGAGCACGGCGAACCCGGCAACGCCAGCACTGCCGGAGAGCGCGAGTGGCTGGTACGGCTGAAGTTCGATCTCGAAGCAATGGGAGTGCTGCACGCGCAGCTGCGGCTCAAGGGGCGGCGCCTGGCAACGACGTTGTGGCTTGCCAACCCCCGGGCGTTTGCATTCGCCCAGGAGGATCTGTCCACACTGAGCGAGGCGTTGCGCACCGAGGGGGTGGAGATCAGTCAGCTGGACTGTCTGGCGGGTGAGCCGCCCCGCACACAGGTGAAAACCTCCCTGCTCGAGATCAGCACCTGATGAGCGGGCCAGCAGGCGTGCGGCGCGCCATCGCCCTCGAGTACGACGGCATGAATGCGCCCCAGGTGAGCGCAACGGGAGAAGATGCGCTTGCCGAGCAGATCATCGCACTGGCACGCGAGCACGGTGTGCCGTTGCTGGAGAATGCCGAACTCGCCGGCCTCCTTGCACGACTCGACCCGGGCGACGAGATTCCCGTGACGCTCTACCGTTGCGTTGCGCAGATCATCGCCTTCGCCTACCACCTGCGAGGACGTTTTCCACCAGGCTGGGAAACGGATGGTGCTGGCGCCGCGGAATCAGACGACGGCACGCGGGCGCGCGAGCCGTGAACGGATCAGGTGCGAGAGGCGCAGTTCGGCATCGTTGGCCGGGCCGGGATCAGAATCCATCGTGCTGTTGCCCGCCGGTCGGCCGGATGCCTGGCCGGCACCCTGCTCTTCCAGCCGTGCCACGCGCTGGCGCAGCTCACGCAGTTCCGACTCGAGTCCGCCCAGGTGACGCCCGATCGCCAGGTTGGCATTATTGTAGACGTGCAGCGTCTCCTCGAGACGCATGCAGCGCGTGAGCATCCGGGTACGTGCATGGTGCACCGCGATCCATGGCAGAACCGCCATCACCACCACCGCTGCCGCCACGGCCAGCATCAGCTCGCTCGTTTCCATCATGCTATTTGTCTCCAGCGCGCATGCAGTGTCGGAAAGCCGTCATCTCGATGGAGGCGATGCAAGCATCCTGCCAGTATTCAGGAACCCTGTGCGCTGCCGTGCTCGTGCCCTGCTGCCCGTATCGTCGCGTGCAGCAAGGTCCGGTAGGCATTCACGCCCTTGCTGGCCGGCGCCAGCAACGAAGGGAAGGCCCCACGCATGCTCGCCTCGCGGAACACGTTGTCGAACGGAACGATGGCATTGGCCACACGATCGCCAAAGGTGCGCTGCAGCGCACGCAGCCCACGCTCGGCAGCCTCACTGCCCGAATCGTACATCGTCGGCAGCACGCTCCACTGTGGCTCACGCCGTCGCGCACGCGCCACCATGCCAAGCGTGTGCGCCATGCGCTCGAGTCCCTTGATGGCCAGATAATCGGTCTGTACCGGCAACACCAGGCGCCCGCTTGCCGCCAGCGCATTGATCAGCAGCACGCCCAGCACGGGCGGAGTATCGATCAGCACGTGGTGAAAGTGCTCGCGCAGTGGCGCCAGTGCGCGTGCCAGGCGCAGCCCCACCCCTTCCTCGGAGCGGACGCGGCGCTCGACCGTCCCCAGCCCTGGCGTCGCCGGCCACAACATGACCCCGGGGAGCGCAGTCGGCAGCAGACTTTTCAGCACCGCTGCCGGTGTCGGAGGCTGCTGTTCGCGAAACAGATCGAAAGTCCCCCCTGAGAGCTGCGTGCTGTCATGACGGAAATAGGCCGTCAGCGAAGACTGTGGGTCCAGGTCGACCATCAGCACGCGTCGTCCAGCCTCACCGAGCAGACCGGCACAGCACACGACCGTAGTCGTCTTGCCGACGCCTCCCTTCTGGTTTGCAACCGCCCAGATGTCCAAGCTATTTCCCTCGCACGCAGATCACCTGCCGCTTTCAGCGCTCGCCCGCTGCACCGACAGCCATCCCGGACCCTACCGTGGCATTCGACACGGGCGACTGCGGAACCACCTGCGTGCGCGGCAGCTCAGGGCGCAGCAGCGCATTTCGTGACAGCATCAGCACCACGCGTCGATTTCGGGCCCGTCCCGCCTCGGTCGCGTTGCTCACCACGGGCTGGAACTCACCGTAGCCGATTGCAGCAAGTCGCTGCGGTGCAATGCCGAACTCGGCAAACAGCTTGACGATCGTCGCAGCGCGCGCCGACGACAGCTCCCAGTTCGACGGGAACACGCCGGTGGCAATCGGCTGGTCGTCGGTGAAACCCTCGACCCGGATCGGCAGCGCCGTATCGCGCAGCACATCGGCAAGCTGGCGCAGGATCGGTCGTGCTGCAGGCGCTATCGATGCCTCGGCACTGGCAAACAGCAGGTTCGAGCGAAGTTCGATCTCCAGCCACTCTTCGGTACCACGTACCGAGAGCTGGCCACTGACGACCAGCCCGGAAAACTCCTCCTCGATGCGCTGTGAGATGCGCCTGAAGTCCTCCGGAAGCTGTGGTTCGGACGTCGTCGCCAGTTCCTGCTTCTCGGCCTCCCCCGCGTCCGGCTGCTGTTCGGGAGCCTGGACCGCGTCGCTCACCACCCCGGGCATCACGGCGCTCACCGGCTCACCAACCCGGATCGGGTCGATGCTGCTTGCAGGAATGTTGAAGGCTTCCGTCAGCGTCTGCGACAGTACGCGAAACTTGCCCTCGTCACGCTGCGACACCGAGTACATGACGATGAAGAAGGCCAGCAGCAGGGTAAGGAAGTCCGCATACGAGACCATCCAGCGTTCGTGACTGACCGGGTCTTCGTGGATCGCTCGGCGTGCCATGGTGTGCGCTCCGCTAGCCCAGATAGCCGTTGAGACGCATGCCGATCGCATGCGGGTTCTCGCCATCGGCGATCGCAATGATGCCCTCGATGACCATCTCCCGGTACTGCGCCGCCTCACGCACGCAGCTGCGCAGCTTGCTTGCGATCGGCAGGAAGAACAGGTTTGCCAGTGCAACCCCGTAGATCGTCGCAACGAAGGCAACGGCGATCCCCGGTCCCACCCGTGCCGGATCCTCGAGGTTGCCCATCACGTGGATCAGCCCGACCACCGCGCCGATGATGCCAACCGTAGGCGCGTAGCCGCCCAGGCTCTCATAGAACTTCGCGGCATCCACATCGCGCTGCTCGCGCAACCCCGATTCGGCCTCGAGGATGTTGCGGATCGTTTCCGGCTCGTTGCCATCGACGAGCAACTGCAGCCCCTTGCGGGCAAAGAGATCCTTCTCGACCTCTGCGGCGGTTTCCAGCCCAAGCAGGCCTTCGCGGCGCGCCGTCGTCGCCCAGCGCACCATTCGCGTCACACCCTCGGCAAACTGCTGGTGCGGCGGCATGATCACCCAGCGCAGCATCTGCAGTGCACGACGCAGGGCATTCAGTGGCATCTGCAACAGACCGGCGCCGATGGTACCGCCAAGCACCAGCACGGCAGCCGGCAGATTGAGCAGTGCCGAGAGCTCCCCCCCTTCGAGGAAATTCCCGCCGATCACCGCCAGAAAACCACAGGCAATCCCGATCAGGCTGAGGACATCCATCCTGCCGGTGCTCCGCTGCGGCGCCTTCATTCGGCGCCTCCCACGAGCCGTGCACGCAGTCGCCTGGTCGCCTGGCTCAGGATCTGGCTGACGCGGGACTCGCTCACCTCGAGCACCAGCCCGATCTCCTTCAGGTTCATCTCCTCGTCGTAATAGAGAGACAGCGCCAGGCGCTCACGCTCGGGCAGCCGCTCGATCGCCGCTGCAACCGCCAGCGCAACCTTCTCCCGTGCAACCTGTTCGGCGGGGTCGTCGTCACTGGTCGGCTGGGTGCGTTCGCCCTGCGCCTCGCCCATCAACTCATCGAGGCTGAACAGGCGGCTGCCGCGCGTGTCCTGCAACAGTGCGTGGTACTCATCGAGCCCGACGCCGAGTTCACGCGCGATTGCGGCATCGCTGGCGTCCCCGCCGGTGCGTGCCTCGACCGCTCTGACCGCTGCCGCCACCTTGCGCGAACTGCGGTGCACCGAGCGTGGAGCCCAGTCTCCGCGGCGCAGCTCATCGATCATCGCGCCGCGAATCCGGATGCCTGCAAAGGTTTCGAAACTGGCGCCACGCATCGTCTGATAGCTGCCGGCAGCCTCGAGCAGGCCAATCATTCCGGCCTGAATCAGATCCTCCACGCTCACCGACGGCGGCAGCCGCCCGAGCATATGGTAAGCAATGCGCCGCACCAGCGGTCCATGACGCTCGATCAGCTCAGCTGCACCGGTTGTTCCCGTCGTATACATCGCGCCGATCATTCCCACGGGCTGATCAGCATGCCACTGGTGCAAGCAGCTGTTCGACGAAAAATTGCAGATGACCACTCGGGCGTGATGGCAGCGGCCAGCGATCGACCTGTCGCGCAAGTTCGCGAAAGGCCTGCGCGGCGCGTGACTGCGGGGCACCGGTCAGCACCGGACGCTGGCGCTGGATGCATTTGCGCACCAGATCATCGAAGGGGATGAAGCCGGCGTCCAGCAGCGTGACATCGAGAAACCGCTCGCATACCTGGCTGAGCTTCGCGTAGAGTGCACGGCCTTCCTGTGGGCTGCGCACCATGTTGCCGAGCAGCCGAAAACGCTGCATGCCATGGTCGCGGTTCAGCAGCTTGATCAGCGCATAGGCGTCGGCGAGCGACGAGGGCTCATCGCACGCGACCACGATGCACTCCTGTGCTGCACGCACGAAGCTCACCACCGAGTCGGCGATTCCGGCGGCCGTGTCGATGAGCAATACATCGAGCGTGGCAGCGATATCGCTGAACGCGTGAATCAGGCCGGCATGCTCGCGCGGATCCAGCCCGACCATCGTCTGCGTGCCCGAGGACGCCGGGATGATGCGCACTCCTCCCGGACCCTCGAGCAGGATCTGATCCAGCGTGCACGTCCCGGCAAGCACATCGGCCAGCGTGTGGCGCGGCTGCAGGCCAAGCAGTACATCGACGTTCGCCAGCCCCAGATCGGCATCGAGCAGAACCACCTGTCGGCCGAGCTCGGCCAGCGCGATGGACAGATTGATCGACACGCTGGTCTTGCCGACACCGCCCTTGCCACCGGTCACGGCAATGACCTGCGCCGGCCTGCGGGTTCCCGAAGCGGGTGTCATGCGTGGCTCCTTGCGTTGCGTTTCAACCAACTATTCTAGCTGCATCGGCGATATCCGCGACCCGCGCACGAGGACCGGACAGTGTGGCGCTCCCTGCACTCGCGCCCACGGGGCCAGTACCCGAGCCGAGTTCGAGCAGGCGATCCAGAAGCTCCCTGCCCGCGCTGATGTGCAGGTCCGTCGGGACATCGACACCGTCGCTGCAGTAGGCCACCGGCAGGTGCGCCTGCGCCAGCACGCCGATCACCTCGCCAAGGCTGGCGGCCTCGTCGAGTCGAGTGATCACTGCGGCAACCGGATGAGACATCGCATATCCGCGTACAGCCGCCTCCAGACAGGCGTACTGCACGGTTGCCGGCAGCACCAGCAGCGTCCGGACGCGCCCGCGGAGTTCCCCGAGTTCCTCGAGATGTGCTGCTGCCGTCACGGACGTGCGTGATATACCTGCAGTATCGACCAGCACCAGCCGGGCATCGGAGATCCCGTCGAGCAGTCCGGTGAGCGTCCCGCCCGGGGGCACGGTGTGAAATGGCACATCGAGAAGGCGCGCAACGGTGCGCAGCATATCGGCTCCACCGATGCGTGACCCATCCAGGCTGAGCAGCACCAGCCCCTGCGTGCCGTGCTCGAGCGCGTGGCGTACCGCCAGCTTGCAGACCGTCGTGGTCTTTCCTGCACCGGTTGGCCCCACACATGCCCAGACGCCACCCGTTGCGATGATGTCTCCCGCAGTCTCGATGCACGATGCCATGCGCTCCAGCGCGAGCGCCCACGCCTGCTCTTCACTCGTGGGAAACCCGATTCCCGAGACCAGTTCGCTGACCAACGCGTTGGGGATTCCCAGGCGTGTCAGGCGCCGCCAGACGCGTCCCTCGACGCCAGGATCGATGCCGATGCCGGCGCAGCGAATCTCGCCCAGACCCTGGTCGAGCAGCGTACGCATGCTGCGCAGCTCGGCCTGCAGATCCTCGAGCTGCCTTGAGGCAGGCGAGGCAACTTCTTCGAGCCCCGCTGGCTTTACCTGCTCCGCGGGCGACGAATGCGGCGTGCGGTCGGCTGCCTTCCCTGCGCCGGCGGACGGCGCCTGGGCGATCGAGGCCTCCACGGTGGCGACGATCTCCACCCCGTCGGAAACCCGCCGGTTCGAAAGGATCATCGCGTCGGCACCCAGCTGCTCGCGCACCAGCCGCAGCGCAGTCTTCACATCGGGCCCCGTGATCCGCCTGAGTTCCATGTCCCTGTCCTCTCGTGTCACGATGCATCGGGTTGTCGCATCGTGATTGAAACCTGTCCTCTCCCGCCCGGCGCGCTCAACCGACCGTGGCCTCGATCGTCACCTGACGGTTTCCCGGTATCTCCTGATACGAAAGCACCCTTGCCGCTCGGTTCGTATGGCGCACGAAGCGCGCAAGCACCTGTCGCAACGGGGCCGGAACCAGCAGCACCGGCGTCTTGCCCTGGGCTTCCTGGCGCTGCACGGCTTCGGTCATCGCTCGCTGCAGCCGCTCGGCCAACCCCGGTTCGAGCACGATGTCCTCTGCCTCGCCCCCACCACTTCCACCGCGCTGCAGCGATTTCATCAGCACCTGTTCCATCTGTGGTTCCAGCGTGATCACCGGCAGGCTCTCGGTTCCGGCACCCAGTTCCTGCACGATCGTGCGCGACAGCGCAACCCGTGCTGCTGCAGCGAGTCCGGAAGGGTCCTTGCTGCGCGCGGCCTGTGCCACGACTGCTTCGGCGATGCTGCGGATGTCACGAACCGGTACACCTTCACCCAGCAAGGTCTTCAACACGCCGAGGAAACCATTCAGCGTCAGGCTGCCGGGTACCAACTCCTCGGCCAGCTTCGGCGAGAGCTTGGCCAGCTTCTGCAGCAGCTGTTCGGCTTCCTCATGACCGATCAACTCATCGACATGCTCAAGCAACACCTGGTTCAGGTGGGTCGCAACCACCGTGCTTGCGTCGACGACCGTGTAGCCAAGTGTCTGCGCACGCTCGCGCTGCTCGCGCTCGATCCATACTGCATCCAGTCCGAACGCCGGGTCACGACACGGTGTACCTTCGATGCGACCGAACACCTGACCGGGATCGATTGCCATCTCACGATCGGGAAATACCTCTGCCTGCCCCAGCGCAACACCCATCAGCAGGATGCGATATCCGTTCGGAAGCAGCTCGAGGTTGTCGCGAATGTGCACTGCGGGCACCAGAAAGCCCATCTCCTGCGAGAGTTTCTTGCGCACGCCCTTGATTCGCCCAAGCAACGTACCGTTCTGGGAGCGATCCACCATCGGGATCAATCGATAGCCAACCTCGAGCCCGACCACATCGACCGGCGTGACATCGTCCCAGCCGAGTTCGCTGGGTGCTTCGGCGGGCAGCGGCTCACTGGCATCAGGCGGCGTCTGTGTCGGCCGGGCCTGCTGGCGCCTGTGGAGCCACCACGCCGCTGCACCCGCGATCACTCCGAGGCCGCCAAAGGCCAGGTGCGGCATGCCGGGCACGAGGCCCATCATCGTCAACAGCACGGCGGAAACCGCCAGTGCCCGTGGCGACTCGAACATCTGTCCGAGCACCTGCTCGCCCATGTCGCGTGCGGCATTGACCCGCGTCACCATGATTGCAGCAGTGGTCGACAGCAGCAGGGAGGGAATCTGCGCGACCAGGCCGTCGCCGATGGTCAGCAGCGAATAGACCTGCATCGCGTCCGCGAAACTCAGGTCGTGCTGCAGCACACCGATTGCCAGCCCGCCGAGCAGGTTGATTGCCAGAATCAGGATTCCTGCGACAGCATCACCGCGCACGAACTTGCTGGCGCCGTCCATCGCACCGTAGAAATCCGCCTCCTGGGCGACCTCTTCACGGCGCTTGCGTGCCTCGTTCTGGTCGATCAGGCCGGCGTTGAGATCGGCATCGATGCCCATCTGCTTGCCGGGCATCGCATCGAGAGTGAAGCGCGCACTGACCTCCGATATGCGCCCCGCTCCCTTGGTGACCACCACGAAGTTGATGATGACCAGGATCAGGAACACCACCATGCCGACAACGTAGTTGCCGCCGATCACCACCTTGCCGAATGCCTCGATCACATGGCCTGCCGCATCGGTGCCGGTATGGCCCTCGAGCAGCACGACGCGCGTCGAGGCAACGTTGAGCGCCAGGCGCAGCAGTGTGGTCACCAGCAGGATGGTCGGAAACACGGAGAAATCGAGTGGGCGCAACGCGTAGACAGCAACCAGCAGGACGACCAGCGACAGGGCGATATTGAAGGAAAACAGGGCATCGAGCAGCAGCGGCGGCACCGGCAGCATCATCATGGCCAGCACCAGCAGCAACAGCAGCGGAATGCCGAGGTTGCCGTGCGCCAGCAGCTGCAGCTGCCGACGCATACCGGCGCGATCCATGCCAAGCGGGCGGATTGCCATCTCAGTACTGCTCTCTTGCCGTGTTCACATGCTGCGTGAAGGTCACAATTCTGACGCCGACACGCTCAACAGCATGATTTGCAAGAATCGATCCAACCCGCCTTCCTTCAACTGCCCGGACGATCCATGCCCTCGGGAACCGGCAGTTCGCTCGGCAGCACCGGGGCTGGGCCCTGGCCGCGGCGGTAGCTGCGCAGGTGAAATACATAGGCAAGCACCTGGGCAACTGCCAGATACAGCCCGGCGGGGATCTGCGCATCGATCTCGGTGCTGTAGTAGACCGCTCGCGCCAGACGGGGGGATTCCACCACGGGCACCGCGTGTGCCTCGGCGATTTCGCGAATCCTGAATGCGAGCAGCTCGCTGCCCTTGGCCACCAGCACCGGCGCCACGGCACGCCCTGCCTCGTAGCGCAACGCGACCGCGAAGTGTGTCGGGTTGGTGATCACCACGTCCGCACTCGGCACTGCCGCCATCATCCTGCTGCGCGCCAGCTGACGCTGCAGCTGGCGGATCCGGCTCTTGACCTCCGGGCGTCCCTCGGTCTCCTTCATTTCGTCGCGCACCTGCTGCATCGTCATGCGCAGCTTGCGCGCGTGGTCGAACAGCTGGAACGGCACGTCGACTGCTGCGATGAGCAGCGTCGAGGCACTCAGCACGATCGCCGAGATGCCGACCAGACGCAGCCCATGCAGCAGCGCCGGCTGCGGCGCCTCGACGGCAAGGGCGAACAGCTCCTCGCGCAGCGTCCACAGCAGCAGTGCCGCCACCGTCGCGACGAGTGCCACCTTGGCAATCGCCTTCAGCAGCTCGACCAGCGAACGCAGCGAGAACATGCGCTGCAGTCCACGCAAGGGATCGATGCGCTCGAGTTTCGGCATCAACGCCTTCGTGCTGAACAACAGCCCGCCAAGTGCTGCCGGACCGATCAGGGTGGCGATCATGAGCAACACCAGGATGGGCAGCAGTGCACCCAGCGCACTGAGTGTTGCCACCGACAGCACGCGCCCCATCGTGCCCGGATCGGACAGCCCCTCTCGACTGAAGCCAAACGCGGTATGGGACAGTGCCGCGAAGCTATCACCGAGCTGCGACGCGAAAACGTACAGTGAAATGGATCCCGCAAGCAGGATCACCGAGGTCGCCAACTCGCGCGAGCGCGCCACCTGACCTTCCTCGCGGGCGCGCTCGAGACGGCGTGGTGTTGCCTGTTCGGTGCGTTCCTGTCCTGTCTCTTCTTCGGCCATGCCGTGTCCGGATTCTGACTCAAACCATGCGGTTCGTTACCAATAGCAAGATTCATGCACGATGCCCACTACCTGAGCGGAAATATCACCGCGAAGGAAACTTCGGCCACCCACCGTCTGATCAGGCGACGGTTCGCAAAGCACGAGATGCGACCGCAAACACCTGCAACCTCGAGGAAATACCATGAAGATCGGCTACAGACTCCCACTCGCCATGCTCTGCGCCCTCGGCATCGGTTACGGCGCCAGCGCCGCTACCCCTGCCGGCAGCGACGGAGCACGTGCACGCGGCATGGATGCCACCCAGATGACCCAGCGCATGGGCGAACGACTTGAGCTCGACTCGGCGCAGTCGGCATCCGTGCAGAAGATCAACGAGCGCTTCGTCGCCGACATGCAGAAGCAGCGCAGCGAGATGGCCAAGGCGCGCGAGGCCCACATGAAGGCGATGGAGAAACTTTCCGGCGAACGCGACGCACAGCTCAAGAAAGTGCTGAACGAGGGACAGTACAGCAAGTACAGCGAACAGCGGGCCGCGAAGAGCAAGCGCTGGCGCGCACATCGCGATGGCATGAGCCATCCCTGCGACGGGCCAATGCACCACGGTGAGAAAAACCGCTCGACCCAGTGATCCCCTGGGAGCCCGCGCCGCCTCAGGGCGGCGCGGCTAACGCGTACAGCAGTTCGAAAGCCTCCCGGGACAGCAGGTCGTAGCGTGGCAGGAAATCTCCCGCACTCGCCCAGACGATGAACAATCCGAAGAGCATCGACATCGGGAAACCAAGTGAAAAGATGTTGAGCTGTGGTGCTGCCCGCGTCATGACGCCAAAGGAAAGGTTGACGATCAGCAGCGCGGTCATCACCGGCAGGGCAAGCAGCAGCCCGCTCAGAAACAGCCACGATGCCGAGCCGACCAGTGTCCACCCCCAGCTCGCCGGGAGCGCTCCCGCATCGAGCGGCAGGAAGCGGAAGCTTTCGACCAATACCTCGAGCATCGCCAGATGTCCGTTGGTTGCCAGGAACACCAGAGTCAGCAGCACCACGAAATACTGCGGCAGCACGGTGACGCTGACGCCATTGGCCGGATCGACCATCGAAGCGAAGCCGAGCGACATCGGCATCGCCATCAGTTGTGCGCCCAGCACGAATATCTGGAAGAACATCTGCATCGCAAAACCCAGCCCGAAGCCAAACAGCACCTGGACGGCGAGCAGTTGCAGGCTCTGCACCGACAGGGGATCGAGCGCCGGCGGGGCCGGCAACAGCGGAGCGATCAGCATGCAAAGAAGGATTGCCACCCCGGCGCGGATACGCGCCGGCACCAGCTGCGCACCGAAAACCGGCGCCAGGATCAGGAACCCACCGAGGCGCGCCAACGGGTAGAGCCAGCTCCCCAGCCATTGCGCCAGCGCGGGCAGCGTGAGTTCGAACACCTCCTAGCCCGTCACCAGGGAGAGGGTCTCGGCGATGCGCTGCGTGAAATCGATCAGGCGGGAAAGCAGCCAGGGGCCGGCGACCATCACGGCAAGCAGCGTGGTCAGCAGTCGTGGCAGGAAGCTCAGGGTCTGCTCGTTGATCTGCGTTGCCGCCTGGAACACGCTGACGATCAGACCAACCACCAGACTCGGCAGCACCAGCACCGAGACCATCACCACAGTGAGCAGAAATCCCTCACCGAGCAACTGGGCCATCATCTCGGGTGTCATCGTCCGTTCCTCTAGAGCGCGAAACTGCCAGCCAGCGAACCGACGATGAGCGCCCAGCCATCGACGAGCACGAACAGCATGATCTTGAACGGCAAGGAAATGATCATCGGCGAGAGCATCATCATGCCCATGGCCATCAACACACTGGCGACGACCAGATCGATCACCAGGAACGGCACGAACAGCAGGAAGCCGATCTGGAACGCCGTCTTCAGCTCACTGGTGACGAAGGCAGGAACGAGCACGGTGAATGGCACCGCATCGGGCCCGTCGACCGGCCCGGTTCCCGACAGACGCAGAAACATCTGCAGATCGTTTTCCCGTGTCTGAGCCAGCATGAATGCGGTAAACGGTTCGCGCACCCGCTCGATCGCCTCGCGCGCCCCGATCTCCTCCTGCAGATAGGGCTGCAGCGCCAGTGTGTCCGCCGCCTCGAACACCGGGTGCATCACGAACAGTGTCAGAAACAACGCAAGCCCGAGCAGAATCTGGTTTGACGGTGTCTGTTGCATGCCAAGCGCCTGACGCAGGATCGCGAACACCACGATGATGCGCGTGAACGCCGTCACCATCATCAGCAGCGCCGGCAACAGGGTCAACGCCGTCATCAGCGCCAGGATCTGGATCGTGACCGTGTAGTCCTGACTGCCATCGGCGTTGGTCGTGATCTTCACGGCGGGCACACCGAGCGATCCCCCTGCGTCGAACAGCGAGACATCCGGAGTCTGTGCCAGCGCCAGCATCGGCAACAGCAGCGCCAGCGCGAGCACCATGCGCAGCAGCGTGCGAGGGATCATTCCGGCCCCACTCCTCGCAGCGCCTGACGCAGGCGCTGCGCAAAATCGTTCGGCGACGGTGCGGCAACCACCAACGGATCGGAAAGTTCATGCAGGCGACTGATTCCTGCGGGCGTGACCCCGAGCAGAAGCTGCGTCCCCGCGGCATCGACCACGACGAGTCGCTCACGCGGGCCGAGCGCGAGGCTTGCGACCACCCTGAGACGGGAGGACCCGGTCGCAGCGATGCCACGTTGTATGCGCCGCAACACCCACGCGAGAATCACGATGGCGGCAACGACCAGCGCCAGCGCCAGCGCCACCTCACCGAGCGAGGCCGGATCTGCGCCACGGGCAAGCGGAGCCGATGATGCAAGTTGAGCAGCCATGCGTGCGTGCCAGAATTCCGTCATCAATACAGGACAAAAGCCTGACAGCAAGTGTCGTGCCAGCATTGCCGTGAGATGACAGACACTCGGATCAACCGAGCTGCGCTTCCTCGTCGTACCCGGGTACTGCAGCCTGCCAGCCGAGCTGCTCGCCGATGCGCTGTTGCAAGGCAGCGGCAGCCGCCGGCTCGCCATGGGTCACGAAGACACGCCGTGGCGCCTCGGGACAGGATCCGAGCCAGCGCAGGATTTCGTCGGCATCCGCATGCGCCGACAGCGCGTCGAGGTTGTGGACCTCTGCACGCACCGGCAACCAGACGCCATGGATCCTGATCTCTCCTGCTCCAGCGACCAATGCGGCACCGCGGGTTCCGGGGGCCTGGAACCCGGCGAACACCACGCTGTTGCGATGGTCGGTGATCAGCGTCTTCAGGTGATGCAGCACGCGCCCGCCCGATGCCATCCCGCTCGCGGAGATGATCACGCAGGGGTACTTCTGCCGTGTCAGCGCCTGCGATTCCTCGACGGTGCGCACGTAGGTCGTGCCGGCATCAATCCGTTCGCAATCGGCACTGCTCAACCGATGCTCTCCGCTGAAACGACAGAAGATCTCCGTTGCCCGAATCGCCATCGGACTGTTCAGGTAGATCGGTACCTGGGGAATGGCTCCGCGTGCGCGCAGACGCTGCAGCAGATACAGCACCAGCTGCGCACGGCCGACCGCAAACGCCGGAACCAGCACGGTACCGCCACGCCGGGTCGTGCGATCGATGATTTCACCCAGCACCTGTTCGGCATCCACCGACGGGTGGCAGCGATCGCCGTAGGTCGACTCGACCACCAGGTAATCCGCGCGCAACGGCGGCTCGGGGGGGAACATGACCGGATCGTCGTAGCGCCCCAGATCACCGCTGAAAAGAATCGTCTGCGCACCATCGTCGAGGAGCACACTGCTCGCCCCGAGAATATGCCCCGAAGGCTGCAGTGTCGCCTCGATGCCCCTGGCGACCTGATGTGCCTTGTTGCACGTGATCTCACGGAACTGGTGCAGCACCTCATCGGCATCCCGGCGGGTGAACAGCGGCTCGGCCGGGGCCTGCCGGGTGAGATTCTTGCGGTTCGCGTAGTGTGCGTCCTCCTCCTGCAGGAATCCCGCATCGGGCAGCAGGACGCGACACAGCGCGCGGGTTCCCGAAGTGCAGTAGATGGGGCCCCGATAACCCTGACGGTACAGTGCCGGCAGAAAACCGCTGTGATCGATGTGCGCGTGCGTGAGCACCACGGCATCGATCTCATCCACCGGGACGGGAAACGGCTGCCAGTTGCGCAGGCGCAGATCCTTGCTGCCCTGATACAGCCCGCAATCCACCAGCACCCGTGAACCACGGGCACTCACAAGGTAACGCGATCCGGTCACCGTCTGTGCTGCACCGAGAAAGCGCAGCCTCACACGGCAGACCTCATCCCGGAACCCTGGCCCTTTCTGTGGCTCAATGGGTTCAGTTGCGTGCCTTGAACGCCTTCACTGCCGCATTGAATCCATCGGCAACCGCGGTCTGCTCATCGACGGCCGTGTTGTAATTCGCCACGCGGGCAGCCCGGGCATCCTCGGCCTCTGTCTCACCCGCGGCGGCACCTTCCTTGTCCAGACACTCGAGATAGGCGTTGCTGCTTGCCATGTAGGCCTTCATGGCCTGCTGTGCGGCCTGCATGTCCTCGAGCGTGGCGGCACTGCCATCGGGAATCGCCGGGGCGGCGTCTCGCGTGCATTCTGCAACAGCAACCGTGGCGGACAGGCACAGACAGATTGGCAGATAGGCCAGAAGCGAGCGGCGCATGATCAGGTCTCCGGTGTCACGAGTGTTCCGGTACAGCCGCACCCCATTCCTGGTCACGCGCTGAACCTCCCAGGGCTCGAGCAGGCTCTACGCTGATATGAGTTCGAATTCGCCCGCCTCGCTCGATCCGCGCGCAGCTTAGCAGCTTGCCCGTACTCGCCGCCATCTCCCGTGGCAGTGTCGATGCATGCATCCGATGCAGCGATCGGCGGGGATGATTCAGGAGTGAAGAAGGCAGCCGGAGCTCTTGGGCACGAACGCCGTGCACGAACGCCGTGAAAGTCACCGCATCAATGGCACTGAGCCTGGGAAACGAAAGGCCCGAGGGGGTTGTCGACCTCGGGCCTCGAGGGACTCAGTTGCGCGCCTTGAACGCCCTCACTGCTGCGTTGAACTTGCCGGCGACCGAGGTCTGTTCGTCTACTGCCGCGTTGTAGTTCGCCAGACGGCTGGTCCGCGCCTCGTGGGTTTCGATGAAACCTGCAGATGCACCCTGCTTGTCGAGGCACTTCATGTACGCATTGCTGCTTTCCATGTAGGCCTTCATGACCTGTTGTGCCGACTGCATCTCATCGAGCGAGGCAGTGGTGCCATCAGGTATTGCAGGCGCGGGATCACGCGAACACTGCACTGCGGCGGTAGCCGTTGCAGCGTACAGGCCAAAGCACAGAGAAAGAGAGGACAGGAGCAGATTGCGCATGATCGGGTGGTCTCCACTTCTTTGATGGTCGGATCCGCTTTGGCGGTGCCGCGCGGGGTCGCCTGAAGTGTAGTCAACGCTGCCGGGATCTCTGCCGCAAAGCGTGAACCGCATCACAAACCGGAGCGATTCAGTGATCGCGCGCCCACATTCAGCGCTCGATCTGCCCCAGGTTGGCGTGGATGAGAGCGCCGTTGAGGGCCGGGTTGTCTGCACAGAACGCGATCACGCGCGCAATCTCCTCGGGCTGCAGCAGACGGCCGAAGCTGATGCCCGCAGCAATCGTCTCGCGCACTTCGGGTTCCTCACCGATGTGTTCACGCAGCATCTCGGTATCGGTGAAGCCTGGGCACACACACGCGCTGTGGATGTCCCGACCCGCAAGGTCCTGCACGCCAGCACGCATGAGCCCGACCAGCGCATGCTTGGACACTACATAGGCGCAACTGCCCGGAACCGCCTTCGTCGCCAGTGTCGAGCCGACATAGATGATCGAGGATCCTGGCAGCATCCGCTCGAGCAGCAGCTGGTTGAGCTGCACGCACGCCAGCAGGTTCACCTGCAGCACCTCACGAAACACGGCCTGGGTCACGTCAGCGATGCTGTCATGGGTCAGCAGTGCGGCATTGTGCACCAGGGCAATTCTCGATGACCCGGCAACCGCCTTGCGTATCGCGGCTCCATGCGCATCCACCCACGCTGGATCTGCCAGATCGGCATGGACATTGCAGACGCCCTCGAGTGCACAGGGCCGGCGTGCAATGTTCAGCACGCGCCACCCGGCTGCCGCAAACTCGCGTGCCGTGGCCATGCCGATGCCGCGACTCGCCCCCGTGATCACCAGGGTCCGCATGGTGGATACCTCACTGCTTGCGCCAATGACTCGAGCCCCACTGTCCGGGGCCCGACGAGACCTTGATCGTCACCTCGCGGATCTCGTGCTGCTCGATCAGCTGGCGGTCATCGAGCAGACGCTCCAGCAGGAAGCGTGCGTATTCCTCGACGGTTGCGTTGCGCACCGGCAGCAGCAGCGTGTCGCTGCGTGGAAACAGCAGCTCCTCGCCCGCAAACTCGACACGGTAGTGCGAACCCCGTTCGCTGATGCGCAGGTACGGAGAATCGGCAGGCAGCAGCATGTACTCGTCAAGCGAGCGGCACAGACCCTCGAGCTTGTCCTTCAGGATCCGGTAGCTGAAGCACATGCCGTTTTCGCCAACGGGTGCCGTCAGCGAGGCAGCCACGCGGAAATTGTGCCCGTGCAGCCGTTCCCGTTCGGTTGCCGTGAAAATCGTGAAATGTGCTGCGGAGAACTTCAGATACTCCTTGGCCAGATCGATCGTCGTCAGTTGTTCCAAGTGTGCGTCCCCACCCTGCCCCGTGCCAATTGCATCGCAACTATAGCCGACCCGCCCCGTATCCCGTGCTCCCACGGATCGGCATTGCGCTTCCCTCGACTTCCCGGATCAGCACCATTTGCAACCGGGGCCGCTCACCGGGTATACAGCGGCTTCGACCACCAGGGAGCTTCAATCGATGCGTGCAATCGTCTGCACCGAATACGGTCCTCCCGAGCAGCTACGGCTTCGGGAACACCCCGACCCCGTCTGCGGCGCGGGCCAGGTGCTGATCCAGGTCCATGCCGCCGGGGTCAATTTCGTCGACTCCCTGCTGGTCTCGGGGCAGTACCAGATTCGCATTCCACCACCCTTCGTCCCCGGTGGAGACTGCGCCGGAACCGTGATCGCACTCGGCGAAGGCGTCCAGAACGCGGCCATCGGCGAGCGCATTCTCGCCAGTTCCGGCATCGGTGCCTTCGCGGAGCGACTGGCGCTGCCCGTGGCGCAGTTGCACCGCATGCCTGCCAACATGGGTTTTGCCGGGGCGGCCGCATTCCTGCAGCCAAACGCCACCGCGTACTTTGCCCTGCGCGAGCGTGGTGCACTGCAGGCCGGGGAAACGCTGCTGGTGCTTGGTGCTGCGGGGGGTACCGGTGCTGCGGCGGTGCAGATCGGCAAGGCCCTGGGTGCACGCGTGATCGCCGGCGCATCGAGTGCGGAAAAGCTCGCTGCTGCGGCCGCACTGGGTGCCGATGCAACGATCGACTATTCGCGTGACGACCTGCGTGCAACGCTGAAGGAAATGACCTCGGGGCGTGGCGTGGATCTGGTCTTCGACCCGGTTGGCGGCGCGCTTGCCGAATCCGCACTGCGCTCGTGTGCAGAAAATGCCCGCTACCTGGTGATCGGTTTTGCCAGCGGCGAAATCCCGCGCATACCGCTCAATCTGCCGCTACTGAAAAGCTGCCAGATCGTCGGGGTCGACTGGGGTGGATTCTCGATGCGCCATCCCCGACAGGCCAGACCCCTGGTCGATGCCGCGCTGAAACTCTATGCCGATGGCCTGCTGCAGGATCCCCCGCTGCAGCGCTACCCGCTGGAAGCATGCGGACAGGCAGTCGCCGATCTGGCGAATCGGCGTATCACCGGACGATGCGTGATCGAGGTCAGCAACGACCCCGGCTGATCAGGCCGGGGCATCACTCTGGTCGAACAGTGCGCACACCGCTGGCTTCAGCGCTTTGCCGAGTGCGTTGCGCGGCAATGCATCGACGACCAGCAGCCGCCGCGGGTGCTTGTATGCAGACAGTCGCTCGCCACACCAGGCAAGCAGCTCATCGAGGCTGAGCGTCGCATCGGCGCGCAGCACGAGGGCTGCCGCCACGACTTCACCCCACAGCGGATCAGGCACGCCAACGACAGCCGCCTCACGCACCGCGGGATGTTCGAGCAGCACACCCTCGATCTCGAGCGCCGAGAGCTTGTAGCCGCCCGACTTGATGATGTCGACCGAGCGCCTGCCGAGGATGCGGTAGTAGCCGCGCTCGCGAGTCGCCACATCACCGGTGAGAAACCAGCCGCCGTCGACGAAACTGCGTCGTGTTGCCTCGGGGTCGTTCCAGTAACCGGCGAACACGGCCGGGCCACGCACCTGGATCTCACCGGCTTCGTTTTCACTCCCGATCACCCTGCCAGCCTCATCGACCAGCCGTAGATCCACACCGGGCAGCGGCAGACCGACGCTGCCGGCGCGCCGCTCGCCGTGCAGCGGATTCGACAGTGCCATGCCGATTTCCGTCATCCCGTAGCGCTCGAGCAGTCGCTGTCCGGTGATCCGCTCCCAGTGCGTGTGAACGCTTGTGGGCAACGCTGCCGAACCGGAAACCATCAGGCGCATGCGCCTGAACCCCTCTGCGACGGCCTGACGCCCCGATTCAGGCATTGCATCGAGCATCTCGATGAGCTTCACGTAGATGGTCGGAACTGCCATGAACACGCTGTACGCCCCGACAGCGACCCGGTCGAGCACGCGTGCGGCATCGAAGCCGGCGAAGGTCTCGACGCACGCCCCAGACCACAGCGCACAACACAGCACGTTGACGATGCCGTGCACGTGGTGCAGCGGCAGGAACAGCGGAATGCAGTCCGTCGCCTGCCACTCCCACGCCGCGACCAGCATGCGCAGCTGTGCCTCGATCGTCGCGTGGGTGAACAGCGCGCCCTTCGGCCTGCCGGTGGTGCCGCTGGTGAACACGATCATCGCCGGGCGCTCGGGCGTCAGTTGTGGCAGCGCCGGGTCTGCATCGCTTCGTGCCAGCGCGTCGAGAGCAAGACACCGGGCTCCTGCCGCTTCACAGGCAGCTCGCAGTGCCACCGGGAGATCACCGACACACAGCACACGCTGAACGCCCGCCGTGCGCAGCACATGGTCGATCTCGGGTGCGGCAGCTGCCAGATTGAGCGGTACCGTGACCCCACCTGCCCGCCAGACAGCCCACTGGGCCAGCACATGATCGGCGCCCGGAGGCACGAACAGAGCGATGCGCTCCCCTGCCAGGTCCGGCGCTTCGACAAGCAGCGTCGCTGCAATACCTGTCGAGCGCGACAACAGATCCGCGTAGCGCAGCACGTTTGCGCCATCGCGCAACGCCACCCGATCACCGTGCACCTGCGCGCGATGGAACAGCCCGATCATCATTGCACCTGCCACGCGTTCAAATGCCCCGCCTGCACACGATTCACTCGAGCGGCTCGTAGACCGGATCGCTGCGATCACGCCTGCCGGTGCGCATGCCCTGTGGAATCGGCCACCAGGCGGATTCCTCGTCACGGCGCACCCACTCCGTGGTGCAGACACGCCGCGCGATGCGCCAGACGCCATCATCCCGGCGCTCGAAACGATCCAGATAGCGGAAGCCAACCAGCAGATTGTCCCTGGCCTGCCCGCCCGCACGGCGGTGATGCGCGATACCGTAGCTTTCCACCCGCGCCACGCGCCCCCCATCGGCACGGACGGGACCCGGTTCGACGAGCAGATTGCCCAGGAAATGCATCGTCATGTCGAAGCGCGATGCGATGCGAAAGGCCCACTCGAGGAACGCGTCCACGTTGCCGGAAAAGCTCCCGTGCTCATCGTGTGCATCATCGTGGTAGCAGCTGCGCACCAGGGCGCGGTCGAGCCGATCGATACCGCGACAGTAGCGCAGCACCACCTTGCGGATCGCCTGCTCATCGAGCAGATCCCGGATCGCGTCCTCGCTCATGCCCTCTTTCATCCGCGCACAATCCACCCGCGCCCAGTCACGTCGTGCACTGCACTACACCCGGGGTGTCAGCACGAACACCGGAAACATGCGATCGGTACGCTGCTGGAATACCTCCCACAGCGGCATCATCCTCACCAGCGCTGGCCAGACTTCGGCGCGCTCCTCGGGCGTGAGCAGATGCACATCCGCCTCCCATCGCCGATCCTTCACCTGCACCCACGCCTGCGGATTCCGCTTCAGGTTCCTGGCCCAGGCGGGATGCGTCGCGCTGCCGGCAAGTGATCCGACCACATGGTACTTCCCGTCGAGCAGCAGGAAGTTCAGTGCCGTACAGACGGGGTTCCCGCTTCTGTGTCCGATCGTGGTGAGGAGCAGGCAGGGAAGCGGCGCAAGTTCCTGACGGTAACCATCCTCACCCTGCGTTGCCAGATAGCGCTCGACGTGTTCCCTGGCATCGGCACGGATACGCTCGGGCGAGTCGATGCGCTCGAGCGTCGCCTGCCAGTCGACTTCGGACATCCAGTCCGGTCGGACGAGTTCACTCAACGGCTTTTCTACAGCCATATCACCCTCCTTGCCGAGATCGTCTTGCCAGTGCCGCAATGATCCGTCATTTCGGCATGGCCTGCCCAGCACGAGCACGCAGTACGGTTCCGTGCCGAGCGACCGGCATCGCGTACTACCCACGCGCCACTCAGACAAAGCATACTGTGTCGGCCCCCATCTGCGGACGCGTTGCAATCAACCCATCAGAAGGAAAGACCGACATGAGTCAACGTTTCGACAACAAGGTTGCCCTGATCACCGGTGCGGCATCAGGGATGGGACGAGCCACGGCACAGCGCATGGGCCGCGAAGGCGCGAAGGTCTTCTGTGCCGACATCAATGACTCAGGTGCCGAGGAAACGGCTGCGGCGATTCGCCAGGCCGGAGGCGAAGCGCGTTCTGCTGCGGCCGATGTCGGCAATCCCGAGCGCTGCCGGGCCCTGGTCGCGGAAGCCGTCGCGGCATTCGGCGCGCTCGACATCCTGTGCAACATCGCCGGATTCGGTGGACTGAAGGCATTCACGGAAGAAACACCCGAAGGCTGGCAGAAGATGTTTGCCGTGAACGTCCATGGCCCGTTCTACCTCAGCCAGGCCGCACTGCCACACCTGCTGGCGCGACGCGGCAACATCGTCAACGTGGCGTCGACCGCGGGGTTGATCGGTCAGGCCTACATGGCCACCTACACCGCATCCAAGCACGCGCTGGTCGGCCTGACGAAGTCGATGGCACTCGAGTTCGGTCGCAAGGGCCTGCGCGTCAATGCCGTGTGCCCCGGTGGCACCGCCACGCCGTTCCTGCAGGCCTTCGCAATCCCGGAGAACGCCGAGATGGACCTGATTGGCCGCGTCCAGCTGCTTCCGGAGTACGCTGCTGCGGAAGACATCGCGAACATGATCTGTTTCACCGCCTCCGACGAGGCTGCATTCGTCAACGGTGCGCTGCTGTCGGTCGACGGCGGCACGGTCGCGGGCTGAAGCATGTGTCAATGGATACTGCGCCTCGACCTGCGCTCGCCAGCCTTCGCCGGCGAGAACCCGCTGCTCTACCGCGATGGGCTCGAAATGGCGGCAATCGCCGACACGCTCGGCTTCGACCACTGCATGCTGTCGGAGCACCACGGGGCCGAGGATGGCTACCTGCCCTCGCCGCTGGTCTACGGCGCGGCAGTGGCTGCGCGCACGCGGCACATGCGGCTGCGCATCTCGGCGATCGTTCTTCCCCTGCACGATCCGCTGCGCATCGCCGAAGACGCTGCCGTGCTCGACCATGTTGCCGAGGGGCGCCTCGAGCTGGTGCTCGTCGCGGGTTTTCTGCCGCAGGAGTTCGCGATGTTCGGGCGCGATATCACGCGTCGCGGTGAACTCCTCGAGGAGGGCGTTGCCGCGCTGCGTCGGGCCTGGACGGGTGAACCCTTCACCTTTCGTGGAACGACGGTACGAGTGACACCCCGGCCGTGGCAGGCCGACGGCCCACCGCTGCTGCTTGGCGCCGCGACCCCGGGGGGTGCACGCCGGGCAGCGCGCTGTGGCGACGGTTTCGTGCCTGGGCTCATGGGGCTGTGGGAGACCTACGCCGCCAGCTGCCGCGAACTCGGCAAGCAGGCCGGGCCGGAGCCAGTGTTCGGACCACTGGCAATCTTCGTCAGCGAGGATCCCGAAGCGACCTGGCAACGCATCGCTCCACACGCGCTGCACGAAAGCAACTGCTATGCGCGCTGGTATCGGGAAGGCGGGGTTCCCGGTCCGTACGGCCATTTCGACAGTGCGGATGTGCTGCGCGCGGCCGGTCTCTACCAGGTGCTCACCCCCGCGCAGTGCATTGAACTGGCTCGCTCGCTGGGACCTGGCGGGCAACTGTACGTACATCCCCTGCTGGCCGGCATCGACGCCGACATCGGCCGCGAGACGCTGCGACTGCTCGGTGAGCGCGTACTGCCGCAACTGCGCTCGGCGAAGGAAGTCGCTCCATGAGCACGCATCGACGCACCAAGATCGTTGCAACGCTCGGCCCCGCCAGCAGTTCGACACAGACCATTGCAGCGCTGATCGCGGCAGGGGTGGACGTGTTTCGTCTGAACTTCTCGCACGGTCGCATCGAGGAGCACCGCGAGCGTGCCGCACGGGTACGTGAGCTCAGTACACAAGCCGGGCGCGAGGTGGCTCTGCTCGGTGACCTGCAGGGCCCGAAGATCCGCATTCGCTGCTTTCGCGAGGCGGCAGTCGAACTCGTCGAAGGCGAACCATTCACACTGGACTGCGAACTCGCCGACGACGCCGGCGACCAGCTCACGGTCGGTGTCGACCTGCCGACACTGCCCGAGTGCGTCGCAGCGGGCGATGTACTGATTCTCGACGATGGCCGGATCAGCCTCATCGTCGAGGCAGTGCGTGGGCCTCGCGTGGCATGCCGGGTGCGCATGGGCGGACGACTGTCGAACCGCAAGGGCCTGAATCGACTCGGCGGCGGGCTCTCGGCGCCGGCGCTCACCGAGCGTGATCGCGAGGACATCGGTCATGCCGTCGAACTGGGTCTGGACTACATGGCGGTATCGTTCCCCCTGAGTGCAACCGACATCGAGCATGCGCGATCGCTGGTGGAAGCCACAGGCAGCCACGCACGCATCATCGCCAAGATCGAGCGCGCCGAGGTGGTGCACGACGAGGCGGTACTCGATGCCATGATCCTTGCTGCCGATGGCATCATGGTCGCACGGGGCGACCTGGGGGTCGAAGTCGGCGATGCAGAACTGATCGGCATCCAGAAACGACTGATCAGCAAGGCGCGTCGTGCGGATCGCCTGGTGATCACCGCGACGCAGATGATGGAATCGATGGTGCAGAACCCGATTCCGACGCGCGCCGAGGTCTTCGATGTCGCAAACGCCGTACTCGATGGCAGCGATGCCGTGATGCTGTCGGCCGAGACGGCAAGTGGCCAGTACCCCGTCGAGACGGTGAAGGCCATGGCGGCAACCTGCCTCGGTGCCGAAACCTACCCCGATCTTCGCCGCTCGCAACATCGCATGGAGCGGGCGTTCACCCGCATCGATGAAACGATCGCCATGTCCGCAGTCTACGCCGCCAACCATCTCGAATCCGTCGCCGGCATGGTGTGCCTGACGGAATCCGGGGCAACGGCACTGCGCATGTCACGCCTGAGCTCGGGCCTGCCCATCTACGCATTGAGCCGCCACCCCGAGGTGGTGCGCCGCATGTGCCTTTACCGTGGCGTACAGCCCCTGTTGTTCGACTACACCACCAGCACGGTCGACGAGGTGGCCCGAAACGCAGTGCACGAACTCGAACGCCGTGGCCTGGTCGTGCGCGGCGATCGCCTGATCCTGAGTCACGGTGAACTGCTCGGTGTGGGAGGCTCGACGACCACCCTCAAGATCCTGCCGGTGTAGGCCCCACACGGACCGGGGCATCAGGCGCAGTCAACACACTGCTTCTGCGCCCCATTTCTGAAGAGGAGCAATACACGGTGGTTCAGGGCGCTGCCTCTGTACGCAAGAGTTCAAGCTTGATTGACATTTCCGTTCACAAGCGTTTGTTTTGGTGATATTTACGTTATCGTTGCGGAACTTCCCATCGAGACCACGACAAGTCTTCAAACAGAATCGGCCACATGTGCTCTTGGAAACGACCAAAGCGCACTTTGCAGCACCCGAGTCATATGCGGGTCATA